>JACCRS010000183.1 GCA_013813435.1 Gemmatimonadales bacterium
TCACTGCTCGGTGGAGAACCATGCGCCGTCCGGCCGAGTCCACGATGACGTCGTAACGCTTACCCCGGACGCTGATGTTGCGGAGGACCAGCCGCTTGACACTGGATGGAAGCAGAGGAGGGAAGGCAGGCTCCAATCCGCGCTCCCCGATGCGCAGCCCGGTCCAGCCAAAAATGACCTGCTGAAGGAAGCCGCCGGCGCCGGTCACGAAGTTCACCGCGTCGTTGGCCGGCGTTTCCGAGAGCATCAGAAACGGGCCCTTCATGTGGGTTCGATAGCTGAACGGCAATAGTGAGTCGACCATGGCACGGTCGTTCAGCTCCGCCGCGCCCACGGCAAGAATAGTGGATCCCATCATGGCTCCTGGACCCTCCTTCAAAAGCTGAGCGATCGCCTGCTCCAGCTGAGCCCGCTTGGCCCGGGGGCTCATGGGTATCGCTAGAGGGTAGGCCAGAAGCGGGGTGACCCAGCCGAGGGTGGAGTCAGGCGCGCCCTCGTAGGTGCGAAAGAACTGGCTGGCCGAGTCGTATGGCAGGTGCAGTTTCGAGGCGAGCAGCGCCCAGCGGGGGTCGGCGGGCTTACCTAATCTCTTGCTTGCGGCCGCAGCGATCTGGAGATTCTTCCGGGCCACGGCGTTGGTGTAGGCATCGTCGGTCACTCCGATCAGGCCCTCGGCCACCGACACCACGTTCTCAATGTGATATCGTTCCTCGGAAGCCTCACACGTCGAGCGGCTGACCCAGAAGTCAGCGGTTTCGCGGATGACGGGGAACCCCTCGGCGGCGAGCCAGCTGGAGTCGCCCGTGGCCTGATAGTACTGCCACTGGGCGAGCGCCACGTCGCCGTTCACGTGAATCTCCGAGCGGGCGTTCTGCACCGCGAAGTGCGGTGTCGTCTCCACCCCCCGTTCGTCGGCTTCCCAGGGATACATGGCGCCCCGAAACCCGTTGAGCCTCGCATTGTCTCGGGCTGCGGGCAAAGTCCGCCCGCGGAATGCCACCAGCGAACGTGCGATGTCCGGATGGGTGAGCAGCAGGGAGGGGAACATCCAGGTGTCGGAGTCCCAGAAGATGTGGCCGTAGTAGCCGGCGCTCGAGAGGCCCATCGGGGGGATCCCCAGCTTGGTGCCGGAGTCGGCGCTGCACAGGAGATAGAAAAGCATTGACCTCGCCACCCGCTGGAGCTCCGGGTTGCCCTCGATCTCGATGTCGGTTTCCCAGCGCGCCAGCCAGGCTCGCGCGTTGTCGGCCGCGAGCCGGTCGAATCCTCGTCCCCGCACCGCGTCGAGCTCCCGGGCCGCCCGCTCCAGCGGCCGCTGCGCGTCGTCCCAGGATACGATGCTCGTAACCTGAGAGAATCTGTAGCTGCGGCCAGGGAACGCGTCGAAGGCGATCTCCACCAGCGCCGTGTCGCCTGAAGCCGTTGTGCTTGCAACCGGGTCCCGGAGGTCCATGGGCCAGGTGACGGCCGCCACCTGAGCCAGATTGCTGGTGCGGCCCTGCGGTATCGCGGTCATCGAGAGGCGGGCTCCCCACGACTCACGCTTCGCTTCGCGCGAGCGTATGACCATATGTCCCGGATACCAGATGTCCGCCGGCTTCCAGGATGGCGGGGCCTCTGGCAGCCGGGCGAGCGCCAGCCGCCTGGGCGGCGGCCAGCCGGTCAGGGCGAAACGCACCCGCATACGGCTTCGATGCTTCGGGGTCAACTCCAGGCGGATGGCGGTCAGGTGCGGATCGGCACGAGATATAAAGCTCTCGACCCGAACCGATGTGCTCCTCCCGCGCTTCACCCAGTGGTAGCTCGTGTGCGCGGTGCCGGTCTTCATGTCAACCACCTGACGGTATGCCTGCACTGGTGCCGCCGGAGGTGGCTCGGTGTCAGCGATCCACTCCTGCCCGTCGAATACGGCGATGGCATTCCAGGCCGGCACCGCCACAATGCGTGGCACGTCACCGGGACCGTGCTCGTAGAGTCCCGCTTTGTAAGAAGGAGAAGCTCCGATTCCCAGTGCCGGGATCACGACTGCCAGCCGCCCATTGCCGATAAATGGGGAAGGGGAGCGCCGGGCGTCCGTCGTGGAGAGAAGAAAGGCGGAATCTGCCGCACCTCTCGGCTGTTGGGCCTGGAGGGGAAATCCCAGCAGAGCGTGCATGCACCACAGGCCGGACCGTCCGACGGCTCTCATCCGAGCTCCTTTAGCCAACCGGCGGCGGACCGTGGTGGCCCGCCGCCGGCACTAGAGTTCTTCGTTACTGCCGCTACTATCTGCCGCCTCCGAAGTCATATTCGACCGATGCCTGGATACGCCGTGGCAGGAGGGGCCGAGCCAGGAAGATCGGAGCGCCACCGGTGCTGAGTAGCCTTGGGTTTCCTTCCTCCAGGCCTTTGCTCTGGAAAGCGTTCAACACGTCCACGTTGACTCTGGTTCCCGCTCCTGGAATGGCAAAGCCGGCGCCGAAGTTGAAGTAATTGTAGGAGGGCAACGTCGTACCGACCGCGAAGTCGGCAAAGCGAGACGCGACGTAATGCCAATCGGCCTTGAGCTGCAGCCCGGCTACCCTCTGGGGAGAGAAGATAGCCGCGAGGTTGCCGATGGCACTTGGCACACCGTTGATCCGGCTGCCGATGTCGGCCCCGGAGGCGAGATCTGCCTCGAGGAACGTGCCGGTGCCGATGAGCTGGAGCCCCTCAACGGGGCTGACGAACGCCTCGACCTCGGCGCCGTAGGCGCGATTTTCCGGAGCGGTAAGAATGGTCCAGGTGGTGGCGTTAGTCGCCGGGTCTACCACAGCCCCCTGGCTGACGATGTTCTTGAGTTTGGTATAGAAGCCGTTCACCGTCACGCCCACCCGCCCGAAGGCGTACTTCACGCCCAGCTCTGCGGCCAATACTTCGCGTGAGTCGAACAGGTCCACTTGCTGCTGGGCGGACGCGTTCAAGAACTCATCGAGCGCGGGCATCTTGTACCCCCGCGCTCCTGAGCCGTAGACCGAGAACCTCTCGTTGACCCGGTAGTTCAGTCCGAGTGAGCCGGACCAGTCGGTAATCCCCCGGCTGAAGTTCCGGAAACTGTTGTTGCCGTAGGTCTGGATGTCGTACGTGGTGGTCGAATCCAGGTCCATATCGAACGAGGAAGTGTTCTCCGACCGCTGGACGAAGGTGTTGTACTCCACCCTGACGCCCAGGTCGGCACGGAACCGATCTGTGAGTTGCACCTCGCCACCGACGACCCCGGATACCACTGTGGTCTGGCCGGTGCCGTTCACGTAGTTGGAGATTTCCTTTCGGAAGCCGTTCCGGGTGACGTTCACCGGGGCACCGCCACCAGCAGGCGTGACCACCAGATCGAGGAAGCGTGGGTTGTCACGCACATCGGTCAGAATGTCGGTAAAGAACCAGCGATTGTCCTGGGTGTAGTTCGCAAAGTATCCGCCAAGCGACAGTGAATGCTTCCCAAAGCCCCGCCGCAATGAGAGCTGATTCTGGACCGCGGTGAGCGGTTTTTCCACGTGCCACTCGCCACCCGGTGCGACGAGGCCATTTGGGGTGTCGAAGGGCAGCGGGTTCCCCGAGGCGTCGTCGTGGTTGGTAAAGAAGTACTGACCGGTACTGCCGGCTGGAAGACCGAGCCCGCCAGAGGTCGTGATGAAGTCTTGCGCCGAAAGTACATTGAAGGGCAGGAGCGCGTTCCACTCCTGATCGTTCCGCATGACCTGCGCGATGTTCTGAAGGTTCCACTCGTCCGAGAGGTCGAGCGTCACATCCGCAGTGAACCAGGTGGCGTCGGTCCTGAGCCCGTTATCCAGCGGCAGGATGAGATCGTTCCCGGGGGTGGTGATGCGAAGATCCAGCCCCTCCGGCGTGTTCATGGAGCCGTAGTTACTGAACCCGGGGACGTACTCGGGATCAGACGGATTGGCGAACGGAAGCGGGAGAATGAACTGATTTCGGTCATTGATATGCTTGACCGAGAAGCGGAGGTGTCCGTTGTCGAGCATTCGGGTGACGCTGGCCTTCAGCTGCCCGCCCCGGATGCCGGGGTAACCCGGGCTACGCACGCCGTTGTCGTAGCGGTAGAAGCCACCTGCATTGAACCGCCAGTCGTTTCCCAGCGGTCCATTGAGATTGAGGTCATAGCGGGCTAGGCCTTTGGTCGCTCCCGTGGCGCGCATGGTACCACCGAAGACGTTGCCACCGGTCTTGTTGATGAAGTTCACGATCGCCCCCGGGGTATTGGACCCGAACAGCGGGGAGCTGCCACCCCGTACTACCTCCATCCGCTCGATATTGGTGTCGAAGCGGAAGAGATTATCGGCGTTCATGAAAAAGGTGTGCATGGTGGGGAATACCGGCAGCCCGTCCTCCAGAAACGCGACATACTCGACGCCGAGAATGCCGCGCATCGTGATATTCTGATTGACCTCACCTCCGGAGCTCTCCACCCGGGTGAAGCCGGGAACGTAGCGAAGCATCTCGGTGGTGCTCCGCGGCGCCGCGGCCTGGATCTCAGTTGCCGTCAGGGTGGTTACCGCCACGCTCGCATCCAAGTTCATGCGGGGCGACTGGGTTCCCGTGACCACCATGGTCTGGAGCTGGAGCGGATCCCGGACGAGGGTAAAGTCGTGGGTGGTGCGCTGGTTGGCCGTAACCTGGACAGTGTCCGACTCGGGACGGTAGCCCAGCAGGCGGCTTTGCAGGGTTTGGCTGCCGGCGGGAACCCTCGGCAGCACGTATTCGCCGTTGGCGCGGGTCTGCGTTCCCACGGTGGTGCCGGGAATGGCAACCTGGGCGCCGGCGAGCGGTTCGCCCTGGTCGTCAACCACTCTTCCCCCGATACTGCCCGTCTGCTCTTCGCCCTGCGCTGCCGCCGTCGATATCCGGGCGGTGGAAACCAGGAGAAGTGATAAGAATCCTATGGCGATCAGGCGGGACGCTAACGTTGGTCGAGCCGAACACGAGCTCCACATCATAACGGCATCCTCCATTTTCTCGAGAGTTCCGCGGTCGGATGCACCTCACGGCTGTACGGGGAGCGCAGCGATTGGCGGGTTTGACTCTGGCGCATTGGACTGTTTCGATACCTGGGAGGGACGGCATCTATACTGCCATCCAATCGTGGGCCCGTCAACCCAGCCAGCGCTCCAGATCCTGTTGCCGTTGGTGCCTCGGTGGCCCGCCCCGGTTTCCAGGTCCGGCCGGTGAAGAGGTTCCCGCTGCCGAGTACGGCAACAGCATCAGCATACCCTGAACCCCACCAGACCCTGCCACAGGTTGATGTTCACCACCACAGATTGATGTTCACCGACCAGGAGGGCCCAGCGGTGACAATCCGCCAACAGGGTAATCGCACGTCCAAACCACTTGAGTTGCCTCGCCGCGCTTCAGCGGCCCGCAAAAATGGCCGCAGGTAACCCAGTTGTCGCAGATACAGCAGGTAGGGATTGAGCGCAGCAGAAGTTTTCTCTTGGGTAGGATGCGCAGGGTTACCGAGACCAGAGCGTCACTCCAGCAGGTACTGCACGGTGGAGACTACCCGGACGATCTTCTGGAGCTGCCCTCCTTCATTCACCCCGGGAGCCTGATCCCGCGGCAAAATCACGAACACGCCCTGGTTGGCATAGCGGATGTCTCCCAGACTGGTCCGGGAGTCGGCTGCGAACTGCTCCGCGGCCGCCCGGGCATTCGCGGTCGCATCCTTGACCATGGCGGGCTTGAGCTGGTTGAGCCTGGTAAATACGAAGGTAGGTCCGCCGATTCCGTACTCGCCGCTGGAGGAGAGAATCACGCCATCTCTTACCAGCTCGCTCACCCGCTGGCTGGCGGCCAGCACCACCTGAGGCTTGTCCGACCTGACCATCACCGTCTGCTGGATCACGAAGCGGGTGCCACCGCGCTCGCCCTGAAAGCGATTGGCTTCGGCATCGGACACCTCCAGCGCGAGCAGCTGGACCCCAGCCGTGTCGATTCCGTGCCGCGCCAGGAACGAATACACCTCCCGGGTGTCCCGGGTGATCTCCGCTTGCGCTACGGCGAGATCGTTGCCGGTGGTGACAAAGCGCAGGGGCCAGAGCGCCAGATCGGCGGCCACCTCCCGCTCGGCCAGCCCCTTCACCTCAACGAAGCGCGCGCTGGTCCGGCCGCGGAGAAAGCCGTGCCCCACGAACCAACCGGCCAGCGCCATGCCCACGGCAAGAATGACAGCCGAGAGTGGCGATCGGCCCCACAGCCGGGTTGTGGGGTTCACCGGATCCCGACCAGTCCGCGGCAGGCCTCTATCAGCTTGGCCGGGTCGTATCCGACTCCCTCCTTGAATACGATCGCCACGTTGCGGATCTCGGCCGGCCGCGCGATCGGGTCGCCCTTGATTACCACCAGGTCGGCCAGCTTGCCGGCCGTTACGCTGCCGAGACGCTTGTCTTCGCCAAGCACGGTGGCGCCGTTCAGCGTCATGATCCGGATGGCCTCGACCGGTGTGAGTCCGGCTTCGATCAGAAGCTCGTAGTTGCGCTGGTCGCCAAAGCCGGGAAGGGCGCCACCATTTCCGGTGGGGTCCACGCCCGCGGCGAGCAGACCGCCGGCGCGGACAAACGCCAGCTCGAACTGCTGCGCGTTCCTGAAAACCTGGGGGGAGATCGCGAACGAGCCTTCTTCGGCCAGCCGCGCACGGCTGGTCAGGTATTCGGCCTTCACATCCGGCGCCATCGCCTCGAGCACCCGCGGCTCCAGCGGCGGACGGTTGGGGACGAAGAGCTCGAACACGGCAAGGGTGGAGGTCATCGGCACCCGGCGAGCGACCATCTCGCGAATGGTGGTCCTGGCCGCCTCGCCGCCGGTGTCCAGACTGGCCAGCTTGGCCAGTGCATCCGGGGGACAGAAATCCGGCTTCTTCTCCGGATCGAAGTCGGTATTAACAAACAACCCGTGTTCCAGATTGTCGATGCCGAGACGCACCGCTTCGCGGAAGCTCACGGAGCAGAGATGTCCGGTCACCTTCACGCCCCGCTTGTGCGCCTGTTGAATCGCGGCACCAAGCACCTCGCGGCTCACATCAGTGTAGAACTTGAGCCAGGTAACCCCCTCGGACGCCCAGTAGTCTACCACCCGCCGCACCGCGTCAGCCGTGTTCACCTTGTGCATGCTGCCGATGCCGGCGCCGCCGGTTAGATACGGCCCGGCGATATGCATCCGCGGGCCGGCGATCTCGCCCGCGGCAACCAGCCGCCGGAGGTTGAGCTCGGCGTACGGCGAGTGCGATCCGGTAGTGCGAATGGTGGTAACCCCGCTGCCAAGGTAGAGCAGGGGAGCGGTGGCATTACTCTGCACCGAGCGGAGGTTGGTGGTGTAGAAGGTGTGATCGTGGAGGCCGACGATACCCGGAATCACCGTGTGCCCGCTCAGATCCATCACCTTGGCTCCGCCCGGCACCGGTACGGAGCCGGCAGGCCCGACGGCGGAGATCCGGCCCCCTGAGATGATCACCGTCTGGTCGCCGACCGGCTCGGCCCCGGTTCCATCCACCACCCGCACGTGCGTCAGAGCGACGACCGGAGCGGCGACGCTGATGAAGCGCTGTACGTTGGGGGAGGGCGTCTGAGCGGGAAGGGCGGGAACGGCGGTAAAGGCGGTAAAGGCGGTAAAGGCGGAAAGGACCTGACGCATGCGATGACTTCCTGGCTGAGGCGTGGGTCACTCGATCGTGATGACGGTGTGCATTCCGGATTCGAGATGTTCGGCGATGTGGCAGTGGAGCATCCAGCGGCCGGGATTGCTGGCGTCGATCAGCAGGTCCACCGTGCCGCCGGCCGGAACCAGGACCGTGTCCTTCCACACGGGATTCTCATTGGGCATGCCGTTCTGCGCCAGCACCAGGAAGCGCTGACCGTGCAGATGGATCGGATGTCCCATGGGGTGCAGCACGTGCTTGTCGTTCACCAGCCGAACCACGAGCGGCTTGCCTCGAGGTACCCGCCAATCTAACGCCATCCCTTCGCTCCCGGACGCGCTGTCGCGGATGATCCAGCTCACTTCGCGGCCGGTACTGAGCCAGTCCATCATCGGCATCGGGCTGGTCCATTCGACCGGGTGAACATACGAAGTGTCCAGCCTGAGCGCCTGGATTAGTGCAAAGGGCAGCCCCTGGGTCCGGAGGGAGAGCTGCAGGGTGCGGTCGGGCTTTGTGCCCCGGAGACTTTGTACCAGCGACGCCAGCTTATCCGAGCCCGCGCCCGGCGCCCTGCCCACCCGCCGCGCGCGGGGGCCGCGTACCGTCAGCACACCCATGGTATCCACCTCGGCGAAGAAGCGGCCGGTGACGCGGTCGATTCCCCGCACCCGGTTCACCAGGTTGTATCTGCCCGGGCGCTTCGGGGTTGCCTCGACCACATAGCGCTCGGCCGGCGCGATCACCACGCTCTCGACCGTCCGCGGGTGGGCAAAGGGGCCGACATCGCCCTCCATCACCCGGAGGGAGATGCGGTCCAACGAGAGATTGAAGGTGCGCGCACTAGCGGCATTGGTGAGGTGCAGGCGCACCGTCTCACCCGGCCGAGATTCGAACTTCCAGTCCTCGGCCCCGTTCACCAGCAGAACGTTGCCGAAACGGCCCATGAGCGCGTGGGTAGCGGCCTCCCGCCCATAGGGCATCAGTCCGCCATCACTGATGAGCAAGTCATCCAGCACCAGAAACGCCTCTCGCCTGTCCCTCCGTCCATCCGTCCGCTTCTTCGCTTCGCTCAGGACAGGCACGTCCGCCCGTCCGCGCACTATGATGTTGCCGGCGAGCCCCAGATCCTGAGTCAGATCCTGGCGATGATGCGGGTGGTACCAGAACAACCCGGCGTCGGGTGCGTGCACCCGGTACACGAACTCGCCACCCGGAGCCACCGGCGGCTGGGTCAGGCCGGGTACGCCGTCGTTCGGGTTGGCGAGTCGAAGCCCGTGCCAATGAATCGAGCCCGGCAGGTCGGTGTTGTTGCGAAAGCGTACGGTGACGGTTCCGCCCTGGGGAATCTCCAGGCGGGGGCCGGGAACCTGGCCGTTGTAGGCATACGTCACGAGCTGGTGCTTGCCGATGGTGCGGCTCACTTTGCCGGCGGTGAGCGTAATAGTGTCGCCATCGGCCAGGGTGTAGCTCCGGCTCGGCAAGGCGCTGGGGAGCGAGGCGCCACGGTACGCCGGGAGAAACGGGGTTACGCTGGGACGGAAACGTTCGAGGCCGTAGGGCATGCGGCTGGCGGTGGGATGCATGGGAGGCATGGCCCATCCGCCCATGGCATGACCGTGCGCGGGACCGGTTGCCGGTGGAAGCTCGGTGACGCCGTGGGGAGCCATGAAGAGACTGGGAGAGCTTCCCCGGAGTACAAATGGCCCGGTAGGGAAGCGGACATCAGCCCTACGCTCGGCACTGATCAAAACCATGAAGCGCTCGAGCTGGATTGGGCCCACCACGGTGCTCCCATTTCTCACTCGACCCAGGGAGATCATGGGATCTAGATCGGGAGTGGTAGCCCACGCTACGAACGAGTCGTAGGAACCCAGCGAGGGAGGATCAGGAAGTCCGGCCAGGGTCAACCGCACCCGAAAGCGGACTCTGCCGTCCCGGCTGACGGCCAGGCCGAACGGGCTCGCATCCGGCTGTAGCACCGCCGTGCCTCCGGCCTCCGGTGCCCGGTCGGCGGGGAGCAGAGGGAAGCAGTAGAGCGACGGATCGGCGGCGGGCGAGTGGGCGGCGCAGAGCGAGTCCTGCGCGAGCGCGCTGTTACCGATGATGGCCGCCAGAAGAAGCGAAAGCGCGAACGATGTCAATGAGAAGAGATTCTCGCTGCTGGCGAAGCAACAATTGGTGAAAAATTGCGCACGATCGCTACTCACCTCAGGGAACCGCGAATCTCACCTGATCGAGAACGAACGCGTAGCGAAACGCCATTTCCTTGAGGTAGTCGTAGCGCCCGGAGCTACCGCCGTGTCCCGCCCCCATGTTGGTCTTGAGCAGCAGCGTGTTCTTGTCGGTCTTGGTGGCGCGAAGTCTGGCCACCCACTTGGCGGGTTCCCAATAGCCCACCCGGGGATCGTTGAGGCCGGCGGTCACCAGTATTGCCGGATAGTTTTGCGGCGCCACATTGTCGTACGGAGAGTACGATTTCATGTAGACGTAATGAGACTTCTGAACCGGGTTCCCCCACTGCTGCCATTCCTGGGTGGTAAGGGGAATGGAAGCGTCCAACATGGTGTTTATGACATCGACGAAAGGGACATCGGCCACTACCGCGCGAAACAGATCAGGACGCATGGTGGTAACCGCGCCCATCAGGAGTCCGCCCGCACTACCTCCGCGGATGGCGAGCCGGTCGCTCCGGGTATAGCCATCCCCCACCAGGTGCTCGGCGGCCGCGATGAAGTCGGTAAACGTGTTCTTCTTGCGAAGCATCTTGCCGTCGTCGTACCAGCCCCGGCCCATCTCCTGCCCGCCCCTGACGTGGGCGATTGCATAGACGAATCCACGATCGACGAGGCTGAAAATGTTGGAGTTGAACGACGGGTCGGTGCTGGCGCCGTACGAGCCATAGGCATAGAGCAGCATCGGCCGGCTTCCATCCCGCACCAGCGGCTTGCGGTAGAGCAGGGATACCGGCACCCGGGCGCCATCCTGCGCCAAGGCCCAGGTTCGATCGGTGGCATAGCGGTCCGCCCGGTAGTTGGGCACGTCGGTACGCTTCTTCAGCGTTCGGGTACGCCGCTTCATGTCGAAGTCGTATACCGTGAGCGGTGTGGTAGGAGAGGTGTAGCTGAAGCGTACCAGGTCGGTATCGTATTCCGGGTTGGTGGCCCGCTGAAAAGTCGAGACCTCTTCGGGAAACTCCACCGGGTACGTCTTGCCGGTTGCGAAGTCCAGAACCCGCACCCGTCGCACGGCATTGCCCCGCTCGTAAAGGGCAGCGTGGCTGCGGAAAACATCGAGGTCCTCCAACAGAACTGAATCGCGCGCCGGGACCACATCGGTCCAGTTGGCCCGGTCCGGATCGGCAACCGGAGCGCGCACCAGCTTGAAGTTTATGGCTCGCTCGTTGGTGCGGATCAGGAAGTCGCTGCCGCGATGCTCGACGGAGTACACCACGTCGGGGGCTCGGGGGCGGAGCACCCGCCACTCACCGGCGGGGCGGTCGGCTGCCAGGTACCGGGTTTCGGAAGAGGTAAAGCTCTCCGCGTTGATGAAGATGAATGCCCGGTCCTTGCTCTTGGCGAGGTCTACGTTGAACAGCGGATCGGGATCCTCGAAGACGATGGGGTCGGGTTCCCGCCCGCCGAGCTCGTGCCGGTGAACCCGATACGCGCGGTGCGCGGCATCGTCCCGCCCGTAGAACAGGGTCCGGTTGTCAGCGGCCCATTCCACCTCGTAGTTGACGCTGTCGATGCGGTCGGGAAGAAGCCGGCCGGTCTGGAGGTCCTTGAATTGGAGCGTGTACCACTCGCCGCCGGTGGTGTCCCAGGTGTAGGCGAGAATCCGGCCATCGGGGCTGACTTGCCGGAGACCCACATTGGAATACGGCCGGCTGCCGGCCAGAGCGTTCTCGTCCAGCAGGATCTGCTCCGGTGCCTTGAGGCTGCCCCGCCGCCGGCAGAAGATCGGGTACTGTTTTCCTTTTACGGTGCGGGTGTAATACCAGAAGCCATCCACCAACTCGGGCACCGACAGATCGGTCTCCTTGATCCGTCCCACCATCTCATGGTACAGCTTCTCTTGCAGCTGCTCCGTGTGGCGAAGGGTGGTGGTAGTGTACCGATTTTCGGCTTCGAGATAACCGATGACTTCTGGTGCCGAGCGGCGGTCGTCCCGGAGCCAGGAGTAGGGATCGACCCGGACCTCGCCGTGCAGCGTGTCGACTTTGGTAATTGTGCGGGCGAGGGGGGGAGCCGGGTCCTGGGCCTGAGTCGCGGCCGCCTGGGTTGAGCTCAGCCCGAGGGAGACCGATACAAGGCACCAGGGAAGGAAGCGCGCGAACTGCATTTGCAAAGCTCCTGATAGGTATGGACCGCCCTTAACGCCTAAAGACTACTCGCTGGTGCACCAGCTGCCTGATGGGACATCCACCCGCTTCCGCGTGAGCTGGAACTGTACTTCGCCTTCCAGAGGGCCGACGCTACACCAGGCGTCACAGTCACCGACCGAGCTCTTACTCTCATTTGGTCGTCGGCCCAGCCGCCCGGCCAGTACGATATCGACAGCCGGCCTGGCTGCTGATATGTGCTGGCGACGGCGTGAATGTAAGGTGAGTACTGTTCTCGCTGGCTACGAGCCTTGGCGACGCTGCTGGGAGGGGTAAGAAACAGGGTGAAGTCGATGGTGTCCCGAATAAAGCTTGACTCGAACTTGCAGCCCGGTGCTGCCGGCGAAGTGAGGAGGGGGAGCTCCTGGACAGCCGCCGAGGCCGGGATGAGCAGTACGGCGGCGAGCCTACCCCTCATTGGGGAAGTTGTTGGCGATCCCCCGATTCCTGACGGTGCGCGCCACCCGTTCGGCAAAGATCCGGGAGCCGGCGCGGATCATGCCGGTGGTCTCACCCTTGAGCTCGGTGGAATCATCCAGGATGATCTCGCCGGTCGGCGCATGTATCAGCTGGCCGGTGAACAGCCAGATGAGATTGCTGGTCTTGCTGACCTTGGCGATCACCACCCAGGGAGCATTGAGCGAGTTAGCGGCCTGGCGGGCGCAGGCCACGATCACATTGCAAGCCTGCCGGCCGGTAGTCGCCTGGGCCTGGGGAGACGCGGCGGCGGCCACCACCCGCTGCCCGGAAACGAGCTGAGCGCCCAGTAGCTCCTGGAGCTTTCCGGTCAGAACCTGGGTCGAGAGAACGGCTTGAGACGAGTCCGAAGCCTCCTGCACATTGGCTTGCGCGTTATAGAGCGCTACGGGGAAGACGACGAGGGTTGCGTTCGTGGCTGCCCGAGGGCTAGTCGACGCAGTTTGAGCCGCTCCGCTACGGGAGACGGCAGCTGTTGCGAGGAGGGCGAGGGAGGCCGCCAGCGCTCGCGGGGTCAGGGAGATGATCATGCCGGGAAATATATATGGCCCGGCCCAGGGGAATCGAGAGAGGCCTCACTGGGGCGGGCGTCTTGCTATCCGGCCACATGGCTACTATAATGAGGCCATATGGCCAGACCTGCTGAAGCCGGGGTCCTCGGGTCACTGCCGCCCGGCACCGCCGACCTGCACGAGATTCAGTCCCGCATCAAGTCGGGCCGGACCGAAGGCCACTTCTACGTGGCCCTTCTCGGGCTCCGCGCGTACGGGCCCCTCGCCCTCGACCGCCAGGTGCGAAAGGGGCTGGGATATTCCGCGTTCGCGCGCTTTCAGCGGAACACCGGCATACCGGCAAGCGCCATCGCCGAGCTGATTCAGGTTCCTGCTCGTACTCTGACCCGGCGCAAGAGCGAAGGCAGGTTTGCACCTGAGGAATCGGATCGTCTGGTGCGGGCTTCGCGAGTGTTCGGCCGTGCCATGGAGCTGTTCGAGGGAGACGGCTCAGCGGCCCGCGCCTGGCTGACCGCGCCGCAGCCTGCCCTCGGCGGACTGGTCCCCCTCGCCCTCGCCGGAACCGAGGTCGGTGCGGGTGAGGTCGACAGCCTCATCGGACGGCTCGAGCACGGCATCCCGTCGTAAGCCGCCATTGGTTACTGCGTGGAAGCTGGTAAAAACGCGCCATGCCGGCACCACTTTCGACGGGGAAGGGGCTCGGCTCCACGGCGGGCGCTGGAACAGTGCCGGCACTCCCGTCGCCTACGCCTCGGATAGCATCGCTCTGGCAACCCTGGAGGTGCTGGCCCATCTCCAGGCTAGCGCGGCTCTGCAGTCGTACTCCGTGGTCTCGGTTCAGTTTCCGGAATCTCAGATCGAAGTGCTCGATATCGCCTCTCTTCCCAAGGGATGGCGCCGGTTTCCCTCGCCGCCGGAGAACCAGGCGATCGGTGACCGGTGGATTACGGAAGGCAGATCGCTGGTGCTGCGGGTACCCAGCGCCATCGTGCCATCCGCAAACAACTTTCTGATCAATCCGCTGCACCCCGCGTTCAAGAGCGCCGCCGTTGGGCGGCCGGAACGGTTCGCGTTCGACCCCCGGTTGCTCAGGGGGTAACTTCGGGTGACGGGGGCGCCTTCTTGGGTTCCTGGGGCAGTAGAAGCCAGCCGCCGGCGATCGCCATCAGGTAGAGAACCACACCCACGAAATGCACCGCGTTGGCCAGTGGCGCGTCCCGGTTCAGCCAGTCCCAGTTGGCCAGCAGTATGGCCCAGTCGTGCTCCCCGCCGCCTACCAGTGGCAGCTCCTGAGCTCGCGCATCCCGGATGTACACCGAAATGTTCCAGCAGTTCTGGCCCAGCCACCACACTGGCACCGTGGCGCCGTGACGGTCGCCTGAGCGCCACAAGGCGACCGCAAAGGCTGCCGGCACCATGAGCTGAAACAGTGTGCCGCCGAGGAGCGTGAGCGTCTCGCCACCGAAGCCGAAAACAAGGTGCCCGGTTTCATGGATCGCCAGATCCAGGCTGTCGAGCCACCGGTACTCGTCCGGGCTGCGCAGGCAGCGGTAGCCATAGATCGCCAGTACTACGGTGAGAACCGCGCGCCAGCGGCGGCGGCTTACGTCGTGAGGCAATTACTGTCGTATGATCGAGCGAAGCACGGCCACCCCTTCGATCTCGATCAGGAGCTCAGGTCGCGCCAGGCTCGAGACTGCCACCAGGGTGTTGGCCGGCGGCTGAGTCTTGGCGATGTGGCGCGCCCGAACCTCACGCAGTGTCGCCAGGTGCTTGATATCGGTGATGAACGTGGTGGTCTTGACCAGGTCAGCCATTGAGCCGCCCACGCTCTCCAGGGCGCGCTGGAGGTTGCGGTACACCTGTTCGGCCTGCGCGGCGAAGTCACCGGTGCCGACGACCTTGCCGGTGCTGTCGAAGGCGACCTGTCCGGCGATGTACACCGTCCGGCCATCCGGGGCGATAACCAGGTGGGTGTACCCGGTTGGCTTGGCCAGGCTTTGCGGGTTGATGTAACGGGTACCGGTTCCCTGGGCGGCACCAACCGAAGGCAGCAGAGCGAGGAGCAGTAGAGCGCCGCAACAGCTTCGGAGCCAGGGTTCGGCTCGGGCGATGATGTCAACCATGAGTGGGCTTTCCCCTTCTTCGGTGGCTCATGAGATAGTAGAGAGTCGCCAGGACAACAGTGAGCGTCAGGGTGACCGCTTCGCGCAGATTCATTCGGCTGGCCAGAGTGATCGATACCAGCACGCTGAATACCGCTAGCGCCACCCCCATCGGGGCCCGGAAGAGCGGCGGCGGCACTCCCCCGGTGCCGGTATCGTCCCTTCTCCGGAACACCGGCAGCGCGGCGCAGACCAGCCCGTAGGTAAAGAGCCGCGACACCGCGGCCAAACTCAAATTCTGAAGCAGCCCCGCCTGGTTGGCCAGGGCCCAGGACAGACTCGCGAAGGCGAGGATGGAGACCCACGGTGTACGGAATACCGGATGCACCCTGTCGAGTACGGCGGGAAAGTCGCCCTGTTGCGCCATGGCCATGCTGAGCCGCGGCACGGTGAGCAGATTGCTCGCCAGCCAGCCGTACACCGATATCAGTGCTGCCACCGTTATGATCGTGGCCCCGGTGTTGCCCAGCATTGCGCCGGCCGAGTCTGCCAGTGGACGGCTGGTAGCCGCGGGATCGGTCAGGGTTACCAGCACGGTGAGCTGCGCCAGCAGGTACACCAGGGCGGCCAGCCCCAGGCCCGCGAGCAGCGCGACCGGTGCGTCCCGGCGCGGGTCTCTAGCCTCTCCCAGCGGGATGACCGCAGATTCGAAGCCGCCGTAGGCGAACATCAACAGCAGCAGCACGTCCAGCCACCCGGCGAGCGACGGGTCAGACGGCAGGGGAGCGGGGACCGCCCTTCCGCTGGCGATCCAGACCACACCCAGCATTCCGAAAAGCAGCAGTGGAGTGATCTTCACCAGCGCGAAGCCGTTGCTGAGCCGTGCACCGGAGACGACGCTGCGGATGTTGGCGGCGGCGAGGAGCCCGATGAAGAGGGTGGTCGACACCACGCCGCCCAGGCGGGTGCCGGCCCAGGGCCAGAACCCGGCCAGGTAGGTGGAGAAGAGATTCGCCTGCACCGCGGCCGTGATGGCGCGGACAAAGTAGCTGAGCCAGCCGACCTGCAGGCCGACAAAGGGGCCGAACGCCGCCCGGGTGAAGAGGTATGCGCCGCCGGCGCCGGAAAATCGGGAGGCGACTTCGGCAAAGCAGAGGATCATGGCGGCGCAGCAGCCCGCGGCGATCATCCACGCCGCCATACTCAACCAGCCGAGCCGGTCGGCGAGCGGGCCGGGCAGCACGAAGACACTCGACCCGATGATGCCGTTGAGCACGAGGGCGGCGAGGCTCCAGCGGCCGAGGGAGCGAACCAGCTCGGGGCGTGCGGTCATCATATCGAGGAGAGGTAGTTACCGGAAATTTCCGTACATCCATCTCCTCGACAAGTAGATTTTGGACGAAGCATTCAGATGGAGCCAGATAAACTCAGGAGCTTCGACCATGACTGATGTCGATCGTAAGGCAGCAGACGTACGCACGGGACAAGGCGACGTCAAGCTCACCCGGGAAGAGTTCGCCCGGCGGCTGGGCGAGCGATTTTACGATCCTGCCTTCGATCCCCTCCGCGCCGACATCGATCGAATCATCGAGACGGCCTGGGTCTCTTACCACGAGTACCACAAGAGTCCTCGCACCCGCAAGGCCGGCCCGGAGTTCGCTGATCCCGAGTTCGAGTTGCCGGTGGAGTGGCTGGAGGCGCGCGCCCGGATTCTGGAGGCCGAGCGCAGGCAATGTGACGCCGCCGCCCCCCGGCGCATACTGCTCATCTCCGGAGCGGCGCGTCACGACGAGACCTGTCCCGGAGAAATGTCCAAGACCTTCCGGCTGGTGCAGCTGGCCCGCAAAGTCATCGCTGCGAGTGACGGTTTCGAGTGTGACCTGCTCGACCTGAGCCATTTGACCGCGCAGTACGGGCGCCAGATCCTACCCTGCAAGGCCTGTGTTTCTACGGCAATGCCGCTGTGCCACTGGCCCTGCTCCTGCTATCCGAATCATGCTATGGGGCAGGTGAACGACTGGATGAATGAGCTGTACCCGCGCTGGGTGGCGGCTCACGGCGTGATGATCGTCACGCCGGTCTACTGGTATCAGGCCCCCAGCGTGTTGAAGCTCATGATGGATCGTCTCGTGTGTGCCGATGGGGGCAATCCCGATCCGACCTCTACCCATGGCAAGAAGCCGGAGGAGGCAAAGCGCCTGGAGCTGGCGGGTTGGGATTATCCCCGGCACCTCGCGAACCGCGCCTTTGCCATCGTGGTGCACGGCGATGCCGCGGGAACCGAAGTACTGCGGCGCTCACTAACGGACTGGCTCTGCGACATGAATCTGGTGCAGGCCGGAAGCGCGGCGGTTCTTGACCGCTACATCGGCTACTACGAGCCCTACGCGACCAGTCACGCCGCCTTGGACAAGGACACGGCTGTCCAGGAGGAGGTGCAGAACACGGCGCAGACGCTGGTCAACACGGTGCGGCTTATGCGTGATGGCCACTACGAGCGCCCGGACGCCGAGCTCGAGTCACCCCGCCCGAAATGAGGGACTGTAGCCGACAGGCTTCGAGTTCCCTCAGGCCTCCCACGGGTCGTAGGTGCCAAAGGTCCAGAGACGGCCCTCGAGATCGCGGCAGGTGAAGCCACGGCCGCCGTAGTCTTCATCCTTGATGTCGAGAAGGATCTCGGCCTCTGCCGACCGGGTCCGGGCATACATCGCATCGGCATCGGAGACGATCACGTAGGAGCTCTGGGTTTCGGCGCCGCCGATCTCGTCGGGGTGCTTCATGAGCCGCCCGAACTGGGTGTCCTTTACCGATCCGACCATGATCATTCCATTGCCGAAGCTGAGCTGGGCATGAGCTATAGTGCCATGCTCACCCGGCACCACCAACTGCTTTTCGAAACCAAACACCCGGCACAGCCATTCGATGGCGGCCGGTGCATCCCGGTAGCTCAGGCAGGGGATCACGGTGGCCTTGGTGTCCTTCGCGACAGCGGGCATGGTCATTCCTTCGAGAGTGGTTAGAGACTTAGGGAGCCAGCGCTCGGGCGACCGCCATTTCCGGGCGATCTCCATCGGCCTTGCTCATGAGCTTCAGGAACTCGCGGTAACCGCCTCTTGCGGAAACTCGATCGCCGGCCAGCTCGGCCGCGCGGGCGGCGCCGAACAGGCTCCGCGCCCGGCGGGGCTCTGGCCGAGCTGTGCCAGCTGGGGCGAGTCTGCCGAGTGGATGACGTAGTGGGCCAGACCGGGATGGCCGGGATGCCGTGCGAAGAGAGGATCGAGAACGGCGATAGCGCCCTTCTGTTGCGCGAAGGTGGTGTCGGTGCGGGGCGCCGTAGCGAGCCGCGCCAGCGCGTAGTAGATGGCCACCTCGGTATCACGCGGATAGTCCCGGTAGAGGCGTGCCATCGTGTCGGCGTAGGCCTCTAGCCGCGCGGCGTTTGAAGCTCCGCCGGTGACGCGATAAAGGGCGGCGGTGGCAGCGATGAACCCACGCTCCCTCCCGCTCCGGCCCGGCTCGGCAGACGCCCGTTCGGCGGCTTGAGTGCCCTGACTGAGCGCGGCTCCCGA
Organism: Gemmatimonadales bacterium; assembly: GCA_013813435.1. GTDB lineage: Bacteria > Gemmatimonadota > Gemmatimonadetes > Gemmatimonadales > GWC2-71-9 > CAVVWJ01. The sequence goes on from JACCRS010000183.1 coordinate 18,711, forward strand.
CGGTCCTCCGGCGAACGGGTTGCCCCAGGCGTTGAGCGCCAGCCCCCAATAGGCCATTGCGCAGCTTGGATCGGCCTCGAGCACGGCGTTAAAAGCGCGGTCGCCCTCCTCCCACCAGAACGAGTGGAGCACGGCCATCGCGTGCTCGAAGCGGCGCCGGGCCTCGGGAGTGCACGAGACGGGAAAGCTGACCCGGCCGAGCTGATTGCTTCCGAGGTGGTGCGCTCCCGGCCCCTGCGCCACCGCTGCCGGGACTGCAAGGAGGGATGCAAGCGTGACCGCCAGATTAGTCAGTCTCATATGGTACTCCAACCAACGGAAAGGATCACGAAGCACGAAACTACGTAAGCAAGAACTGAAGGTGTAGAGCTGTAGCGCACAAAGTATCATCCGGAATGAGGCGGGGCTTTCATATCGTGTAACGATTCAGCTGAGATCGGTAGAGTGCCAGGGGCTGCACGAGGGGCCTGGGCTCTCTGCTTTCTCGTGCGCTCCCAGTGACTTCCCTAACGGGTTTTTTGTGCCAGTCCGCGCGACGTGTCAGCTTCCCGATCATGTCAATTCCAGAACACTTGAGCGAGTCTCCGGCGCAACCCATACTGCGGAGACTTCTGCAAGGGACGACATGCTTTCACCGACTCGTCAGGGCCGGGCGCTCGATCTTTGTCTGGTCGCCATACTGCTCGCTTCCTCTGCCTGCGGTGCGGGTGCGCCGGCGGCGCCGCTTGCGGCCCCGGAGCCCACGCCGATGCCGGTCGACCCCTCGGCGGCGCGACGAGCGAAGTCGAAGCCCGGGTCGCGGCCGGCCGCCTTTACGCCTGCGCGGAAGCCGGCGCCCTCACCCGCGCCGACTCGGATGGACAGTACGGCCTTGGAGCGAGCCGTCACCAAGGAACACGCGCACTGGCCGCTGGCCGTGGCGCTGGCGCGGCGAAGCGGCAATCCTGATATAGCCGAACCGGCCGCCGCGGCCCTGGTGCACGAGGCGGAGCGGATGCGCTTGAGTCCGAGCCTGCTCGGCGCCGTGCTGCTTATCGAGAACACTCCGCTCGATCCCACCGCGGTAAGCAGTCAGGGCGCCATCGGCTTGATGCAGGTTATGCCGGTCCACCGGGGCAACTACGGCTGCTCGCCCGACCTGGTGCAGGTCGAGACGAACATCTGCCACGGCGCCAGTATTCTCAAGCACATGGTGCGCCGGACCAAGTCGATGCCACTGGCATTGAAGCGATACAATGGATGCGTGCGAAGCAGGAACACTCCCCGCTGCCACCGCTATCCCGGGCGGGTGCTCCGGACGGCGTCGCGTCTTCGCCATGAGATCCTGCTCATCGCAGCCGACTCCGGCCTCGGCTATGAGGAGGCGCTTGCCTCGATCCCACGAAAGAGGAACGGCTCCCCGCGCCCGCAGCTGGCCATGGGCGCGGACTCAGTCGGCACGGGGAGCTCGCCTTCGACGATCTCTTGCGCGTCGTTCTTCGGCTGTCTGCGGCACCGGTGGACTCTCAAGTACTAGTTGAGGTGATGCGGAGCGCTCCTGATGTCATCCCGAGCCCT
>JACCRS010000188.1 GCA_013813435.1 Gemmatimonadales bacterium
GTTGAGCAGCTCGTCCTTTTCGCCTTCTGTGAGGTAGTTGAGCAAGCCGGATAAGAGCGCCGACGTGTCGGTGCGCCCCGCCCGGGCGAGCTGGACCGCTTTCGCCGCTCGCCTGCCCCCGTCCCTGGTCCAGCGCGAGAGCGGCCGAGCCACGCCGCTCGCGGTGGCCAGAACCCAGTCGGGCGTGGCCGCGAGCTGCGCCAGGCGCTCGGCCCGCCAGAACTCGGGGTACCCGCCGAAGGCTTCGTCTCCTCCGTCGCCTGTCAGGGTGCAGATGATGCCGTGCTGGCGCACGGCGCAGGCAACCCGGTAGGTCGGTACCAGACTCGGGTCGGCAAACGGCTGATCGAAATGCCGCAGCAGAGCAAACACTGAATCGGCGGTGAGGTCGCCGTGCTCCAAATGAATCGTGCGATGGTCGGTGCCATAGCGCCGAGCAGTGTCCAGCGCCACCGCCGTTTCATCATGGGCCGGGTCGGGAAATCCCACGTTGAACGTGGTAATGGGGCGCTCGCTGGAGCGCGCGTGTGCCGCTACGACGAGAGAGGAATCAATGCCCCCGCTCAGCAGAGCCGCCACCGGGACATCGGCCACCGCCTGGCGCTTCACCGCGTTCAGCAGCAACTCCGCCGCGGTCTCCGCCAGCCGGTCGCGTGACAGCGACTGGTCGGGTGTGGGTGCCACCTCAGCGAAGGTGACGGCGCGGGTCCCGGACTCGCTGATCAGCAGCGCGGTGCCCTTGGGCAGGGCGGAGATGTTGGCAAACCCGGTGGCGGGCTCAGGGATGTAGCTGAGTCCCAGAAAGTCGTAGCAGGCCTGGCGATCGAGCCGGGGAGCGAAGCCTTCGAGCGCCAGGATGGCCTTCATTTCGCTGGCAAAGATCCACTGGCCGGCATGGGTCGCGTAGAAGAGCGGCTTGATCCCGAATCGGTCGCGCGCCAGCAACACCCGGTTCGCCCGCCGGTCGAGAATGGCAAAGGCGAACATACCTCTGAGGTGGGAGGCCATCTCGGCGCCGTATTCCTCATAGAGATGCACCAGCACCTCGGTATCGGACCGGCTCCGGAAGATATGGCCTCTGCCTCTAAGCCACTCCCGCAGCTCCTGGTGGTTGTAGATCTCGCCGTTGAAGACGACCTGCACGCTGCCGTCTTCGTTCCCCATGGGTTGCGAGCCGGTGCGAGACAGGTCGAGGAGAGCCAGGCGCCGATGGACCAGCTCGCACCGGGCGTCGGCGTAGTGGCCCCGGCCGTCCGGCCCGCGGTGCGCCAGCAAGGCGTCAGCCCGGGAACGCCACGCCGGGTCCGGCGGCAGCGCTATCGGGTGGAAGCGTCCGGCAAGTCCGCACATGGTCAGTTCCTCACGCCGGACAGTGAGGTCATGACCCAACGGCGCGAGCGAACCGGTGCGGGACACCTGGCTGTTGCACGCCACTGACCGCTGGCGAGGCAATAGGCCAGGACCAGCCACAACAGCTTGGACGCGCCCCAGTCACCACTCATGTTGCTCAGGAACACCGATGAAAAAAGGGCAAGCGGCAGCACACCGTGTTCGCCGGCACGGGCGCGCCAGGCACGCTGGACCGACAGCCAGACGCCCACAATGAAGGGAAGGGCAGTGAGCAGCCCGCCGGCCGTGATTAGCTCCAGCACGACGTTGTGGGCCGCCCTTGACGCCCGGTCCCGCTCGCCGACCCTGGCCGCGAGCTCGTAGCCGTTGGCGACGGGGCCCCAGCCCAGGAGCGGCTTCTCCAGGAACATGGACCAGAGCGCCGGGTACAGCTGCTCCCGTCCGGCCAGGTTTCCGGTTGTGGCGGTATCGACCAGACGGTTCTTCATCACCGGCCGGCTGAGGGCGGCCGCTGTCAGCAGCGAGATCGCCAGCAGTGCGATGGTTCCGTTGCGCACCCGTTGCTGCCAGCTGTTTGCGGCCAGCGCAAAGACAAGAACCCCACCCAGGAGCGCCAGGAGCCCACCGCGAGATCCTGTCTCCAGGATCGCCAGGGCGAGCAGAGCCGAGAGCAGTCCACCGAGCACAAGGGAGAAGGTGGTCCGGTGTCGGATGAGGAACACGAGTCCGATGAGCGCCACCAGGCCGGCGGCCATGATCATGGCCGCGCTGTTGGCATTCTGGCCCAGCGCTGACACCCGTTCGCCACCGGTCCACACCGCATCGGTGGTACGCCCCAACCCCAGGAACGGCAATGCCGCTCGAAGCGAGCATGCCGCCGCGAGGGTCATCAGCGCCCGTCGGGCCACGGAGACGTCGCGCATCACATTCGCCGCTGCCAGGAAGACCAGCACACCCTGCAGCACAACGATGAACTCAGATACTGCCTCGGAGGTGTGCTCGCCAGATCCAAGCATGATTGTGAACAGGGACGCGGCCAGGTAGACAGCGAACCCGAGCGCCGGGCCGGGAATCCGGCCGTAGCACCTGCTGGGATAGAACAGGGTCACCAGGAGGAACACCGCCCCGGTCAGGGTCGGGATCTCGAGCGGAATAGTGCGCTCGGGATACTCGAACGGGATAGACGCCACCAGCAGTAAGAGGCCGGCCTGGAGGGCTGTCCCGGTGCGGATCGGTGTCTCGAAACGCTGACTCATGAGCGGCCCCGGGCGACCCGACGGGCCATCTCCAGCATCCGTCCCGCGACGACCGAGCGGAGCTCAGACGGAAGACCCAGCGAGAGGGCCACTCCAAAGCTCAGCGCCAGCGTGACTGCGACGGCGGCCACCCAGCTGAGCCAGTGTTCCATAATCAATCGGTTGCCCAGCCAGGCTGTGGCGGTAAACAGAAGGCCCATGACCAGGAGAGGGCGGGCCATCCAGCCGAGCGACAGCTCGGGACTCCGCTCCAGGCAGCCGCGAACCAGCAGAGGGTAGCCGACTGACTGCGTGGTTCGGCCCAGGAGAATCCCGAGACACAAGCCGACCATTCCGGCGACGTGGGTCAGGGCGAGCGAGAGCGCCAGGGTGAGGATGCCGGCCACGATGCCCACCCGCACTCGGCGAGCCGGCTGCAAGGCCGCGTCGATCACGTAGGCGTCGCACCGGATGAACGCCGATTGGACGGCGATGAGCACGATGAGGAGGTTGGTCCAGGCACCGGCATAATTCTCGGCACCAACCCACAAATAGATGAAGGAGCGGTTCCACAGCAGGATGGTCGCGCCCACGGCTGTCACAAAGATTCCGGTGACCGCCAGCAGCTCCCGGCGGAGCAGCGCGGCGCGGCCGAACCGCTTCTCGCCGATGATGCCTGCCACCCCGGGCATGACGGCCCCGGCCGCCAGCGTATGGAGGTTCAGGGCCAGCCGGGCGGCGTATCCAGTCAGCACGTAGGTCGTCACCGCGGAGGCTGACAGCACCATGCCCAGCACCAGCACGTCACTCCCCATCAATTTGGAGACCACGTCGCCCAGCGCCAGCCATATGCTGATGCCCAGCAACGAGCCGATCTCCGCCCGGCGGGGCCGGTCGGCGCCAAACCAGGGCACCTGCCGCCGCACCACCACCAGGAAACAGAGTCCCATCAGGACGGCCACTATCAGTCCGGCAGTGGCAACCCCTACGAGGCCGCCACCTGCATACACGGCTCCGGCGAAGAGGGCTCCGCCAACGAGGCTCATCCCGGCCTGGAGCCCCATGCGCTTATACCCGAGGTTCATGCCTCGAAGCACCGACTCGGGCAACGAGCCCAGCCCGGCGACCAGCACCGCGCCCATCATGAGAGCGCAGGCCACGCGCACCGTGGGGTAGTATTCGAGCGGAACCTTGGTAACGACGGGGGTGAGCCAGATGAGCAGGGCTCCCGCCGTGGCCCACAGCGGCAGGAAGCAGACCCACACCGCCAGCGCACCCCCAACCAAGCGCCGTTTGGCGGCGTGATCTTCGGAAGACTGCTGATTGGAGATGACGAGGCGCAGAGCCTGGGTCGAGCGTCCATCGGCCGACTCGATATAGCCTGCCATCCGGCCCAGCATCTCCCACACGCCGAACAGGGTCCGGCCCAGGCCAGTCACCATGATCGGCACGAGCACGAGCCCTACGCCCAGCTTCACGCTGTAGTCCAGCAGCGATTGGAGGACGTTGAGCGATGCTCGGGCCGTTAGAGTTGCGGACGGGGCCGCACCGCTCTCCCCCTGCGGTGACGGCCGCGCCAACTCCAGGGTCTCAGCGGGCACACACTCTCCCACGGAGCTCTTCGGCCAGTCTTTCGGCCAGGCGGTCAGGCCCCGCATCCTCCGAGGAGAGGCGCACCACTACCGGTCCGCCGTGCTGGCTCAACCCCGCCAGCACCCATTCCCGGGCCTCTCTGAACCGCGCCATCCAGCGCGCGATCTCGTGATCGGGGAACTGCTTCACCTCATGGTCGCGGGGGCGGGCGCGTATCCGCAGGGCCAGGATGTGATCGGGCGCATCCAGCACCACCACCACGTGGATCAGTGCCGCCCATTCCGGAAAAGCCGTCATCCACCACTCTGAGGAGACTTCTTCACGTAGCCCCTCGTGCCCAAAGCCTCGCAGCCAGGTCAGGGCGAACACAGGACCTTCATCGAAGATGAGAACCTCGGTGCCTCGCGCCTGGGGCCGGCGTAGAGCTTTGCCCAGGGTCCGAAGCCGAACCATGTGTCTGGTTTCTCCCCAGAGCAGCGACCCGGAATGGAGCCAGAGCCGGCTGAATGTCGGGACTAGCTGTACTCCGTTGGCCAGAAGCGGCAGCACCGGGAGCCCCCAGATCTCGCCGGTGTCACACCGGAGACGGCCGCCCAGCGACTGGACAAGAGTGCTCTTGCCCGCCCCTGCCGGCCCCATCAGCTCGACTCGAAGCGGCTGGCCGATGCTGCCGGCACGGGATGCCGCCGATGCAGGTGTGTGAGGTACTGGTGAGGCGCTGCCCGAGATCAGTGGCACGTGCCGGACCCGGTATCGGTAAACTGGCCCAGCACCGTCGGGACGAATTCCCAGGTATAGGTGCTATCGTCGAGTGTGAGTTTGAGCACGCCGAATGCATCGGAGAGTGCCTCGCTGCCGGCCGCAATCGCGAACGGCATCTCGGAGCTTTCCCCACCGGTCCCGACACTGAATTGGCGAATTCCACGGGCGCTGCCCGTTGCTCCTGCCGGGGTCATCGGGCGCATGCGCTCGTACTGGTGTTGCTGGCCGTTCAGCACCACATCAACCCCGCCGGCGTAAAGCTGATTCCAGAGGTCGATTATCGAGACGTTACTGGTCCACCCCGCGATATTGGAGGAGAAGAAACGGGGCTTGTGCCACATTGCCAGGGTGCAGCGCTTCCTGCTCCCTGCCAGGTCCGCTGCGAGCCATTCGCTCTGAGCCGAGCCTGCCACGAAGGGAACCGAGTCGCTGACATTGAGCACGATCACGTGCCAGTTGCCCAGGT
>JACCRS010000192.1 GCA_013813435.1 Gemmatimonadales bacterium
GTCACGGTCCGGACAGTCAGTCGTCGGCCCATGTCGAGCACGATCGAATCCAGGCGGGGCCGAAGCGATACGACGGTCGTGGTGACGTTGCCGTCGAACGCGGTGGCGTCCCAATCGAAGTTGGCGACTTCGATCCGTTGGTGTATCAGGTCGTAGTCGTGCGAAGGCGTCGCCGAGCTGTTGACCGCTCGAACGGGGCTCCCCTGCGCGGCGGCCGCGGCGGTGACGAAGAGGTGTGCGGCCAGCGTGAGCGCAGATTTCATGGGTGAACTAATGTACCTCCGCCCCAGCGAGATGTACCTTCCGTCGATCGAGCCGGCCCATCGTAGCGCCCGCCGCATCGGAGCCCAGATCAGGTGAGAAATTCCCCCAGTGACATCCCCTTCGACTTGCGAGACACCAGCGCGCTGAAAGCGATCGGGATCCTGGCCATCGTCCTTCACAACCTGTTTCACCAGTTGCCCTCGGCGGTATTCGAGAACGAGTTCAGCTTCGATCCGCGGAACTTCCAGCATTTCCTGGCCACTGTGGTACAGCCCAGCCGCACCGTCCAGGCGATGTTCTCTTTCCTCGGCCACTTCGGGGTCCAGCTCTTCATCTTTCTCTCGGCCTATGGCCTTGCCTTCAAGTATTGGACAACACCGTCGTGGAGCGCCTTCGTCTGGGGCCGGATCAAGAAAATCTACCCCACCTTCTTGCTGGCATTGGCCCTTATGCTGTTGCTCAAGACGGTGCAGGACGGCCCCCGGGTCTTTGTGTACCTGCGGGGGCAGGGCGATGAACTGCTGCTGACCGCGCTGGGAGTGCACAATCTCGTTCCCGGATTAGGCCTGCCCCCGGTGGGGCCGTGGTGGTTCCTGCCCTTCATAGTCCAGTTCTACTGTATCTGGCCCGGGCTGGCGGCCTTTTCGCGGCGCTTCAACCTCGCCGGCCTGGCGGTCCTTGCGGCAGCAAGTCTGGCGCTGGCCTACGCGTTTCAGTGGTCACTGGGGGAGAAGTGGGGGATCAATCTGCTCACCACCCCACTGGGACACATGCCTGAGCTCTGCCTGGGAATCGCCTGCGCCCGGTTCGGATTCAGGGTGGGCCCCGGAGCCGCGCTCGGCGCCGCGGTGGTCTTCGTGCTCGGCAACATGTACGCCTGGCTCTGGCTGCTGACCTTCATCAGCGCCCTGGTGCTGCTGCTGTACGCCTATCAGCTGGTGGCGGGTGTGTTGCGGGGGAGAAGGCTTCTCGAGGCGGTTGCCATGATATCCATGCCTCTCTTCTTCATCAACGGGTTCATGCGGGGACCGTTCTTCATCGCCGCTCGCTCGGGGCTCTGGTATGTGGAGCTGGCCGTGGGCGTCGGCTTCGTCCTGGTCTGTGCCGGCGTGGCGTACCTTCTGACGCGGGTGGAGCGGTGGCTGGTGACGCCCCGGCGGACCCGCGACAGCGCGACAGCGACGTCATAGCCCCCTGGGCCGCGGCCAGACGAGATTGGCCTCCAGCAGATAATCGGTAAGCTGACGCTCGTTCTCCGCCTGACGCCGAAGCGCGGCGACAACGTCCGGGTGCGACGCCGAAACATCGTTGCGCTGGAGAGGGTCCTCGATCGCGTCGTAGAGGCGCGCCTTCCCGGTCCTGGGATGCATCACCATGCTGAACCGACCCAGCTCTCCAAAAGTGGATGTCCTGCGGGTGGCGGCAAACGGCCACCCGGACCGGTCTGCCCGGGCCAGGCTCGACCCCATCCAGTGGGTCTGCTCCCGGATTCCCAGCAAGTCGGTCACGGTGGGCGCGATGTCGAGCAGAGTGGCCGGCTGGTCATGGCCGCCCCGGGGCAGACGAGGATGGGCGCCGTGAATCACCAGCGGCACCCAGACAGACTCGCGCCAGCCGCTGTCCTGTCCCGAAGTCCCATGCTCGCCGAGGTCGTAGCCATGATCGCCGGTGATCACAAACAGCGTTCGCGCGAACCAGGGCTCAGAGCGCAAGGTATCGATGAGCTCGCGCACCACGTCATCGGTGTACCGCATGGTGTTGCGGATGGCCGTGGTGGGAGGAGAGTTGGCGTCGAGAATGAACCGCGTCTCGGTCATGGCCCGCGCGCGGAAGGGAACGTGATTGGTGATCGAGATTATTGTCGCCATGAAGGGCCGTTCCCCGCGCCCTAATTGGCGAATCCGATCGGCGGCACGACGGAATGCCAGCCGGTCCAGCCCATTTATGTCGTCGTAGTAATGAAAATCGTCGTACCACTGTTGCAGCCACACCGTCTGATTGTCCCAGTCCGGATCGGTTCCGGTGAACAGCTCCGCCGCATAGCCGTGCCGCCTGAGTACCGTCGGGAGGCAGTCGAGCGCGGTATAGGTGTAGCTCACCATGATGTTTTCCCGACTGTGCGGCTTGATCGAGCACAGGGCTGCAATGAACCCGCTGATCGTCGGCGGGCCGAAGCTCAGGTGGCGCCGCCAGAATGCGGAGGCGGTGTCCCGCGCCAACCGGTCAAGGGACGGCGTCGGAGAGGGCGGTATGTCAGGGCGCAGGAATCCGGTGTTCCACCCCCGGAAGGTCTCCAGCTGGATGAAGATGACGTTCCACGGCGCCTTGTCATCCGGCTGAGTCGGCGTCGTCGGCACCCGCAGGAGGGGCCGCTCGGGGTCGGGAAACCGCCAGGCGGTATCGCCGCTCTGCTTGAACCAGGCGGTCTGGTACTCCTTCGCCAGCAGGTCGGCTCGGGGGGGACGCTCCCCCTGCTTGAGGTTCTTTCCCATCTCATAGTACAGCGTGATGATCTCGGGCCGGACCCGCATCTCCCGGCTGTCGCCCGGGTGCTTGTAGCGGTCGATCATCAGCGGAACCAGCAGTGGAACCAAGCTGATCGTGAGTGCAGCCGGCCACGGCAGCGACCAGCGCAGCGGCCTCGAGCGGATAACCCGCCGCCCGGCCCACCAAAGTGCCGCCGGCACCAGGACGAGAATCACGAACGGCAGCCCCGGCCCTCCCCGATCGGTCAGGATGATCTGGAGCATATCGTCGCCCCAGGCATTCACCTTGAAGTAGGTCCGCACGAGACCGTACGACAGGTGGATCCCCATGAACCGCAGCACTTCGTTGTCGCCGTGGTCCAGCATGACGGTGAGTAGGAGGAGACCGAGATGTACCCAATGAATGTTCTCCGCCACCTTCGCCCGCACCCTGCGGCGGTGCCAGACCAGCCAGAGCAGTAGTACCGGCGCCGAGACCAGCATCACCCCGAGCAGGTTGTACACCAGAGCGTATACCAGATACGGCACCCAGTCCTCTATATATGACTGGCCGAACGGCGTGGGCCTGAGGAAGAGCAGAACTTCCTGAAGCGCCATCGCGAGCCAGGCGAGCCCGGCGAGGCCGAGGGTCACAGTGAGGTGGTGCGACGCGCCCGGCTCGTCTGTGGTGCTCATGACCGGCGGCTCAGAGCGGGAGCTCGTGCTGGGCGAGGGGAGCGAAGGTGAGTCGGTGGTGGCGGGTGGGGCCCTGGACCCGGAGCCCTTCCTGGTGCTCCTCGGTTCCGTACCCGACGTTGGTGTGCCAGCCGTAGCCGGGATGCCGGGTTGCCAGCCGGTGCATCAGCGCGTCGCGCACCGTCTTGGCCAGTATGGCGGCGGCCGAGATCGATTGGCAGCGCGCATCGCCGTCCACCAGGGCTTCGTGGGGGTAGCCGATCTCCGGAAGTGGAAGCCCGTCGATGAGGATGCGGTAGTGACAGCCCAGGGCGGAGCGGAGGAAGAGCCGGGCGATGGCCCGGCGCATGGCCATCGCGGTGGCAACCCGGATATTGAAGCGGTCGATCTCGTGGGCCGAGGCCGCGCCGATGCCGAACGCCACCACGCGCCCCCGGATCCGCTCGGCCAGGCGGATGCGCTTGCTGGCCGGAAGGACCTTGCTGTCGCGCAGCCCTCGCACGCAGGAACAGCCGGCCGGAAAGACGACGGCCGCGGCCACCACTGGTC
>JACCRS010000198.1 GCA_013813435.1 Gemmatimonadales bacterium
GCACGGTGGCGCGCCACTTCGACCGGCTCGGCTTGGTCACCGCCCGGCGACGGGGGCGCCGGCCAAGACCGGCGGAGCCACCCCGGCGGCGATGGACGCCCCCAATGCCGTCCGGACTGCCGACTACAAGGGGCAGTTCAAGCTCGGCAGCGGCGACTACTGTTATCCGCTCACGATCGCCGACGGCTACAGCCGGATGCTGCTCGCCTGTCAGGGCCTCCAGAGCACGCAGCTGGTCGAGGCCCGGCCGGTCTTCGAGCGGCTCTTCCGCACCTACGGGCTCCCAGCCCGCCTCCGCTCCGACAACGGCGTCCCGTTCGCTAGCCAGGCGCTGGGGCGCCTCTCGACGCTCTCAGTCTGGTGGATCCGGCTGGGCATCCTCCCCGACCTCATGACGCCGGCCTCGCCCCAGCAGAACGCTCGCCACGAACGCATGCATCGCACGCTCAAGCGCGAGTGCACCCGGCCCCCCCAGCCCACCGCGCGCGCCCAGCAGCGGCGCTTCGACACCTGGCGCGAGGAGTACAATACCGTGCGCCCCCATGAGTCCCTCGCCGATGCCACCCCGGCCGCCTGCTACGCCCCCTCACCCCGTCCCTATCCACGGCGTCTCCCGCCGCTCGAGTATCCCAGCCATTATGAGGTGCGCCGCGTCAGTCGCAACGGGGGGATCCGCTGGCACAAGCACTGGGTGAATGTCAGTCAGACGCTGGGCGAGGAGGTCGTCGGCCTCACCGAGATCGATGATGGCGAGTGGGACCTCTATTTTGGCCCGCTCCGCCTCGGTCGCCTCCACCAACGGACGTTACAGATCGAGGATGCCCTTGGCCGAACGCATCGGCGGCCCTACTAACCACTGTCACCCATGTCCTGCGACTTAAGTGTTACCCATGTCTTGAACTGTTCAGCGACCTGAGCAAGATTATTGGCAGCCGTCCTTCTTGAGAGGGGCCCAGTCCACCTTTGGATTTGGGTACAGCTCCCTCAGATGGGTGCGCCATTCAGCATCGATGGCACCCGGGGATTTCTTAAGAGTGGTCTCGAGCCGCTCAAAGCCTTGATCCCAGAGGGCCCGCACACGCGCCAACCCATACTCTTCACGGAGATACCCGAAGAAGCTCCCGGCTTGAAGGTAGGCGACCAAATCATTGTAGGTGCCGAACTTTGGAGCCAGTGAGTCTAGCGGAATGAGCTCGCCATGCCGGTCGAGGTACGCACTGATTTCGTCAATGCTGTACCCACTGCACGGACCACCGGCGTAGGTCGCCAAGGCCTCCGACATCCAACCGGTAGTGAGCCAATCGTGGGAATGACCCCAGAGGTTGTGCGAGAGCACGTGAGCGATCTCATGCCGTTCACCCTGATTTGAGTCGCTGCTCCTCACAAGAAGGACAGACCTCGCCTCGGGGTCTGTCCAGCCCCGGACAGGATAATCGGTCAGGTGTTTCATCTGCTCGCGCGACTTGAGGTGAAACACGTCGATACGCGGCTCAAAGTCGCTCACACCCAGGACCTGCAACCCGTTCGCGCGCGCCTGCTCGGCATCCTTCACGAATTGATCAATGTGGCCAGCGGCGTACGACTCCGCCTGGTAATGAACGCGGAAGTGGTCGGTCTCCCGCGTCTGCCACATGAACGCTGTGTCCCGTAGGGCGGCGGCGGCGAGACCGATTGGGGCATCTCGATGGACGGTATCCTGGTCACGGCCGCAGCCTGTAGCAACGGCGAGCAGAAAGAGTCCGGGACAGATTCTCATGCCTATCAATCCTTGCCGCGGAACCTTGTTGGTCCGCCTTGTATCTAGCTTCTCACTGATACAGGAGCCAGACTATGGCGGGTGACAGCTCGATGCGCCTAGGGTCTTCGAGGCCGTTAGTTAGCCAGGGCGTTACCCGTCCCTCGTTGCGAGCCCGCACAGTTGCCCGGGGTCTCGACCCCGCATCCCGCAAGGCTGGGCCAGGACGAGGTCCCTCGCGGGTGGAGGCTCCCATGACTGGTCCGGCGGTGTGCGTCGGCATTGATGTGTCCAAGGCCACGTTAGATCTCGCCCTCCGGCCGACGGGCGAGCGGTGGACGCTGGCTAATGACGAGGCAGCGATTCAGTCCCTCGTGCAGGACCTGGGGCCGCACGCCCCCAGCCTCATCGTGCTGGAGGCGACCGGCGGCTTCGAGCACGCGGTGGTCGCCGCGCTCGCGGCAGCGGGGCTGCCCGTCGTGGTCGCCAATCCGCGGCAGGTGCGCGACTTCGCTCGCGCCACTGGCCAGCTGGCCAAGACCGACGCGATCGATGCCCAGGTCCTCGCGCTGTTTGCCGAGCGGGTCCGCCCCGAGCCGCGCCCGCTGCCCACCGAGGCCGCCCAGGCGCTCGACGCGCTGCTCACCCGTCGGCGGCAGCTCCTCGACATGCTGGTCGCCGAGAAGAATCGCCTCGGCTTCGCTCGCGCGGTGGTCCGGCGCGGCATCACCCAGCACATCCGCTGGCTCGAGCGGCGGCTCGACAACGTCGATCACGAGCTCGGCCAGATGATCGAGCAGAGCCCGATCTGGCGGGCGAAGGATGATCTCCTGCGCAGTGTCCCCGGCGTCGGCCCGGTGCTCAGCCGCACCCTCTTGGGTGAGCTGCCCGAGCTCGGCCAGCTCAATCGCAAGCAGATCGCCGCGTTGGTGTGCGTCGCCCCGCTCGCCCGTGAC
>JACCRS010000223.1 GCA_013813435.1 Gemmatimonadales bacterium
TATCTGCTTACCGTGTTCTTCTTCGTTCTGGCCATGAACCTGCTCGGACTGGTGCCCTGGGGCGCCACCGCCACCAGCAACATCTCGGTTACCGCCGCATTGGCGGTTATGGCGTTTGTCGTCATCGAGCTGACCGGAATGCGAACCCTGGGTTTCAAGGGATACATGAGCACGATCTTCTACCTCCCCCCCGGGCTGCCCGGCGGGCCGGGTGGAGCGGTGCTGAAAGTTCTGCTGCTGGTGGTCATGACCCCGATCGAGCTCATCGGCAAGCTGGCCAAGCCGTTCGCGCTGGCGGTCCGGCTGTTTGCCAACATGACGTCGGGCCACGTCCTGGTGCTGGCGCTGCTGGGCCTAACGTTCCTGTTTCAGAGCTATCTGGTGGGCGTGGGGGCTTCGCTGCTGGCCACTGGCGTGATGGTGCTCGAGGTATTCGTCGCGTTTCTTCAGGCGTTCGTGTTCACCCTGCTGACGGCCGTGTTCATCGGCCTGATGCGGGCGGAGCATTAGAGGCGGGGCAGCGGGTAAGGGGGTAAGCAGGTAAGCGGGTAAGGGGGTAAGGGGAAAAACGGGGAACTGTGTCGGTGGCGACGTCAAGCAACATTACAGCTTGCCCGCCTACCCGCTTACCCGCCTTCAGCCGGCGAGCGTTCGCGCCGAACTGAGACGTAATCCGCCGGATGGCGGACGAGGCCCGCTGTTTTCGACCAGGTTGTCGAGAACGACGGCGGGTTACCAGGGCAGGGGCCGTTTCGGGAGATGCGGCCCACGCATGGCGAGCGCAGCTGACATCGGGTCTCCCGCTCAAGGTATGGAGTTAACATGCTTTACATGCTCGCGCTCATTCAGGAGGCCGCCAATGCCTCCGCGGCCACCGGCCGGGGCCTGGGTCTCATCGGTGCCGGCCTTGCCGCCGGTCTCGCGGTGCTTGGTGCCGGCGTCGGAATCGGACGCATCGGTGGGTCTGCCACGGAAGGCATCGCGCGCCAGCCGGACGCCACCGCGCGGATTCAGACGGCGATGATCATCGCCGCCGCGCTAATCGAAGGCGTGGCGCTGTTCGTGGCGGTCATCGGGTTCTTGATTCAGAGCAAGATTACGTTTTAAGGAAGGTCTAGGTCTAGGGTCAAGGGTCTAGATTCTCCTAGACTTTTGACCCTAGACTCTAGACCCTTAGCCTGGAGTTCTGATGCGCGCGCTTATTCTCACCTCTCTGCAGGAGCACGCCGCCCCCGGTCCGCTCACGGTCGAGCCCGGGCTCATGATCTGGACCGTCGCCGTCTTCTTATTGCTGCTACTGATCCTGAAGCGGTTTGCCTACCCGGGCCTGCTCGGCGCGGTAGAGGCCCGGGAACGGGCGCTGCAGCAGCAGCTCGACGAGGCTGAGCGCAACCGGGCCGAATCGGCGGCGCTACTGGCCGAGCACAAGCAGTTGTTGGCCGAAGCAAGGACCCAGGCCCACGGGTTGTTGATGGAGGCGCGTACGTCGGCCGAGAAGGAACGGGCTTTGGCCATGGAGAAGACCCAGCAGGAGCAGCAGCAGCTGTTGGAGCGCGCTCGGCGCGACATCGTAGGGGAGCGCGACCGGGCTATCACCGAGCTCCGGCGCGAGGCAGTGGAGCTGTCACTGGCGGCGGCGTCCAAGCTGATCGGTGAGCGGCTGACTTCGGACACCGACCGCAAGCTGGTGCAGGAATACCTCGCCGGCCTGGACTCCCGTTGAGGACCGAGACGATCGCCCGCAATTACGCGGAGGCGCTCTTCGACATTGCTGGACGGAGCGCCCAGCCTGACCGCTACGCCGACCTGATCGACGCGGTGGCCGCCGCGGTCGAGACCATTCCCAGGGTCAAAGCAGTGCTGATGTCGCCCCGGGTTCCCAAGGCCGAGAAGGCGAAATTTCTCGGTGCAGCGCTGAAGGAGGCTCCTCGGGACTTCGTCCTCTGGCTTCAGGCCTTGGTCAAGCGGGGCCGGCAGGGAATCCTGCGTGAGGTGGCGGCGGAATACCTCGCTCTGGTAGACGAGAAGCTGAACCGGGTGCGCGCTTCGGTGACTCTGGCGAGGCAGCCCGATGACAAGTTGAGGCAGACAATAGAGGAGAGCCTGGCGCGTCAGCTCAAAAAACAGGTGATAGCCGCCTATCTGGTGGATCCGGAAATCCTCGGCGGTGCGGTGATCCGGGTGGGCGACCGGGTGCTGGACGGGTCGGTGCGCCGCCGGATGACGAAGCTGCGACGTCAGTTGTTGAAATAGGCTCCCGTTTCCGCGCGCATACGAGAGGCCACCCATGGGGGTGGCCTTTTCGATTATCGCTCCGAGGAAACGCCGGGCCCGTCAGGCCCGGCCAATCAGTCCAGGGTGTTCGTAAGGTCGTAATCGATTCCATGTACCTCCAGCAACGACAAGTATTCACCGGCAAATGCCCGCTCCCGATGATGCTGCTCCTGATTACGGATGTAGTCCCGCAGAGCCGTATCGTCGGGCCCGCTCACCGTGAATGCGCCATATCCATGCTGCCACTTGAAATCCCGTCGGTGGGCAAAGTTCTGGTGGATCCATCGTGCGGTGTTGGACTTGATGCCGCCGACGAGCTCCGCAATGCTGATCGTGGCCGGCGTTTCGACGTATAGATGTATGTGATCACGGACGCCGCCGGCACTGAGAAGCCGGCCATCCTTGCGCTGGATGATGGTCTCCGCGCAGGCGAATAGCCTCGGGCGCCACTCGGGATCGAGCCAGGGCCGGCGATTCTTGGTAGCCCAAACGAGGTGGACGCGGAGTGAGAGATGGGTGTGGGACATGGGGCGGCGCCGTCGCTTGGATCGGGGTCCTGCACATTAGTACGCGGCTGCGTTGCCCTGGCATCCGGCGCACGCGTCGTGGTGCCAAATTCTTCGGCCAGCACCTATGTTTGTGGCCTCCGCTTCCGCGCTCTTCCTCGAACCCCAACGCCTTGAGCCCTCCGTGATCGGCATCGCGCTTCTCCTGCTCCAGCAGTCACCAACACCTCTCAATTCAAGTGCTTATTGGCAGCAGCGGGTTGCCTATGAGATCGATGCTCGTCTGGATGAGCCGAGCGGGGTGCTGAGCGGGACCCAGCGTATACGCTACGCCAACAACTCCCCTGATACGCTTGCGACGTTCTCTCTCCACCTGTATCTAAACGCCTTCCGGCCAGGCTCGCGCTGGTCCGACGTAGATTCGGCCGAAGGACGCCGCCGGTTCAACGACCTCCGCGACCCGGATTACGCCTTCAACCACGTTCGGAACGTCCGCATCATGGGGAGGCCGGTGCAGCCGGTGTATCCGCTCGCGCCGGACAGCACCATTGTGCGATTCGTTCTTCCCCGTCCACTGCCACCGGGAGACTCGCTGACGGTAGACATGGACTGGGACGCTCGGCCCTCCACCACGCCGCGCCGCCAGGGCCGCCAGGGCCGCCGGTTCGACTTCGCGCAGTGGTATCCCAAGGTGGGTGTCTATGACCGCTACGGCTGGGCGGAGCGCCCGCTCTTCCCGGC
>JACCRS010000240.1 GCA_013813435.1 Gemmatimonadales bacterium
CTCGTCCGTCTTCGGCGTCGTGCCCGTCGGGGGTGTCGCCGTCGTTGCGGACCCGTCACCAGTGTCCGGGCGCTCGGCCGCGTCCGGCACCCCATCGCGGTCAGTATCCTGCGTTCGTCCGGCCAGGTCGGCCGTGCTCAGCCCTTCGGTTCGGCTCATCATCGTCTCGCCTCCGTTGTGGCGGTCTCGCCCGCCTCCAGCAGGTCCTCGAAGAGGGCCCGGTAGTGCACCATGCCCTGGCGCAGGTCCTCGGTTTCCGCCGCATCGTGCTCGTTCCGCTGCGCGAGGGCGTGCGCGGCACGGTAGTGCTCGACGAAACGCGGGTGGTCCACCGAAACGTCGGCCGCCCGCTGCTCGAAATCGCCGACCGGATAGCCTCGCGCCTGCATGGCCTCGCCGACCAAGCGGTCCGCCTCGACAATGGCGCCCTTCGGGTCATCCACGAATTGCGCCTGGGCCGACTTCCAGCGCCCGGCGAACTCGTCGCGCTCCTGCGCCTCTAGGGGGCGGAGGCGTAGCTGCTCGACCCGCTCCTTGCGCTCCTCGAGCTGCTTCTCGGCGACGCGAGCGGTGCCGTGCTCGGCCACGGTCCGGTCGTACTCCGGACCGAACTGCCCGCGCAGTTGCTCCGTCTTGCGCTTCTGGGTGTAGAGCCAGATCGCTGCGCCAACCGCGATGACCAGCGCGACCGACAGGATGAGGATCAGGGTAGTGTCCATAACAACCTCCTAGAACAGCCCGAGCGCCTTCAGGACCACGATGATCACCACGATGGCGCCGATGATGTACACGATCGAGTACATGGCGTCACCTCCCTTCCGCCGTTACTAGTGCAGGAAGGATGCCGCGCCCCTGCCGGCCTGCATAGGCCGGCACACATCCTGCGGCACCTTCCCCAAGGCCCCCCTCGTGGTTACCGGGGGCACTGGACAGGGAGGCACACCGTGCAGGACCGTTTCTTCAGCGCCATTCATGAGGATATGGAGGTCTGCGACCTCGCCGGCGACAAGGTCGGGAAGGTCGATACGATCTACCGCCCCGCCGGGGTGGTGGCCTCGTCCGGTAGCGCGCCCGGCACGTATGCCGAGCCGTCCACCGGCGGGGAGCCGTACCTGAAGGTCGAGACCGGCGTGTTCGGGTTGGGCAAGGATCTCTACATCCCGGCGAGTGCCGTGGCCGAGGTGGCCGGCGACCGCGTCATGCTGAGCGTCGCCAAAGACGGCCTCGACCGTCGCGGCTGGGACCAGCGCCCGGAGTGGATCCCGGAGTAGCGGACGCTCTCACCATAACGAAAATATCCAATAGGCAACGGGAGGGGAGGCGGTCAGGCAGCTTCGAGAGCCGGGGCCGTTCCGCACCGCGCTCCATTCCGCCAGCCCCGCACTCGGGAAGCCCCCACCGAGCAGCAGGATAATCCTCATGAAGGCACAGACTGTGCCTTCATGAGGATCATCCCGTGGCGTTACGGTGCTGTAACGTTACACCAGAGGAGGGCTGATCCATGCACGAGCGGCATGAGCACGTCACGCGCACCGAGCCGGCCGTGGCGACCGAGCACGTCGAGACGGTCGCGACCGATCCCTACGCCCCGCGTCGCGGTGCCGCCTCCAAGGTGCGCCAGGCGATCTACCTCATCTTCGGCATCATCGAGGGCCTGATCGCGATCCGCTTCGTCCTACGGGCCCTGGGCGCCAACCCGGACGCCGCCTTCGCCGCCTTCGTCTACGGCGCGACCGCCCCGTTCCTGGTGCCCTTCGTGGGCCTGTTCGGCACGCCGCAGTACAACGGCAGCGTCCTGGAGCTGCACGCGATCGTGGCGATCGTCGTCTATGCGCTGCTCGCGTGGGTCCTGGCGAAGCTGGCGTGGCTACTACTGGGCGAGACGCGCAGCGGCGTCCGTACCCACGCCAGCCGGGTCGACACCGACGTCCCGTAAGGGAGATCGTGCGCTCGGGAATCCTGGTTTGCCTGGCACGCTCGGCGGTGGAGAAGCCGAACAGGACGACCGGCCGAATCAGCTCGTAGCTGACCTGCTCCGGCCAGGTGAGCTGGAGCCGGAGCTGGGACCACGGTTCACACGCCTCAGGGGCCACCAGCGTAGCTTTCGGCCAGTCCGACTGCAAGCCGGTGTCAAGCATCATGGCTCTGGCACGGATTTCGTGAGCCTGGTCAGGCCGTCAGTAGGCATCGGCGCCGCAGGAACTCGAAGGAGGCGCGGCCATACATGCTGCGCTTCAGGAGTTTGAGCTTATTGACCTGGCCCTCGGTCTGGCCATTGCTCCATGGCAATGTGAGGGCGGCTTCGACCGGAGCCTGATCCTCCGCAACGCCGCGCGAGAAGCTGCTGAGCTCCTGGATACCACTGGCCGTCGCTTGGGTGAGCCAGACCTGGAGGCGGTGCTCGCCGGGCCGCTCCCGGACCATGACCGCGAAGGCCTGCGCCAGCTCGTAGGCGGTCGCCAGGGTTGGCTCATTCTCCCCGAGGCGGGTCAAATAGTCGCGCTCCTCGCTGGCCAGGTCGGCCGGTCGCTGCACCAGCAGGCAAGCTACGTGGCGCGCCGAGGGCCCCTTGGTCTTTGCGGGAGCCATTGGTTCCGGCAAGCTGGGCTGGTCGCGCTCCAAGCGCTGGAGGAAACGGAACACGGTACTGGCGCCGTGCTGATACCCCTGAGCTCGGATCTCGCGGACCAGCCGCGAGCGGTTGCGGCAGCCCTGCGTCCACCGCTGCAGGAGATACGGCTCAAACGCTTCGAGCACGCGCAGGCCGGTGCGATGGGGGCGTCGCCGCTCCGGTGGGGCCTCCAGGTTCAGGTAGCGGTCAACCGTGGGACGACTCACGCCCACCAAGTCGGCGATGTCGAGCTTGGTGAACCCCGCGGCCTGCAGCGCATGGATCTGCTCATACTGCTCCACCTTACCGGCATGCTTCTGTTGACTGGCGACTTCGGCCCGCTGTTGCCAGGGGACCCGAGCCGCGTCGGAGTAGCTTGGCAGCGGCCCATCGTCGGTTCCCGCTTGCCCTGCTGCCACCTTGAGCGCTTTCCCGTGACGAAGGAGGCACCGCTCCAAGGCCTCGACAAGATTCTTCAAGAGGTGCCACCGATCCACCACCTGGACCGCTTGCGGAGCACCGGTACGCGCGGCCTCCGCATACGCTCGAGCGCGGTCACGGCTGATGATCTCCACGCCGGGATGCTCCTGCAGCCACTGGGCCACGGTCTCGGCTTGCCGATCGTCGAGCACCTCCACGACCCGATGCTGTTCCAGGTCGACCAGGATCGTGCCGTAGCGATGACCCTTGCGGTAGGCCCAGTCATCGACTCCAAGCACCCGGGGCGTGGCTGGTGCGGGAAGCGGCAGCGCCCGGATCAACCGTAGGAGCGTCATGCGACTCACGGGCCGGTGCAGTGCCGCACTGAGGCGCGCCCCTGGGCGGCCGCCCAGCGCTACGCCGATCTGCTGAAGGGTCCCGGATAGTGGCGTGCTGCGTCGGGCGTACCGGTCGGCCAGAGCGGGCGCTTGCTCAGCGAAGGTTTGCTTCGGGCACGCCCGAGCGCGACAGAAGAACCGCCGCACCCGCAGGTGGATCACCACTGGGCGGCCACCCAGTGGTTCGTCCGTGATCTGGCGGGTGTAGCGGCTGTGCACCCGGCGGGAGCGACGCCCGCAAGTTGGGCAATGGGCCGTAGCCGCTCGTTGGTGGGCTTCAATATGGACCACGCCGTCGAGTACCAGCAGGCGCTCGACCCGCAGCCCAGCGAAGTGCGGGAACAGAACCGGAAACTTGAGCAACTGACCTCCAACAGGGCTGCCTCCGTGGCGAGGCCACTGCAAAAGGTCTACCCGAGATCGCCTGCCCGCATCACGAAATCTGTGCCAGAGCCAGCATCATGTGGCGAGGTCTGCTCGCTCCTCGAATGCAGCTACATGGGTCTTATCATTCGACAGGCTACACCCTCCGCTTGACATCCTCAGGCAGTGGTCGGATAATAGGTGCAGATAACACCCATTATCCGCAATTAAGGACAGATGGGGCTCGCCTCCCCATTCGTGGGCTGTTGCCCAGGAGGGCCGATTAGGGCCAGGAAACGATTGCAGATAATACTTTTGGGGTGCTCGCCAGCCAGGAGTGACCCCCCAGACCATGAAGACACCGCTCGTGAAGACCGCCACCATGACCAGTAGAGGCCAGCTCACCATACCCGCAGCGATCTGCCGTGAACTTGGT
>JACCRS010000243.1 GCA_013813435.1 Gemmatimonadales bacterium
GAACTGGAGTGGGTCACAAGTCACCAGTCGTGAGTCGACAGTCAGGAGCCGAAACCTTACCTGCATCGATGCCTCCGCCTTTCGCCACCGCCTTCTCCGCTGGTTCCGCCTGCATGGCCGCGACCTGCCCTGGCGCCGCACCCGGGACCCATTTCGGGTGATGGTCTCGGAGTTGATGCTGCAGCAGGCGCAGGTTCCTGGCGCGGCAAGACCGCGTGGGCATTAAACCAGGGGATCATGGACCTGGTGCGCTGATCTGCACGGCGCGGCTGTCCAGGGTGGAGAATGCCCAGTCCGGCTCGCCTGTGCAACCGGTCGCGGCAGGGGCGTCACCCGGGGCGCTTGAAAGCACTCCTCGATACCCGGAACTGCATATGCTTCGAGCGCTCCCGCATTCGACTCTTGCGGCCCTCATCGTCCTTACGTCTGCATGCAGCGACAGCACCGCACCGCCACCCGCCGCTGCTCGCCCGGCACTGGCCGTCGGCGGGGAGCACGCGTGTGCCATCACTGGGAGCCTCGCCCGCTGCTGGGGAAAGGGCAACGACGGACAACTTGGCATCCGACTGACTCCGGGTGACACTACGCCGGTGATCGTCGCCGGCGCCCCCACTCTGGTCTCGGTCATTGCCGGGGCAGCCCACAGTTGCGGGCTTAACTCCGAAGGAAACGCCTACTGCTGGGGTTCTAACCGGGAAGGGCAGCTGGGTACCGTGGACCCGATCGAGGCATGCCCTCTTCCGTGTGCCACCACGCCGCGGCCGGTTGCAGGTCTGCGCTTCCGAGTACTCGCCGCCGGCAGTGAGCACACCTGTGGGATCACGCCGGAGGGCAGCACCTATTGCTGGGGCTTGAATGACCTTAGGGCAATTGGGAACGACGGCCGCGAATGAGAGCTGCCCCCGCGGTCCCTGTTCCCGGGTGCCCGTTCGGGTTCAAACCGAGCGCACCTTCCGAGCCTTGACGGCCGGGATCTATCACACCTGCGCGCTGGATCCTGGCGGCATTGCTTTCTGCTGGGGCTTCCAACTCGGCACCCCGGAGAAACTTCATCTCCACCCGCGGTTCAGCCCTGGCGTGACCGCGATGCCTGGGGCCTCGCATTCCAGCAGATCAGCGCCGGTGGTTGGCATACCTGCGGGACAACCAGCACCGCGAGTTACTGCTGGGGTATCGACGCCATCGGTGCCGGCCCGACTCCGCTGGAGAGCAACGTGCCGGTGACAGTGGGCGGCGGACACCGGTTCAAGGCGGTGTATTCTGGCGGCAGCACGAGCTGTGGTCTCGAGAAGGATGGTGCCGCCTATTGTTGGGGATCCAACACCGACGGCGAGGTTGGCACGGAGCCAGCCGGTTTCGACCGTCCGCTACGACCTGCCGGTTGCCGTATCTGGGGGGCTGCGCTTCACGGAGCTTGCGGCCGGCGAGAGTAGCTACTGCGGAATCACCATTACCGAAGCTGTCGCCTGCTGGGGGCAAGGGACTTCCGGCCAGCTTGGCAGCGGACACGAAGACAGCTCGCGACCGATTATGGTGCCGGGCTTGTAAAAGCAGTGGCTCCGGCTCCATTCACCTGCTTCACCCCAACATCGCTCCAGCGAACAGCGCCACCAGCCCCAGGGTCCCTGAAATCGATCCTACAATCCGCTGCCGCTGGCGCAGCTCGTCGAAATAGCGAGCCGTTTCGCCGGCCGGGTCGAGCCGGCTCAGCTTGGTTGCAGTGGGAAGAGCTATAAGAAGTGTGAGCAGGGCAGCGACCAATCCAGCGCCCTGCATGATGACCAACCACAGGTTGAAACCCGGGAGCTCGCCGGTGCTTCCGCTGATCTGAAAGGTGAGAATAAGGCCCGACAAAACGGCCAATAGTGCTCCGGGCGCAATCGCTACCTTCATCAGGGAGGCCTGTGCCCGCACGACTGCGCCTACACCGTGTCTTTCCTCCCGCCGGGCGGCAATTCCCATGATCATCGTGGCGATGGCCCCGCCAAGCCACAGCGTGAAGCCCAGCAGGTGCAGAAAGAGCCAAAGCCGGCTCACGAGGACACGGCGGAAAGGATGGCTCCGTCGATCGGTTGCCTCCCTGAAAAACCGGTATCGACCTCGTGCCAGTGCTCGATCTTTTCCTCACCCAGCCGCCAGCAGAGGAAGATCGGCCGGTCGTCCCTCAGCGAGTAGAAGTCTACCAGCCCAGCCTCGAAGCCCTTGAAGGCGCAGCCAATCGCCTCGAGCTCCTGGAGAAACTGGTTGATCCGGTCAGCGTGACGGGTCACCTCCTCCCGCGAAGCTACCAGCTCGTGAGTCTCGCCCCAGTCCGCACGAGCCCCTCCGGTTAGCAGCTCAAATCGCGCCACGGCCGCGCGCCAGGCCGGATACTCAACGGTCAAGTCCGCCACCACCCGCCGGACCAGCGGCAAAGTGCGTTCGGCCTCTTCCAGGGTGAACAGTTTGAAGTCTGACACTATGGCACCTCGTTTTTGTGACTGCTCGAAGCAAAGAGGCTAAGCGTCGATGTCATTACCCCCAAACAATCTTCACGTCTGGTATCGCCTCAGGATGGCTGATGAATCCTACCACCTTTCCCTGTTCGTCGACCACCGTAATGGTCGGGCGCAGGTGCGACTCGTTGGGATCGTTGTCCATCCGGACCTCGAAGCCGGTGAGCTCCCGATCAGGGTGAATGACAGGTGAATTGGGTCGCATGAGCGAGTCGACCCGGGTGTGCCAAGGATGCTTTCCCTCTGCCAGGCAGCGGGTCACCAGGTCCCGGTCGCTCAGCGTGCCGAGGAAACGGCGGGTACGGTGATCATCCACCACCGGAACGACTGAGATGTTGCGGGTCTTGAGCATGATCGCGACCTCGCTGGCCATCGCACCGGCTACGGCGACGTGCGGGTCCGGTACCATTACTTCGGAGGCTTTCATGGGCTCAATTTGCCGTGAAAGGGATAGGGGTCAAGAGTCGAGTCCCCAGCGATCCAGGGCCTCGCGGGTGGCCCGCCGGCCCTCAATGGCGTATTCCCGAACCCGTCCGACCGTGAACGTGGCGTGACGCTCGACCCGCGGGCGTACGTAGACCAGTGGGGGGCGGGTCCGATCGGCGCGCCACAGCGCCAGCTGACTCTCGGAGTTGGCGGCCATGAGGATACCCACCGCCTCATCGTGGGCCCTGACCATCGAAGGAACGCGAGGCAGCTCGGCTGGAGGCGGCACATCGAAGCCCGGTCCCACGTCTACCGCGAGCACCATCTCGACATCCAGATCAGCTGCCGGCTCGAGCGGGACCACCCCGCGGAGGCCCCCATCACCGTAGCGGCGACCGCCAAGGACAACCGGAGGGTAATACAGCGGCAACGCGCAGCTGGCGCAGAGTACATCCACGAGAGGCGCAACTTGCGCCCCCGCACCGAAGAGCACCAGCTCACCGGTATCGAGATCTACCGCCGTGACCGTGAGCGGCACGCTGAGATCTGCGAAGCGGCGGGCGGGAACCAGCTCTTCGATCAATCGTCGGAGCGGACCAGGCTTGAGAAGCGACTGTAGGTAGAGACCGCCCACCGGCGCCAGCGGGTCGCGGACGATTCCTCGGGCACCCACGCTGGCGATCCGCTCGAGCAGCTCGTCGTTGCCCACACCACTTGCCAGCCCCGCGGCTACCACTGCCCCCATCGAGGTAGCGACGAACCAGGAAGGCTCGAAGCCCGCCTCACGCACCGCACGGCAGGCGCCGAGGTGCGCCGCGGTTTTTGCGCCGCCACCACTCAGCACCATGGCGACCGGCCTAGCCGTCACTGCTGCCGCTTGGTCTGGCGTTGGGCCTCAGCCCGTGCGTAACGCTCTCGCTCCTCCTCACTGCCCGGGATAAGTCGGGGAACCCTCTTGGGTTTGCCCTGTTCGTCTACGGCGACGAAGACTACGTGCGCGGTGTGGGTATGTCGTTTCTCGCCGGTGCTCACCTGTTCCGAGTAGACCTGGACCGAGATGTGCATCGACGAGTTCCCCACGAAGTCAACGCCGGCCTGGCAGGTGACCAGTGCGCCCACCGGAATCCGCTCGCGGAAGTCCACCCGCTCAATGGCAGCCGTTACTGCCGGCCCCCCGGCGTGCCTGATGGCAGCGACGGCGGCCGCCTGGTCTACCAGTGCCATCAGCTCGCCACCAAACAGGTCGCCCCTGACGTTTTGCATGTGAGGCATCACGAAGGTGGTAATGGCGCCGACAGAGTAGGACATGGGACGGGATTCGGGCGTCATGGACACCTAAAAAACGTGAGCGGGAAAAGAAAACCGTGAGCGGTGAGCAGGTATCGTCACCCTGAGCGCAGCGAAGGGCCGAAGCTCAAGCTAACGACCGTCAATAATCGACGGGTCTTAGATAGTACTCCCCGATCGCCGTGCCGCTCAGCATCGCTACCGTAGGAAGGCGGCGCTTCCAATGAGTCGAGTCCAACCGCTTGCGGACCAGCGCTATCTCCGACTCGGAGAAGCCCAGCGCCTGGATCTCGGGAGCTCGATAGCCAACTAGAATCCAGTGGAGTATGGCGTCTGCGCGAGCATAGGAGATCCCGAAGTCACCCTCGTCGGTCTGCCCTTTGATCAGATCGGCGCTGGCAGGCTTGGATACTATCACGTCGGGAATGCCGAGGTGCCGGGCCAGGGTCCAGACCTGACTCTTGAACAGATCCCCGATGGCGTTCACGGGGGGCGAATCGTCTGCATGCCACGTGAAATATCCCAGCAATCGCTCCGTCTTGTTGCCCGTGCCCAGCGGAAGGGCGCGATGGGCAGCCGAGAGGTCGAACAGCGTGATCATTCGGCTTCGGGCCATGATGTTGCCCAAGCGGGTCGGCTCCATCCGCACACTGCGTTCCGGGGTTGGGCCTTCTATGGACGCGGCCAGCGCGTCTACCGCCTGACTGATGTCCACGGTGGTGCTGGGAATGCCGAGCGCTTCAATCACGAGCTGAGCGTGCGCCAGACTATCAGCGCTGGAGGTACGGTAAGGCATCCGCACGCCGAGCACGTTCGCAGGTCCGAGCGCCTCGACGGCGAGATACGCCACCAATGAGCTGTCCACCCCACCCGACAGCCCTACCACAACCTTTTCGAACTTTCGCCGGCGCTGTATCTCGTCGCGGAGGAACTCGATCAGCCACTGGCGGGTCAGATCGGCGTCGAGGTCCAGGGGGTCGTGGGCGGCGGGGCGG
>JACCRS010000254.1 GCA_013813435.1 Gemmatimonadales bacterium
TGGGAGATGGGTGCGCTCTTTCGGTTCGGAGTCGGCATCAACTCGGGTGTGTTGTCGCCACGGATATACGCTCCCGGCGTGTTTCTCTCCCGGCATATCCGGAGAAACCCGCAGGGCGCTGGCTGGACCCTCCAGCTGTCATATTCCCGGGCCTTTTATAAGGGCTTCAGCAGGGCGACAGCGACGGGAAGCCCGGTAACTCCGAAGAGCCACCGGCTCTCCTTCGGTGTGGGGTGGTATCGGTAGGATCCTACTTCCAGCTCGTTTCCTTGAAGTGTCCCCCACGGTGGGGGCATATTTCCCCGTTCTATGACATCCTCCAGTAGCACCAGCCAGAGTGCCCCCGGGGCACCCCATGACGGCATTGTGTTCCTATCGGGCGTCCGCACCGGCTTCGGCACGTTCGGAGGCACGCTCAAGGACTTCTCAGCCACTGAGCTAGGCGCCATCGCTGCCCGGTCAGCGCTGGAGCGGAGCGGTGTTGAGCCCGAGGCGGTGGGACACGTGGTGTTTGGTAACGTTATCCAAACCTCGGCGGATGCCATTTACCTCGCCCGCCATATTGGGCTTCGTGCCGGCCTGCCGACCGAGACGCCCGCGGTCACGGTCAACCGGCTCTGCGGGTCGGGCTTCGAGGCGGTGGCACAGGCGGCCCAGCATATCGCACTGGGTGATTCTCAAGTCGTGCTGGCCGGCGGAACCGAGTCGATGAGCCAGGCACCCCATGTGGTGCGGGGTGCACGGTGGGGCCTCCGGCTCGGGCCCGCAGCGCCTCTGGAAGACACCCTGTGGGAGGCATTACGAGATCCCAGCTGCCGCCTGTCCATGGCAGAAACGGCGGAAAACCTGGCGACGAAATATGGAATCACCCGCCAGGCGGTTGATTGTTACGCTGTTCGAAGCCAGGCAGCAGCCTCGGCTGCCTGGAGCTCGGGTGCGTTCAGCGACGAAGTGGTGCCGGTTCCCATTCAGAATCGCAAGACCAAGCAGACCGACGAATGGGCCGCCGACGAGCACATGCGCCCCGGGACCACCCCCGAGGCGCTGGCGAAGTTGCCGCCCTACTTCAAGAAGGATGGCGTGGTCACCGCCGGCAACGCCTCCGGCATTTCCGACGGCGCCGCGGCATTGGTCATGGCCAGCAGCCGCTTTGCGGCTGAGCGGGGGCTCCAGCCGCTGGGACGTCTTGTCGCCTGGGCCAGCGTTGGTGTCGACCCGGCCTACATGGGTATCGGCCCCGTCCAGTCCTCTCGGAGGGCGCTCGCCCGCGCCGGGCTCAGACTGGAGGACATGGACCTCGTCGAGGTGAACGAAGCTTTTGCTGCCCAGTATCTGGCCGTGGAGCAGGAGCTGGGTCTCGATCGCGAGCGAACCAACGTGGAGGGGGGCGCCATAGCGTTGGGTCATCCTCTGGGAGCCAGTGGTGCCCGCATTACTCTCCATCTCCTGCACGCGCTCCGGCGGCGCGGCGGCCGCTATGGCCTGGGTAGCGCCTGCATCGGCGGAGGCCAGGGGGCTGCGGTGGTGGTCGAAGCTTTTCCGGCCGGCTGAGTCATGGATGTTCTGATTCCCGCCCTCGCGGTAGCGGTAGTCTACTCCTTCCTCAGTCTGCGCGTGCTGCGCCAGTATGAGCGGGGCGTGACATTCTTTCTGGGCAGGTTCTGGGGCACCAAGGGACCCGGATTGATTTTTCTACCCGCCGGCTTTGCCAGCCAGAAGCGCGTCTCCTTGCGTATCCTGGCGCTGGACATACCACCTCAGGACGTGATCACCCGCGACAACGTCTCGGTGAAGGTCAACGCGGTGCTCTACATGAGGGTCACCGATCCGGAACGGGCGGTCATCATAATAGAGGACTATCTCTACGCCACCAGTCAGCTGGCGCAGACCACCCTGCGCTCCGTGCTGGGTGAGGTAGAGCTCGACGAGCTGCTGTCGGACCGCGAAAAGATCAACGCGGTGCTCAAGAAGATCATCGATGAGCGGACCGATGCCTGGGGCATAGAGGTCTCCGCCGTCGAGGTGAAGGATGTGGATCTGCCCGACCAGATGAAGCGGGCAATGGCGCGGCAGGCAGAGGCCGAGCGAGAGAGACGAGCCAAGGTGATCGCTGCCCAGGGCGAGCTCCAGGCCTCCGAGACCCTGACTCAGGCGGCTCACAATCTTGCCGCCGAGCCTACCGCCCTGCAGCTGCGCTATCTCCAGACCGTCACCGAGATTGCCGCCGAAAACAATTCCACCACGATCTTTCCCATCCCCATCGAGCTCTTCCGGCCTTTCCTCTCCTCGCCCGCGGCTCCCGCGGGGCGCGCAGAAGGGGCCGCCGAGGGCCCCGGTCCCGCTTTGCCCGCGTCCGACATCTCGACTCTGATGTCCCAGCTTCGCCTGCAGGCCGCTCGGACCCCCAAGCAGGACTAGGATGAGCGAGGGTTCACCCGGTCGTATCGACCGCGCTGCTCTTGAGCGGATCATTCAGCGAGCGGCCGAGCTGCAGACCGCCGAGCGCGACATGGGCGACAGCCTCACCTCGGACGAGCTGATTGCCCTCGGCAAGGAGGTCGGGATTCCGGGGCGCTATCTGCAGCAGGCTTTGCTGGAGGAGCGCACCCGGCTGGGTAAGCTCGGGGCAGGTGGAGTCCTGGAACGGGTCACCGGACCGAGCCAGATCGCGGCGCAGCGGGTGGTAAGAGGCAACGCCGATGCTGTGGAGGCCGCCCTGCTCGAGTGGATCGACAAGAACGAGCTACTGTGCGTGCAGCGACAGCAGACCGGGCGCATCACCTGGGAGCCGCTCGGCGGAATCCAGGCCGCTTTCCGCCGGTCTACCGCGGCCTTCGGAGGCGGCAAGCGTCCCTTCATGCTTTCCCGAGTGGCTACGGTTTCTGCCACCATAGTTCCCCTGGAAGCTGGCTTTTCACATGTCGCGCTCTCCGCTGACACCCGCGGAATTCGGGGCGAGCACCTTGGAATCGGGGCGGCGATGGCCGGCATGGGAGTGGCCGGGGCCGCGGCTCTGGTCACCCTGGGTGCCCTGCTGCCGATTGCGCTACTTCCACTGCCGGTTGCCCTGGGCCTGGGCTATGGAGTGATGCGGCGTTACGGCCCAGCGCTGGCTAGAGTCCAGCTTGGGCTCGAGCGGGCACTCGATTCGCTGGAGCAGGGGACTAACACACTGCAGCGTAAGCTTCCGGACAACGCCGGCATACTGGGATTACTGGCTGAGGAAGTGAGAAGGACGCTAAAATCGTGACGAGCGGGGGGAGCGTGTGTCATCCCGAGGGAGCCGGGGTTCAGAGCAGCTATGGCCCCCTCCGCCATGCTCGGGGTGACAACGTGGCGGACTCCACATGATTGAAATTACAAAAGTCGGCGTCCTGGGATGTGGCCTCATGGGAAGCGGCATTGCCCAGGCCGCGGCCGCAGCTGGTTTCGATACTGTGGTCCGCGACGTTTCCCAGCCGTTGCTCGAGCGAGGCCGCGCGGGCGTGCTGAAGTCGCTCAACCGCTCGGTGGAGCGGGGCAAGACCACCAGCGCAGAGCGGGACGCGGCGCTGGGCCGGCTTCAATTCGTGACCGAACTTTCGGCTCTAGGAGACCGGGACATCGTCATCGAGGCGGTAACCGAAGAGCTGGAGCTGAAGAACGGACTCTGGCGAGAGCTGGACCGGTTGTGCCCCGCTTCGACCATTTTCGCCTCCAACACGTCGAGCCTCACGATCGCCTCCATGGCGGACGCCACCAGCCGGTCTGATCGTTTCGTGGGACTGCACTTCTTCAACCCGGTTCCCTCGATGCCCCTGGTCGAGGTCGTTCGCACCGTCACCACCAGCCAGGAAACGTTCGACCTCGCCTACGCGTTTACCCGAGCGCTTGGCAAGGAGCCGGTTGCCGCAACCGACACTCCGGGGTTCATCGTCAACCTTCTCCTGGTCCCCTACCTGCTGGACGCCGTGCGGGCCCTGGAGCGGGGCACGGCCTCGACCGGCGACATCGATCGCGCCATGCAGCTCGGCTGCGGTCACCCCATGGGCCCGCTCTCCCTGATGGATTTCATTGGGCTGGATACGGTGGTGCGGATCGCTGACATCATGGTCGAGGCCTATCGCGATCAGCGCTATGAGGCCCCGCCGCTGCTGCGACATCTGGTGGCCGCCGGCGCCCATGGCCGGAAAACCGGGCGGGGGTTTTATGATTATTCGGTCGAACCGCCGGTACCGTCGGGGTTGGGTCAGTAGGAAAAAACGCTTTAGGAGAAAAGATGCTCGGCTACGACTGGCCTCGCCTGCACGCCGCCTTGAACGACCTTCCCATCGCCCTCCTTCTGGCGGCCGTACTCTTCGATCTGCTGGCACTCGCCACCCGACGTCAGTCTTTCAGGCAGGTGAGCTTCTGGACCCTGGTGGTGGGCGCGGTCGGCGGGGTGGCGGCGGTTCTATCGGGACTTCAGGCCGAAGATCGCATCTCCCATGGAGACGCGGTTCATCGCGTGATGGAGACCCACGAGCTGCTCGGGTTCGTGACGCTGGGGGTCTTTGGGGTGTTGGCCCTCTGGAGATTGGTCCGGGAGAACCGAATGAGCTCTCTGGAGCGCACCCTGAGTGTCGTTCTGTCCACGAGCGGCGCGGCAGTACTGTTCGCTACCGGGGTCTACGGAGGGAAGCTGGTGTTCGATCACGCGGCCGGGATTCCCACCTCCGTACTGCAAGGCGAGTTGCGGGAAAGGGGCAGGGACCACTCCCACGAGGCGGGACAGGAACACCCTGCTGCTCCGGATCCGGTACCCGCGAGCCCCAGCGTTACGGAACCGGGCGGCCTGCCGGACACAGCCGCCCACCCGCATTCGCCCGGCACGCCGACGCACACGCACTGATCGGATGCGATCTTCGTATCTGTTGGTTTTTCTCGCTCTGACAACCGCTGCTTGCCAGCCGGCAACCACTCGTCCTGCCCTCAGCCCGCTTCCCGAGGCGCCTGGCAGCGAGATCCGTCTCACGGTCCCCGAGGCTACTCGACGGTTAGTCGAGGCCTTGAGAACAGACTCGATTCCAATTCGCACCGTCAGGCTTCGCGACGGCTACATAGAGAGCCCGTGGTTCCTGACTCGCACTCGGCATCCGACGGGACAACGGCCGCTTGGCCCCGGTGTGGTGCGCATCCGGGGTTGGGCCGACCCGGCCCGGCCGGGAAGCACCCAGCTCAGTATCGAAACCGTTTACCGGCCGCAGGGCGATCCTTCGTTGCCGGAGCGTGAGCTGGAACGCCAGGTTCCCCGCGACCATCCGGTGGCCCTAAGAGTGGAAGGGGCACTCAAGCGTCTGGTCGAACGGTTCGGCACCCCGCCTCCACCTCCAGCCGAGAAGCCTGCAGCTGAGCCGGACGAGAACGGAGCGGAAGAGTAACTGCCGGATCTTTATACCACGTATGCCCGAACCCACTCCTCCAGCTGGCCAAGATTCACGGACGCGTCCTTGCAAGGGCCTGAAGGCAGCGTCATCGTCAGACCCAGCACCGGAATCTTGCCGGCCACGTCGTGCAAGCCGCTCACCATATCGCGCTCGCAGGCAACGGCTACCACCGCGCGGGGCTGGCGCTCACGGATTACCCGTCTTGCCAGCTGGCCTCTGGTTGCCACGAAGACCGGTACCCCATACTGACCCGCGATGCCGAGCACGCCATCGAGCGTCTGTTTGGAGAGACAACGGGGAATAAGAACCAGAAGCTCACCCTGTCCTACTTTCCGTCCCCGCATCATCGCGAGCGAGTTGTAGACCTTTACCGACGCATTTTCTACCCAATCCCGGCGGCCGAAACGGTTGGCCAGTCGGGAGGTCAGGCGCATGAGCCTCAGAAACGGCCCGCGTTCGGCCAACCGTTCGGGCAGGAGAGGTCGCCGGAGCTCAAAGGAGAGAAACAGCACGGCCCACCAGAGCCAGAGGATCGACCCGCCAGCGACCAGGCAGCTCCACAAAACGACCGGAACCGAGGGATGGGCGTTGGCAAGTCGAGGCTCCAGCAGGAAGAGCCCAAATGTCGCTACGCCCAGGCCCACGGCCAGCGTAATGGCGGACCAGGCGAAGAAGAGTGCCGGTGAGGAGTCGTAATTGCCCTGATTGGGTAGCGGGCGCCCATCCCACTCGTCCCATTCGTGGCCCAGACGACGGTCTACATCTATATGTATCAGTTGAGCGCGTGGACCATCAGCCATAGAGTGAGAACATAATTAGCTTTGGACGATGCTGCCTCCTCCGGCTCTCCGGGGCGTCTTCCGCACCGACTTGAGGGCCCGAGCCGCGTATGCGGAGGGAGCCGGCATCTATCGAATCCTTCCCCAGGCAGTCTCCTGTCCGTTGGACATCAACGACGTAAAAAGCCTGATCTCCTGGGCGGCTGAGAATCGGGTCGCCCTCGTCCCGCGGGGCGCGGGCAGTGGCATGGGAGGCGGCAACGTCGGCGGCGGAATAGCGGTGGATCTCACCAGGGTGGACCGAAGGATCCAGGTAGATGCTTCATCGCGGCGGGCCACGACCGGAACCAGCGTCACTCTGGCCCAACTCAATTCAGCCGCCGCCCAGCACGGCCTGAGGTTGCCTCCGGACCCCTCCAGCGGGAGATGGGCTACGCTGGGGGGAATGGTTTCCACCAATGCCTCCGGAGCCAGGTCGGTTCGGTACGGTAGCGTCCGGCCATGGGTTCAGGGACTCACCCTGGCCACGGCGGAAGCCGAGACGGTAGAGCTGGTGCGCGGGGCAACGGGCCACTGCGACGCTCAGGCCCTCGACCGCTTCGACCGCATAGCGGATCCGTCCATTCAATCCGCGGGAGCTCAGATCACCGAGCGCTTTCCCCGGACCCGGAAAAATTCGTCCGGCTACGCGCTCGACGCCTATCTCGCGTCCGGAGATCGTCTCGATCTGATAATCGGAGCTGAGGGCACTCTCGGAATCATTACCGAGATCGAGTGGCGGCTGGACGCCATCCCGGCGTTTCGTGCCGGAATTCGGGTGCAGCTCCCTTCGCTGGATCACCTGACCGATGCAGTTGCAGCGTTGAACCGGTGTGAGCCCTCCGCCCTGGAGCTGCTGGACCGAAGCTTCCTCGATCTCGTAGGGACCGATGCTCTCGTGGGAGCAGGCATTGGCAACCGGCCAGACGCAATCCTGCTCGTCGAGCTGGAGCGGGACAACGCGGAGCTGCTTCGGCGGGACCTGTCTCAGGCTACCGACGCCGCGGCACCGTGGGCGGTGTCAGTAGACGTCGCGCATACCCCGGCCGATTCGGAACGGCTCTGGGCTATCCGCCACGCCGCGAGCCCCATCCTGGCTGGTCTCCCTGAAGACCGGCGCTCGCTTCAGGTGATAGAAGATGGCTGCATCCCGTTGGAGCGAATGGGCGAGTACATCACGACAGTGCGCCGATTGGCAGCGGACCGGGACCTCCAAGTGGTGATGTTTGGGCATGCCGGCGACGGCAACATTCACGTGAACCTGCTTCCCCAACTGAGCCGTACCGATTGGGAAGCGCAGGTTGCTGGTCTGCTCGAGGACGTTACGGCGGCGGTAATTCGGCTTGGCGGAACTCCCTCCGGCGAGCACGGCGACGGCCGGCTCCGCGCAGGAACGCTGCAGGACGTATACGGGGCTGAGATCGTGGCACTGTTCCGCGATATTAAGCGGGCTTTCGATCCCCTCGGCATCTTCAATCCTGGAATAATCCTTCCCTCCGGTGAGCCGCCGATCAGCCGGCTGAAGGTTGGGGCTAACTCGGCACCCATACCGACCGACATTCAGAGGGCTCTTCGGGAGATCGAACTGACGGGTGGGTATGGGCGGTGCCGGTTGGAGCTGGCCGGCGAAGTTGGGAGTCGGGAGTCAGGCGTCGGGAGTTCATGACCCCGTATTCTCGCCTCCAACACCTCGTCCCCTGCGCTGCTCAAGGCAAGCTCTGAGCGCAGCGAAGGACCTACTTGGAGGATACTTTTCCGGCCGTTCCTGGCTTACGACTCCTGACTCCCGACTCCTGACTTCCATGGAAATCCTCCGCTCTCCCCGCGTCACCCTCATCGCCCGGCCGCAGTTCCTCGAGCCTGCCCACCTGCCGGTTCAGTGGAAGGGCGAGTCCAGCGACGGCGAGCGCATCGCCGAGTTCGCCGGGAGGCTCTGCTATATGAGCCAGCACAACCCCGCGGGACGGACCACGGCCGAGTATCTCCGGAATATCCTGAAGCAGGGTCACGGGTCGGTCTTCGAGCATTCAACCTACGTGATACTGATCGAGGGTATCTCGCGCTCCTGCAGCCATGAGCTGGTGCGCCATCGGGCCGGCTGGGGCTATTCCCAGTTGTCCCAGCGCTACGTGGACGAGTCGCACGCAGCATTCGTGATGCCGCCGGCCATCATGGGCGATCCGGAACTCGAGGCCCAGTGGACCCAGCAGGTGCAGGCGGCTCAGACCGCCTACGTCACCTCGGTGGAGAGGCTGATGACTCGTTATGAGTGGGTCGAGGACAAAGTCCACCGCCGCAAGATGGCTCGAGAAGCCGCCCGAAGCGTTCTGCCCAATGCCACCGAGGTCAAGATCGTGACAAGCGCGAACGTCCGAGCTTGGCGGACCATGTTGGAGCTCCGGCTTGGCGAAGGGGCCGAGCTGGAGATCCGGCGGATGGCGGTGGCCTGTCTTCAGCTGCTCCAGCGGGAGGCACCGTCGCTCTTTGCCGATTTCGAGATCTATCCAACTACCGAGGGGAGCGAGGCGGGGCGGGTAGGGTTTCATAAGGTCTAGAGTCTAGGGTCTAGGGTCGAGAGTCTAGAGTCTTCAGAGGAGAAGTGACTGCGGAGGAGCGATAGACCCTAGACCCTAGACTCTAGACCTGACGCTAAGATTCCTCGACCTCCACGAAACTCGCCCCCACTTTTTCCCAAAAAACTATTGTGTGTCCAAAAGATTTTTCTTACCTTAGTTACATCAATCGTCTCACTCGTCTCGGCTCGTCTCTCGCAGGCGGCCTTTTTTGTAGAGGAAGCCTTTGGCGGTTCGGATCGGACTAGCCTTCAATCTCAAACCTGCGGCGCCGGCTAGTCCAGCCGGGGCGAACTCCGAATCCCCCTCGTCCGACGAGCCTCCCAGTCGGGTGCTCCGACCCGACCTCCAGCAACCAGACCTGTACGCCGAGTGGGATGAGCCAGCAACCATCGATGCGGTGGAGCGGGCTCTCAAAACCGTTGGTAAGGTTTACCGGCTCGAGGCCAACGCCAGCTTTCCCGCCAAGCTCGCGCTGCTCCGGCCCGACTTCGTGTTCAACATCGCCGAAGGGCTCTACGGTCCCAACCGCGAATCGCACGTCCCGGCCATCTGCGAGTTCCTCGGCGTGCCCTGTCATGCCTCGGATCCTCTGACGCTAAGCCTGGCCCTGCATAAGGCCAGAGCCAAGGAAATTCTCGCGCACCGGGGTGTGCCTACAGCTCCGTTCGTGCTGGCCCGCTCGCCCGATGAGGCCCGTCATGTGGCACTTCCGTTTCCTCTGTTCGTGAAGCCGGCGTTCGAGGGATCGGGGAAGGGCGTCACCGTGAAGAGTCTCTGCCGCAACCGCTCGCAGCTGGTGCGCCAGGTGTCTCACCTGCTCGCCACCTACGCCGAGCCGGTGCTGATCGAGACCTACCTGCCGGGTCAGGAGTTCACAGTCGCCATTCTCGGGAACGGCGACGAGGCCCGCTGTTTGCCGATTATCGGCATGCGATTTGATATGCTGCCCCGCGGTGCCCCGCCGATCTACGGCTACGAAGCCAAGTGGATCTGGGACACCCCGAGCAAACCACTCGAGATCTACGATTGTCCTGCGAGCATCCCGGAGTCTCTGGCCGAGGAAGTTCGCGCCGCCGCGCTGGCGGCCTACCACGCCTTGGAATGCCGCGACTGGTGCCGCGTCGATATTCGCTGTGACGCCACTGGCCGCCCGCTGGTCGTCGAGCTCAACCCGCTGCCGGGCGTTTTGCCCGACCCGCGGGACCACTCGTGCTTTCCCAAGGCCGCCGCGGCGGCCGGTATGAGCTACGACGATCTCATCCGCACCGTCGCCGATATCGCCTGGCGCCGGATAAGCGGCCGTTCACTCCTGGCGGAGGTTGCCTGATGAAAGTTGCGATTCTCTTCGATGCGGGTAGCGACGAGTGGAGCCCCCAGGATGTCGCCGCGGTGGTGGCCAACGTCCACGAGGTGCGCGACGTGCTGCGGCGCCGCGGCCACGAGGTCGAGCTGCTGCCGGTGCGGTTCGGGGATTTCCGGTGGCTCTCACGCGTCCGGCGGGCCGATCTGGTCTTCAACCTCTGCGAGGGGATCAACGGCCACGCCCGCTTCGAGGATTTCGTCGTCGGCACCCTGGAGCTCACCGGTGTTCCGTTCACCGGCTGCCGCACCTGGCCCACCAGCGTCTGCCACCGGAAGCACGTTGCCAACACCCTGCTGTCCTCCGCCGGGCTGCCGGTCCCCGCGTACATGCTGGCCCAGGCCAATAAGACCCCGTCCGAGTTCCCCCTGCCCGCCATCGTCAAGCCGGCTGCCGAAGACGCCAGCGTCGGCATCGACAACGGCGCCGTGTGCACCAGCAAGCGGGCCCTCAAGAAGCGGGTGGCCCAGATGCTGGAACAGTTCGAGGAGGTGCTGGTCCAGGAGTACATCGCCGGCCGGGAGTTCAACGTCGGCTTCGTGGGCAAGCGGATGCTGCCTATCGCCGAAATC
Source organism: Gemmatimonadales bacterium (assembly GCA_013813435.1). Classification (GTDB taxonomy): domain Bacteria; phylum Gemmatimonadota; class Gemmatimonadetes; order Gemmatimonadales; family GWC2-71-9; genus CAVVWJ01. The sequence goes on from JACCRS010000254.1 coordinate 10,732, forward strand.
CGGTTCGACACCCTGCCCGACGGCACCTGGCCCATCGTCAGCTACGCGGCCAAATGGATCCCGGGCAGTCCCGAGGACGAGGGCACCATCCCCATCTGTCCCGCCGAGCTGGAGTCCGATCTGGCCAACAACATCGCCGGGGTGGCCCGCTCCGCCTGGGAACACCTCTCCGACGGCGAAGGCTACGGCCGGGTGGACATGCGGCTAAGTGAAGACGGACAGCCTTATGTCCTCGAGGTCAACCCGTCGCCCGACCTGTCGAGTAACGCCGGGCTGGCCCGCATGGGCCGTGCGTTCGGCTGGGGCTACGACGATCTGGTCATGCAGATCGTGGACGAGGCCCTCACCCGCTCGCAGAGCCACCGTGCCGCGGCCGCCCTTGTCAGCGGGGTGTCAGCCGCTTGAGCGGCACCCTCGTCTCACCGCTTCTCCGCCACCTCAACGCCGCCGACCGGGGCCGCATCGAGGATATCACCCGCGCCGTGGGGCTCTTCCGCGAGGATGAGATCCCGGTGGCGCTCGAGGTCTTCGACGACGCCGTCGGGGTCGGCCCCCGTGCCGACCCGTCCAGGGTCGCCACAGGGGGCGACCCCTACATCGCGTTGGGCGCCGAAATCGATGGGGCGCTGGCGGGATGGATCTGCTGGGGCCCCACGCCCTGCACCCTGGGGACCTATGACCTTTACTGGATGGCGGTCGACCCCGCGCTCCAGGGCGGCGGGATCGGCACCGCGCTCATTCTCGAGATGGAACGCCGGCTGGCGGGGCAGGCCCGGCTCATCGTGGTGGAAACGGCCGGCCGCCCCGACTACGCGGCCACTCGCCGCTTCTATGAGGCCCGGGGCTACCGGGCGGTCGCGACGATTCCCGATTTCTATGGCCCGGGGGATGATCAGGTAGTGTACGTGAAGGGGCGTGAGCGGTAAGCGGTGAACGGTGCAGTTGGTCAGTCATCGCGAGCGGGCCAGTTGGCCCGCGTGGCGATCCAGCGGCTGCTTGATGGCGGGATTGCTTCGGGCTTCGCCCTCGCAATGACTACAGGCGTTAAGACGGAGGCACCATGGAAAACTGGCAGGAAGTCCTCAGAAAAAACTCGATCGCGTCGCTGGACGCGCTCGCCCTGAAGTTCGGGCCCGAGCACTTCCCCGAGCTCGACCGGCTCAGGCAGGCGGCCGACAACTTCGAGTTCCGCATCTCGCCCGCCATGGTGGACCTCATCAAGTCGCCGGACGATCCGATGTGGCGGCAGTACGTGCCCTCGGTCGAAGAGCTCGATGTGGTGGACGGCATCGTGGACTCGCTCAACGAGGACGCCGACAGCCCCGTCCCCAACATCACCCATCGGTACCCGGACCGGGCACTCTTTCTGGTATCTCCGGTCTGCGCCACCTACTGCCGCTTCTGCACCCGGCGGCGGAAGGTGGGCGATCCCGAAAAGATCCCCATGTCCCAGTTCGAGAGCGCCTTTCAATACCTGGAGCAGCACACCGAAATCCGGGACGTAATTCTGTCAGGTGGTGACCCACTTTTGCTCAACGATCGGAGGCTGGAGGCCATTCTCACTCGGCTCCGGGCCATCCCCCATATTCAGATCATTCGGATCGGCAGCCGGATCCCCTGCCATCTGCCCGAGCGAATCACCCCCGAGCTCTGCGCGACACTGAAGCGATTCCACCCGCTCTTCATCAATACCCACTTCAACCACCCGGACGAGCTCACCCCGGCAGCAGTTGCCGCGCTCGGCATGCTGGCCGACGCCGGCATTCCGCTCGGCTGCCAGACGGTGCTGCTGCGAGGCGTGAACGACACTCCCGCGGTGATGATCGAGCTGATGCACCGGCTGCTCATGGCCCGGGTGCGGCCCTACTACATCTACATGGCCGATCAGGTCGCCGGCGCCGAGCACTTCCGCACCTCGGTGCAGACCGGGATCGAGATCATGCGGGCGCTGCGGGGCTGGACCAGTGGCCTGGCCATTCCCTACTTCGTGATCGACGCACCGGGCGGCGGCGGAAAAATCCCGATCCTGCCCGAGTACGTGGAGAGCATGAACGAAGATGAGGTGGTACTCAAGAACTTCCGGGGGGAGCGCTACGTCTACCGTCAGCCGCGGGAGGAAGCGGGTGTCATCGAGATGAAGAAGCCGCGGAAGCGGGCAGCAAAGGCACCGAAGCGGTCACCTCAACGAGTCCCTGCCTAAAGCCCGATCCGGATCGATCCGCCATTCACCCAGTCCGCTCAGCCAGGAGTAGGGGTCCAGCTTAACGTTCTTCAGCCGTTGCTGGACGGCCGCCCTGTTTGCCAGCGCATATAGGAAGATCGCCGGTGCATCGGCATTGAGCGTATCCATGGCTTCGCGCCACAGCCGTCTCGCGGCTGGTACCTCGGTCTCCTGTTGGGCTCGCATGAGAAGGGAGTCAAAGTCCGGGTTGCTGTACCTTCCGTAGTTCAGCACGCCCCACCCCGCTCGCGACCACTGATCAGTGAGCCCTCGAGGGCTCGGTTCGTCCAGATAGGCCCCGATGTAGCTGTCAAAGCGGCCCGCGGCGAGCCGTTCCTGAAAGACTGGAAACTCCACAGTTGTCACGGTGGCGTTGACGCCGATTTTCCTCCAGGCCTCCTGAATCGCCAGAGCGAGCTGCCGGCGCGTCGGACTGGTGGACGGAGCCAGTATGTCGAGGGTGATGGGGCGGCGGGCCAGCACTTGCCGAGCTCGCGAGGGGTCGAAGTGCAGCAAACTGGTGCTGTCATCCCAGATCCATAGGAGCTGAGACATGGGGCCGGGTGGTACCTTGGTGCCTTCTCCGAAGACGGCGCGCGCCAGCGTGGGACGATCTACCGCTTCGGTGAGTGCACGACGCACCCCACGATCGCCCAGAATAGAATGCGGGCGGCCCGCGGCGTCGGCGAGTCGAAATGCTAAGAATCCGTATACGGCCGCAGGATATGTCTCGATCCGAAAGTGGGTGTCTGCCAGTACACGTTGCACCCGATTAGGAGCTCCCACGGCTTCCATCAGGTCAACCTCGTGACCTAGCGTGAGGTTAAGGGCGGCGTCCGGGTCGGGAGCAAAGCGCCAGACAACCCGGCGGATGGCCGGCCGCTCGCCCGCCGCGCGTACGCTGTCAGCTATCAAGGTGAGGAACTGCCCCCGGTTCCAGTCCCGAATCCGATAGGGCCCGCTCCCCACGAGATGAGCCAGGGCCGTGTCCGCCGCCCATCGATTGCGGGGAATACTCTCCCAGACGTGGCGAGGGATGATGCGCACGTGGTACGTCGCATCGTAGAATTGCTCGGGTGATGTATGGGAGAAGGCGATCCGAACCGTCGCGGAGTCCTCTGCTGCCGCGCGGACTAGCCCGGCCAGGGACGGTCTTGCCAGGGCATCCAGGGTCGAGTCGCTGAAGGCATCGAAGGAGAAGACCACGTCCTCTGCCGTTATCGGCCGCCCGTCGTGCCATCGTGCCCCGGGACGCAGATGGAAGCGCCATGTGAGCGAGTCGACTCGTTCCCAGCGCTGGGCCAGCCCGGGCCGGTAGGCGGCCGGGTCGATGGGTGATGCGTCCGGTGACAGGTAGGCCAGCCGCTCGAAGACCTGATCGCTGATGTCGCGGCCCACGGTCTCCCCGACCAGCGGCGGCACCAGCGAGGCGGGCTCGCCGGTAGCGGCCACCACGACGGTGCCGCATTGAGCACACCCTCCCGGGCGCTCGGCACAGGCAGTGATTAGCAACATCAGACCTACCACAGACGTCCGCATTTTTCCCTCTCCGCGCTGCCAGTCGTTGGCCGATCGCCCAATCTAATCGCGGGGGGAGCTCTGCCGGTGCCCTGGAGCGAGGCCGCAGACAAATAAGCCCGCAACGAAACGTTGCGGGCGATGGAGAACATGTGGTTCAAGCTCTCAGGCTGCTTCCGCCGCCCGAGTCACCGACCGTATAAACGCCTGGTAGACATCGGGCCGCCACCACCCGCGGGACTCCTCCATCTTGAGCAGAGCTTCCCTATGAGACATGGCCGGACGGTAGCTGCGCGTAGTGGTGAGCGCGTCGAAGACATCGGCGATGCAGATGATCTGCGCGTTTACCGGGATCTCGTCGCCCTTGAGGCGGTCAGGATAGCCGGTTCCGTCATACCGCTCGTGGTGCCAGCGGATGATCGGCTTGATGTCCCACGGAAACTCGATCGCGGCGAGAAGCTCCACGCCGTACACCGGGTGCAACTGAATCACCTCGAACTCCTCGCGCGTCAGCCGCCCCGGCTTGTTCAGGATCTCGTGGGGCACGCGGACTTTGCCCACATCGTGGAGGTATGCGCCGAGGCGGATGGTGGTCAGCTCCGCCTCGTCGAGGCCAAGTGCGCACGCGACGGCGAGCGAGTACGTCGCCACCCGCTCGCAGTGCCCGTGCGTGTAGGCGTCCGCCGACTCGATGGACTGCCCCCAGTCGCG
>JACCRS010000003.1 GCA_013813435.1 Gemmatimonadales bacterium
GCAGAAGACCAAGAAGCACGACGAGTCCGAGGGCGACCTCGCGATGGAGATGGCGGATATCCTCTTCGTCCTGATCTGCATGGCCAACCGGGAAGGGATAGATCTTCAGGAGGCGTTCGACCGGATGATGGAGAAGGTCGAGCTGCGAGACGAGCATCGATGGACGAAAAAGGCGGCAAAGTAGATCCTTCGCTGCGCTCAGGATGACAACTCCGCTGACCCGCTGACCCGCCTTCACTCCCATTCCTCCGGCGCCCCCTCCAGCTCACCCAGCAGAATCCGGTAACTCTCCCATCGATCGGCTCTGACCTGGCCGGTCTCGACCGCTCCCTTGATGGCGCAGCCCGGCTCGCTCATGTGACGGCAGTCGGCGTAGCGGCAGTTGCCGATGAACGGCCGCATCTCCGGAAAACAGGTCGGGAGCTCCCGTGGCACCACTCCCCACAAGCCGACCTCGCTGAACCCGGGTGTATCAACCAGATACCCACCGGTATCGAGCGGAAGCATGACCGCCGAGACGGTGGTGTTCTTGCCCCGGCGCACCTTGGCGCTTATCTCACCGATCCTGAGCTTCAGTCCCGGCTGAACCGCGTTAAGCAGACTGGATTTTCCCGCGCCTGAAGGGCCGGTGACAACCGAGATCCGCCCTGCCAGCGCATTCGCGAATGCATCGATCCCTTCCCCGGTCTTGGCACTGGTGGGGTACACGGCATAACCCGCGGCGCGGCAGCGCTCGATCAGGTCACGCCCGGGATCCAGCTCGATCTTGTTGACCACCACCGCCGCCTGGATCGAGTTGGCCTCGGCCACCACCAGGAGCCGGTCGATGAGCTGGGGAATTGGGGCCGGATCTACCGTCGCGGTCACGACGAACACTTCATCGATATTAGCGGCCACGGGCCGGGTACCCCGGCCCTCGGGAACCCGCCGCTCGAGTAACGTTGTACGGGGCTCGACGCTCATTACTCCGTACAGCTCTCCGGTTGGCTCGGGCTCGAGGCGCACCCGGTCGCCGACCACCACTCGGGGAGAGTCCCGCTTGACCTTGCCCCGAAGCACCGCACGAACTTCATTGCCGCCTGTTGCCACCCGATAGACAGCGCCGTCCCGCTCCAACACGGTGCCGAGCAGCTGGGTCACCAGGACTGGGGCGCGCGGACGATTGCCTCGTCCAGCGCGGCCTTGACGTCGTACAGCGAGAGCGCCGTCAGGCGGGACTCCGCCTCAGCGGGGGTTCTGCCCCACGCCAGCGTTTCGGTTTCCACGTGCCCCAGCGGGCGGTCCCCTCCGGGCGACCACCGCACGAAGAGCAACGCCGCACCATACAACCCGCGTACGTCGGGCTCGTCCTCGACATATATCGCGACCGAGTACGCCTGGCCGTCGCTTCCACCGAAGGCGGCGGCCCGGTCGTGTTTCTGCATGTAGCCACCCAACGTGAACTCACTCACCGGCGCGGCACCGACTCTCGGACCAGGTTTCCCAGAATGAACGCGATATTGGCGGGACGCTCTGCCAGCCGCCGCATCAGATAAGGATACCACTGGGTTCCGAACGGGATGTAGACTCGCATGTTGTAACCCGTCTGCCGCAGCCGGGACTGGAGATCCCGCCGGACACCGTACAACATCTGAAATTCAAAGCGATCGGCGCCGATGTTCTGTCGCCGCACGAACTGGCGGGCATGTCTGATGATGGCCTCGTCGTGGGTCGCTATGCCAGGATAGTTACCGCTGAGCAGCAGCCGCTCAAGCAGGAGGACGTAGTTCTTGTCAACGTCTGATTTTTGCGGGAATGCCACCGCTGGAGGCTCCAGGTAGGCTCCTTTGCAGAGCCGGACCCGAGCCTTCATGGCAATAAGTTTATCGATATCCTGCTCCGACCGGCGGAGAGCGGACTGGATCACGACCCCGCAGTGCGAGCCATAGGTACCGAACAGCCGGTTGCTGAAGAAGTCCAGGGTCCGTTGGGTGTAAGCCGAACCTTCCATGTCGAGCCGGACAAAGCCGCGAAGGTCCCTCGCCCTGTCGAGTATGCGGGACATGTTGGCATAGCAGAGCTCCTCGCTTATATCGAGGCCCATCTGAGTCAGCTTGACCGACACGTTGACCTCGACGCCTTGCTTAGCCATGCGGTCCAGCATGGCGAGATACTGGTCCCGTGCCGTGACAGCTTCGGCCTCCACCCTCACGCTTTCGCCCAGAAGATCGAGTGAAGGCGTGACATTCTGAGCCCCCAGCTCCCGCGCGGCCTCCACTGCCTCTTCGATGGTCTCTCCAGCGACGAATCTGGAAGCGAACTTCCGCGCGATCCGGTTCCGCCGAACGAAGTTGAAGATCGTTTGCTGCTCCGACAGCCAGTGGAGCCCCTGTCGCATCATCAGATGAATACCCTGTGGTGTCGGTGAGCCGAAGCTGGCAAACGCACCGAAGCTAGCGATGATAGCCACTAGGAGCCAGTCAGGTGGGCGGCCCTGGTGACTATTATCACGCGGTTCGGAGTCCCTCGTGCGGCTCTGCTGCCAGTGACGTAGCCAACTGAAATTCGTGGATCACCGGCCGGTCTCCGATTCCGAGCTCAGCACTCCAGCGTGATCGCCCTGCTCTGGACGGTGTCCAGGTACGGCTGAGGCCGGGCTACTCGATGGTAGGACAGATTGGACCGGCGGGGGGAGGAACAGATGGGGAATGGAAGGCTTCTCAGCAACCCTGAAGTCAGCGATCGGTGGTATGAAGTGAAGAAAGGGCGTCTGGAGCAGAAGAAGTTGTCACACCGCTGGTGTTTCAAAAACGAGCCTCAGGCCGAATCCTCCTGCACCTTCGTCTCAGCTTTCAACAACGTCAATCGCCGGGCAATCACCTCTGCCCTGATATCGAAGTGGGAAGCGTGCCAGGCCGGAATACCGGCGCGCAGGATAATGGCTTGAGGAGATGCGTGCACCACCCCCGCGCGCTCAGCGATATAACGGGATAGCGGGCGGGCCTGGACCACATCCACCACGTAGACCGGCACGTCTCCGTGGAGATGATGGAGTGAGCGCATCTCCTCGTACGCCATTCCGCTCGTGGGGCAGATCGGGCTGTGCTTGTAGAGGATGGCGAGCGGCTGGGAAAGGGCTGAGTCTACGTCGGCTTCGCTGGAGATTCGGAGCATGCTAATAACCTAGTGGGGTCCCGCCCCGCCATCTACGTCAAGTGCATGCGCTCCAGCAGACGCTGAAATAGCGGCTCGGAGCGCAACCCGTCGAGCATGGGCTCAGTTTTCAGGTAAGCCAGCCGCACCGCGCCCGGTCCAGCCCGTCGAAAGCAGCGGCAATTTCCCCACCGTCAACCTGCAGCCCAACCATGGCAACCGGAAGGACATACTCGGCTCTTAGTGAGCTGAACGGAGGACGTGTAGGAGGGTTAGGCGGTCGTATTATCGGTGAGCCGGGAGGGTGGCGAGGAACTGCGCAATGCTCCCAAAGTAGCGGGCGGAATCCACGTCAAACGCATCGCCGTGACCACCTTGCAGCTCCACGAACATCTTGGGTTCGAGTGCCGCCTCGAACAGCCGCCGGCCATGGGCCAGCGGGATCACCTCGTCGCCCGTGGCGTGCAGGAAGAGCTTGGGAACCGTAATTCCCGAAATTTTCTCGATTGAGCCGAAGCGGCTGCGAGCGATCCAGCGCACCGGTATATAAGGATAGAGCTCCTGGCCCCGGTGAACGGCGGAAGTGAGCGCTCCCTCCACGATGAGCCCGGCGGCGGGCGTGCGGCTGACCAGGTCGATCGCAACCGCCGAGCCGAGCGAATGCCCGAAGACCACGATTCGGTCGGCCGGCACGCCCCGATGTTGCCGCAGGTAGCGGTAGGCGGCATCGGCGTCGCGGTACAGCCCCTGCTCGCTCACCACTCCCCCGCTCTCGCCGTAGCCCCGGTAGTCGAAGGCAAGAAGACTGAGACCTAATCGCCGGAGGCCTGCGTAGTGGACCGGGCGGTCGAACTCGGACAGGTTACCAGCGTTGCCATGACAAATCAGGAGCCACCAGCCGCTGGAATCGGAGGAAGCCGGTATGACCCAACCGACCAGCCCTACGTCGTCCTCGGTTCTGAATTCAACCCGCTCAGTGGCAAGATCGAGCAGGGCCGGCGGGGGAATGAGACTGCGTTGCGGACCGGGGAAGTACACCAGGCGGGATTCAGCCAGCCAGAGCACGATCACCAGGGCCAAGTAGAGCAGCGCCGCCGTCACAATGGCCCAGGTCATTCCGCGAAACCACCTCGAGCGTGGGCCATCAAGCGGGATAGTATCGGCCTCCCGAGCGCGCCATCTCGAGCAGCGCCGGCGCCGGGCGGAAGCGCTCCCCGAACTGCTCCTGCAGCTGGTAGAGCGTCTCGACCACGCGTGCCGGTCCCACATCGTCGATCATCCGGAGCGGCCCGCCCCGGAACGCGGGAAAGCCGATGCCGAAGATGGCCCCGATGTCGGCATCGCGCGGACTCCGTACCACACCGTCGGCGCAGGCGAGCGCGGCTTCGTTGAGCATCGAGTACACCAGGCGGCGCTCGACCAGATCCTTATCTACATTCTCCGTCGGATGGACCCCGAGCAGCGGGTACACGCTCTTGTCCACTCCTGCCTTGTGCGCAGCCTTGTAGCTGTAAAAACCACGGCCGTTCTTCCGGCCCAGCCTGGTGGCTCCCAGCATGCGTGGCAGCGCCGCGGCCGGCTTCATCCGATCGCCGAACGCCTCGTGCATAACGCTCCCGGCCTTCTGCGCCACATCGAGACCCACCTCGTCGAGAAGCGCCACCGGCCCCACCGGGAAGCCGAATTCGGTCATGACCCGATCGATCAACTCGATATTGACCCCTTCTTGCAGCAGGTGTCCGGCCTCGTTGAGATAGGGCGAGAGGATCCGGTTTACCCAGAAGCCGGGGCGATCGGCCACCACGATAACCGTCTTACCCATGCGCCGGCCGAAGCGCACCGCGGTCACAATGGTGTCGGGACTGGTCGCGCCGGTGGGAATGACCTCCAGCAAAGGCATGCGCTCGACCGGCGAGAAGAAATGCATGCCGAGCACTCGCTCCGGATGCCGTGCCTGCGACGCGATGTGATGGATCGGTATAGTGGAGGTGTTGGTGGCGAAAATGGCGTCCGGGCGGATCTCAGCCTCCAGCTCGGCCAGAACCTGGCGTTTGACGTCGAGCTCCTCGAATACCGCCTCGATGACCAGATCGGCGCGGCTGAAGCCGCGGTAGTCGGCCGATCCGGAGAGCAATCCGCTTAAGCGCTCGTACTGAGGGCGGGTAATTCGCCGCCGGTCGAGCCGCTCTTTCAGCAGGCCGGTGGCTGCTTTCAGTCCTTTGCCAATGCGAGTGAGATCGGAGTCTTTGAGCCGGGTGTCCACCTCGACATTGAGAACCGCTGTGCCGGCGATCCCTGCCCCCATAAAGCCTGAGCCCACCACGCCAAGCCGCCGGATCTGCCGGGGAACGGCGGTACCGGCAGGAACCCCGTCGTCTTTTTTCAACGCCGTAGTAGCGAAAAAAATCTGGACCAGCTTCCGAGAGACGTCGCCTACGGCGAGCTCGCCGAATGCACGGTGTTCCTCGGCCAATCCGGCCGCGATGCCCTGCTCCAATCCGACCTCCACGGCCCCGAGCGCGGCAAGCGGCGCGGGATAGTGGCCACCGGTTTTCTTGATCACCTGCTTCCGGGCGGCCCGGTAAACCATCCGCCGCCCCGGCGCCGTGCGGTCCAGCATCATCCCTGAGAGACCGCCTTTCTGCTGCCGCTTCGGAAGGCCCTCGCGGGCAAGCCGGTCGGCCGCAGCCGCCGCGACCTGTCGTAGAATGGTAGGTGGAACGACCTCGTCTACCAGTCCCAGCCGAAGCGCTTTGGAAGCCCGCTCGGTTTTGCCGGACAGTATCATGTCCAACGCCGCGCTGGCGCCGATCAGCCGCGGCAGGCGCTGGCAACCTCCGGCCCCGGGAATCAGTCCGAGCTGCACCTCCGGGAGACCCAGCACGGTTTTCGGATGATCGGTGGCGATCCGGTAATGGCAGGCCAGCGCCACCTCCAGACCCCCGCCGAGACAAGCGCCGTTTATGGCGGCCACGATAGGCTTCTGGGACGTCTCCAGGCGACTGACCGTTTCCTGGCCTTCGAAGCTCAGGCGCTCAGCCTCGGTCTGATTGGCTATCGCCGTGAACTCCTCGATGTCGGCGCCCGCAATGAAGGTGTCGGGCTTGCCTGAGATGAGCACCACCGCGCGCGTCGCGCTGTCATCCCTGAGGCGGGCTAGCAATGACTCCAGCTCGCGCTTGACCGCCCCGTTGAGCTTGTTGACCGGCTCGCCCGGCAGGTCGAAGGTCACGATGGCGATGCCGTTTTCGATGGTTGTCGCGAAGGAGGACACGATAGGAGTCGAGGGTCTAGGGTCTAGGGTCTAGGACGGACAAGAGAACCGCGACTCTGGCCCAGGGAACTTCGAGTTTGCTTGTAGACTCTAGACACTTGACTCTAGACTCTCGAATCACGCGTCAGCTCCTCTCTAAGACCATCGCATACCCCATTCCTCCCTGGGCGCAGATGGAGAGAAGCCCAAACTGCACGTCGCGCCGTTGCATCTCGTTGGCGAGGGTGGTGACGAGGCGGGCGCCGGTTGCCGCGAACGGGTGCCCGATAGCGATCGACCCGCCCGCCAGGTTGGTTCGCTCCCAGTCCACCTCACCCACGGGGGCGGACAGGCCAAGCCGGTCGGCCCATGCCTGTGAGCCCCACGCCTGCACGTTCGAGAGAACCTGGGCCGCGAAGGCCTCGTGAATCTCGACCAGTCCGAGCTCTCCCCAGGTGAGCTCCGCCCGCTGCAGCGCCTTGGGCACGGCGAACACCGGCCCCATGAGAAGCTGCCACCCGGGATCCACCGCGCTCACCGCATAGCTTCTGATATAGGCGAGAGGTTTATGGCCCAGTGCCTGGGCCTTTTCTTCCGCCATCAGCAGCACGGCTGCAGCGCCATCCGTCAGGGGAGAGGAGTTGCCGGCGGTCACGGAGCCATACCTGCGGTCGAACGCCGGTTTGAGCTTGGCGAGCGCCTCCAGCGACGTATCTGATCGGACGCCGTTGTCGGCCGTGATCACCTGGTCCATTTCCGGGCCGCCGAACCACGGAGCGATCTCTGCGGTGAGTCGTCCACTGGCGGTTGCGGCGGCGGCCCGCTGATGGCTCATCAGCGCAAGCCGGTCCTGCTCCTCCCGGCTGATTCCGTTCTCCTTGGCCATCTTTTCGGCCGATTGACCCATGGTTTCCCCGGTCGAAGGCTCCGCTATGGCGGGGGTAACCGGCACCAGATCGCGCGGGCGCACCCGGCCCATAGCCGTTATCCTGCCACCCAGGCTCCGTGCTTTGCTGGCATCGACCAGCACCCGGCTGAAGCGGCGCGAATGGAGAATGGGAATATCCGAAAGCGACTCTACCCCTCCGGCGATAACCGCGTCGGCGTGGCCCAGCAGTATCTGGTCGGCGGCATTGTTGATCGCCTGCGCGGCGGAGGCACAGGCTCGATTCAGCGTGTAGGCGGGCACGCTGGGTGGAAGCTGCGGCAGGAGGCTCACCTCGCGCGCTACGTTGGGGGTGACGGCGGAGGGCACGACCTGGCTGAATACGACTTCGTCGATTTCCCGCCCGTCTACCTCACTGCGGTAGAGCAGCTCCCGCGCGGCGTGGCGGGCCATCGCCACCGCAGACACGTCGCGGAAGACGGTGCCGCTCTTCGCAAACGGAGTGCGAACGCCGGCGACGATCGCGACACGCCGGCCCCGGCGCGAGTCAAGCATGTTGCCCCTTTGAAGGGAAGGGATGATAGTTTTGAGCGACAACACTGGCAACAGCCCGCCAGCGCTCGGCGTCTACCGTCTCGAACACCTCGCGCCCGTGCAGGATGGTCAGAGGGGCTACCAGTTGGGCCAGCTCGCCGGGACGCAGGAGGTGGCGTTCCGAGGTCGGACCCCAGCCCGACTCGCGCTGCGCCTCGAGAAAGGTTTCCATCATGAGCCGGCCGCCGGGCGCGACCAGCCCCACGATTCTGGGCATGCTGGCTCGGTCAAGATAATTGAATACCAGAACTGCATCAAAGCTGTCCAGCTCCGGCCACGACCCTTCCAGGTCCACCTCGCGCCAGTCGATCGAGAGCCGGGCGGCGGCAGCGCGCTCCCGCGCCACGGCCAGCTTGGCCGGGTCACGGTCTACCCCGGTAACCCTGGCGCCCAGGGCAGCGGCCGCCAGGCTGTGGCGTCCCGCTCCGCACGCCAGATCGATGACCCGCGCGCCGGGCCGAATCAGATGAGCATGCCAGAGAAACCAGCTGCTGGGCCGGGAAGCCCGCGGGATGGGGCACCGAGTCACGGGAAACGGTCCTCGGAGCGCGCCACGCTGGTGCAGCTCACCCTGCAGCCGGCGGACCTCCTGGTTATCGGGGGCGGGATCAACGGGGCCGGAATTGCCCGCGATGCCGCGATGCGGGGGCTACGAACCGCCCTTGTCGAGCAGAACGATCTGGGAGCAGGAACCAGCTCCCGGTCGAGTCGGCTCATCCACGGCGGCCTGCGGTACCTCGAGCAGGGCGAGTTCGGCATGGTGCTGGAGGCAAACCGCGAGCGGCGTACTCTTCAGCGGATCGCCCCGCACCTGGTGTGGCCGCTGCCCTTCGTCTTCCCGATCCACCGCGGCGACCGTATCTCCCGCTGGCGCCTGGGTGCCGCCATGATGCTCTACGATGCGCTGGCATTGTTTCGCAATGTGCGGCTTCACCGAATGCTCGGCAAGCGCGGTATGCTCGAGGCCGAGCCGATGCTGCGCGACCGTGGCCTGCTCGGCGGGGCCCGCTACTATGACGCTCAGTGCGATGACGCGCGCCTGGTAGTGGCTACCGCCCGCTCCGCCGCTCATCACGGCGCCTTGGTGGCGAACTACATGTCGGTGATCGGCCTGGAGCGAACCGCCGGGCGCGTGGTGGGGGCGCAGCTCGAGGACCGGCTTACCGGAGAGCGGGGCGTAATTCGAGCCAGTGTGGTGGTGAACGCCAGCGGCCCCTGGGCCGACCAGGTGCGCCGCCTGGAGGACGCGGGCGCCGCACCCCTGCTTCGGCCTACCAAAGGAGTGCATCTGGTGGTTGACCGGGCGCGCATCGATCACCGCACGGCGGTCGCCTTCACCAGTCCGATCGACGGCCGGGTGATGTTCGTCCTGCCCTGGGGCGATCTCTCCTACATCGGGACTACCGATACCGACAGCAGCGAGCCGCCCGAAGACCTCCGGGTCACCGCCGACGACCTGGTGTACCTGCTGCGCTCGGTCAATGCCCGCTTCCCGAGCGCGCGCCTTGGCGTGGAAGATGTGCGGGCTACGTGGGCGGGGCTGCGGCCTCTGGTGCTCGACCGTGATGACCAGTTCCCCTCCAACCGATCCCGGGAGCACGACATCGTCCACGGGTCGGGAGGAATGTTGACCGTGGTGGGGGGCAAGCTCACGACCTACCGTTCGATGGCCGCCGAGGTGGTGGACCAGGCGATGCGCGAGCTGCGTCATCGCGACGGCCGGCCGCGCCAGGGAGAAGCCCGAACCGATGTCGAAGCACTGCCCGGGGGAGAAACCGCCGACCTCAGCCAGTTCCGCGAGCGGGGACTGGAGCTCGGTATACCTCCCGTCAGCATTGACCACCTGTTACGGCACTACGGCACCGAGGCGGCGGGGATTTTTAACCTGGGCGGGGCCGACCGGCGGCTCTTCCGCCGGCTGGTGCCCGACCATCCAGCGATCGAAGCGGAAGTGGTGCACGCCGTCCGGCGGGAGTTGGCGCAGACCGTGGAAGACGTCATGGTCCGCCGCTTCCACCAGTACTACGAGCACAGCGGGCAGGGCGCACCCGCCGCTCACCGCGTCGCCGAGCTGATGGGTGAGGAGCTCGGCTGGGACACCGTGAGGGTACAGGCCGAGGCGGATCGATATCTGAAGTTTGTAAAAAACGGAAAGCGCTGAGCCTACCGGACCACGACTCTGCCCCTCATTCCCGAAGCCGGCTGGCCGTGCACGGTGCAGTAGTAGTCGTACGCTCCTGCAGCACTAAAGGTCACGCTGAACGGTGGTGGTTGAACCAGCGTGGCTTGGCCGGTAAAGCTGGGCGACCCGGTTGAGGTGACATCGTGCGGACTGGTCGCGGTTGGTGCCCAGGTCCAAGTGATGGTGCCGCCCACCGCAACGGTATCCACCGCCGGGTTGGAGGTGCTGTTCCGCACGCTCAGGAAGCTGTTATTCCGCACCGTCACGTTTGCGGCCGCTGGGATGGTAGCGGGCTCGGTAGCTGTGGCGATGAAGGTAAGGGGCGAGCCAGCGAGGCCGTTGGCGGCCGCGGTGACGGTGATCGGTCCCGCCGTGGATCCGAGCGTCACGCCCATTTCCGAAATACCCGCCTCATCGCTGAGAGCGGTTGGGGCAGACACCGCTGCGCCCGAAGCCGTCCAGTTCACGTCGACACCCGGGACAGGATTCCCGAAACCGTCGGTGACCTGCGCCTGTAGAGGCGCGACAAGCGGGCTGTTGATCTCACCCACCTGGTTGTCTCCGCTGGTACGTGAGGCCTTGGCCAGGGCGGCCGCGGCAGCCGCCAGGGCACCCGCACTGAAGGTTACCGGGGACCCAGTCGCCCCGCTCACGGCGGCTTGGGCCGTATGGGCGCCGACCTCGGTGCCCAGCACCCAGCTGGCGCTGGCCATGCCGTCGGCATCGGTGGCTGTGACAGCCGGGATGACCTGATCCCCAGGCGCCGTGGTAGACCAGTTCACGGTAACACTCGGTGCCGCGTTCCCATCCGAGGTCACCCTCACCACGATCGGGTCGGCTAACACGACACCCACTCTGCCCGCCTGATGATCGCCGCTGACGATTTCTACACTCGATACCACGTCGGGCTGTATATCGGTCCCATCACCGCCACAGGCCGCGCAGACCAGGCTCGTGCCCACGAGAAATTCTCCAAAGTGCCGGGGAAAACTGTTGGGCATATAGGCCTCGTGGAATGGACCGGGGAGGACATGGATTTTCCTACAATACGGCGTCTGGGGCGGCCCGCAAGAGGCCGCCGCGCGATGCAAGCGACCGGTGCCAGCGTTATCTTGAGTCATCTTCTCCAGTCGGGTTGAGGCTCGTGGATCCCAACGTGTTTGAGACGGCTAACGCAGGGTTTGCGCAGGCCATGTA
>JACCRS010000048.1 GCA_013813435.1 Gemmatimonadales bacterium
AAGCGCAACCAGAGCCCCCGCGCTCTCAACCCAGCGCGTCGTACCTCGTCGTGCATCACCTGTTGACGGACCGGGGAGAGCTTTCCCTCACCGAGCGACAGGTGAGTGAGCTTGGAAAGCTATCGGACCGACTCCGGCTCGGTCGTGGCCGCCTGCGGGTGGTCCACTTTGGCGGAGGGCCAGGCAAAGCGGGGGTTCCGCGTTTCCGGTGGGTACGGCAGTCCCCAAGCGATATCCGCCGATTGGCCTTTCGCATTTGGAAACCCGAGCAGCGTGGCAAAGCGGCCAACCTGCTAAACGGCTTGGAGCGGCAATGATCATCCCGGCCGCGGAAAGACTGGTGCGTCCGGGCGCGGCACTCCTGCTCTTCATGGCCCCGGGAAGCCTCATGGCCCAAGCCCCGAGCCAGAACGACAGCGTTCTGGCCCGCCTCACAGCCGAGGCTCTGGCGGCGAACCCGTCGCTCGCGGCCACCCGCGCCACGGCTCGCGCCGCGGTGAGTCGGGTGCGCCCTGCCGGAGCACTGCCGGATCCGATGCTGAGCGCGGGCGTCATGAATCTGGCCCTCCCGCGCTTTGCATTCAGGGAGACCGACTTCACCGAGGTCGACGTCGAGCTGACCCAGGAGTTCCCCTGGCCCGGCACCCTCGGCGCGAAAACTCAGGCCGCCCGCGCTGAGGCTCAGGGCCGGGGCGCCGACGTGGCGGCCCGCCGGCGTGAAGTCGTAGTGCGGACCGCGGAGCTGTACTACCGACTTCGGTATGTGGCGACCGCACGAGCAACGCTTGCGCGCCAACGGAGGCTCCTCGCCACGGCGGTGGAGATCGCCACCACCCGGTACGCCACGGCCTCCGCACCGCAGAGCGACCCGCTTCAGGCGCGGGTGGCGCTGGCCCGGCTCGACGCCGAGGAAACGGATCTGGCCGAGCAGCAGGCCATGGTGGGGGCGGAGCTAAAGGCTCTCCGAAATGTCAGACGCTCCGAATCGTTGACCATCGAGCTGATTCGTCCCGAGACCGTTCCACTCATTGTGCCCGAAGGACGGCCTGATGTTGTCCTCGCCCCGGAGTCACTTTCCGCCCACCCCCGGTTGGCTGCGCGCCGGGCAGCCGTTGAGGCCGCGGAGCGCGCGGTGCGGGTGGAACAGCTTGGAGGACGTCCGGACTTCAACATCACTGCTCGCTATGGCGCTCGACCACTGGGTGCCGACTTCTTCTCGGCCTTCGTGGGTATCCGGGTGCCACTCTGGGCCGGCCGGAAGCAAAGCCGGCTGGCAGATGCGGCCAGGGCAGATGCCGATGCTGCCCGGGCGGCCCTCGCCGAGGAAACCGCTCAGCTCGACGCCGAGCTGCAGACCGTGCTCGCCGGCGTCTTGAGCCGTGAGACTCGTCTCCGGCTGTTGACGAGCCAGGTCGTTCCTTCGGCCCGGGCAACGGTGGAAGCCGTACTGCGCAGTTACCGGGTAGGCCAGGCCCCGTTCCTGAATGTGCTCGCTGCCGAAGACTCGCTCTATCGGGCTGAGCTGGAGGCTGCAATGGTGGCGGCAGAGCACCTCACCCACCTCGTGATGCTCGAGCAGCTCGTGCTCAGGGAGGAGGCGCAATGACCCGAATCTGGATTACGGTGCTTGCCCTGGGTTTGGGTGTCACCGCCTGCGGAAGGAAAGAACAGCCCGGCCGACCGACCGCGGGGTCGGAAGGCGCGCCGAGGATGGACGGTAGGAAGGGTATGGAAGGCATGAACGGGATGGGAGCGATAGAGGGTATGGAGCGCGGAGCCGGTGATAGCACAGAGGGAGAGGGAGCAGGAGCAGGCGTGCCGCTGGATCGCACGGCCGCCGGTCGGATCGGCATTACCTTCGCCCGGGCGGCACTACGGCCCGTGGGCCGCGAGACTCGGGTCGTCGGCACCCTGGCGTACGCCGAGCCCCGCCGGCAGTACGTCAACGCCCGGGTCATGGGTTGGGTCGAGCGGCTTGATGCCGACTACATGGGCAAACCCGTACGCAAGGGCGACCCCTTGTTGGCCTTGTATTCGCCGGAGCTGGTCAGCGCGCAGGAGGAGTATCTCTCGGCCCGCCGGCTGGGCGATAAGTCTCTCACCGCGGCCGCCCAGCGCCGCCTCACTCTATGGAATATTCCGCAGGACCAGATCGATAACCTGGAACGTACCGGAGAAGCCCGCCGCACCATCGTCCTCCGATCGCCGATGAGCGGCGAGATCGCCGAGAAGATGGTGACCCAGGGCCAGGCGGTGCAGGCGGGAGACAACCTGTTCCTCATCGCCGACCGAAGTGTGCTCTGGGCCGACCTCGCCATCTTCGAGTCCGATGCCCGGTCGGTGAAGATCGGCACTCCGGTCCAGGTGAC
>JACCRS010000109.1 GCA_013813435.1 Gemmatimonadales bacterium
ACCTGGAACTCCTGTGCGCCGGCGCGCACTGCTTCCGCCAGGCCTCGTTCCGCCACCAATGCTTCGGTCATCCGGTATCCCAGGTAGTAGCCCGCTCGCTCAGGAATCACCCGGCCCCCGACCAGCCGGGCGGCGGGACTCATGCCACCGGAGAGATAGCGCAGTCGCAGCCCCAAACCACTCCGCTCGAGATCCGGCTCAACGACCCGTCGTAGGAACGATTCCATCTCGCGGAGCCGGTTGTACTGCCGGCGCGGGTAGCCGAAGTAGTCGGCGGCATCGAAGCCGGGTGCGACGGCCTGGGATGCGTGCACCGCCAAGCCTTCGTTGACCAGCAGCTCCCGGAGAGTGGCACGGCTACCGGTGGCCCAGTAGTCGTAGTAGCCACCCGCCTCTGCCACCAACCGGCGCATGTCGCTCGAGCTGGTCGGCGAGGTGTAGCGCACCGTGTGAGCTAATTCGTGAGCCACCCAGACGGGAATGAGATCGGGAGGAAGTCCCATACCGTAGGTCTCGGGGTTGACCCGGCCGGTGAAATGCTCCAGGCAGATGAACGCCACTCCCCGGGCACCCACGACCATCTCTCCGGCGTTGGCGCCGCCCAGTCCGACCATGAGGTATGTGTCGGTCGGCCCGTCTAGGCCGATGAGCTCCTCGGCGCGGGCGATCGCCTCCTCGGCGAGCTGTACGATATCGGTGGACGCCGCCAGGCCGTAAAGGTCGCTGCGATCCGCCCGGAGCGTGGCAGCCACGATCTCGTCCGCATGAGGTGCGTCGGGATCGAGAACGTAATTGCGCCAGTAGGCATCGAGGATGAGACGGTGGGCGTCGCGATACTGCCGATATGCCGCTTCCCGATCGGCGGCCTCCAGGACCGCAAAGAAATCCGGCAGGAGATTGATCAGCACGCGAGAGGATACGGATTCAGCGGCTGAGATGCAATAGGTTAGTGATCCTGTTTTTTCTTCTTCGCCACCTCATCGAGGAACCGGCGCTCCGCCGGGGTCAGGCTCGAAATGCCCTGCTCGCTGATCTTGTCGAGAACCCGGTCGACTTCCGCCGTTACCGGATCGGCATCAACGCGGCGGCGGGGACGCATGGGAGTTATCGGGGTGCGGTGGTCCGGCTCCGAAGAACCCGACTGAACCATTACAACCCGCTCCACCGGCCTGGTGGGCTCCGAGGGGCCTCGGCGTGAAAGCCACCATTGGGCCCGGAAGAAGATCAAACCGAATAGAGCGCCACCGACGTGCGCCAGATGAGCCACTCCATCGTTGGGCCACAGCCGGGAAGCTATGATGTCGATTATTACCATGCCTATCACCAGAGTCCGAGCTTTGATCGGAACCGGTAGGGGGAAAACGATCAGCTCGGCGTCAGGCCAGAAGTAGGCAAAGGCCACCGCCACGCCCAACACAGCGCCCGAGGCGCCCACAAAGGCTCCCACCGGCATGATGCCGGCCAGAAGCAGCGAGAAGACGGCTGCTCCAACGCCACAGAACAGATAATAGAGGATGAAATTCCGGCTGCCCATCCGGCTTTCGGCGGCAGTGCCGAATACGTAGAGCATGAGCATGTTGGCTACAAGGTGCAGCAGGCCCGCATGCACGAACATGTAAGTCAGGAAGGTCCACGGATGGGTAAAAGCGGTCCGGGGAGCGAACTGCAAAGCCTGAACGATCTCGGGAGAGGTAAACAGCGTCATGCGCAGCAGCAGCACCACCGCGTTGGCGATGATGAGGCGGCCGACCCATGGCGTGATACGATACGAAGGAGACGATTTCATCGGACGAGTGCCTTTAACTCTGAACCGAGCCTACGAGGGATCCTCCACCCTTACGCGCCGGGCGGCTCGGCAGATCCGTTCGCACAGCTCGGGGAATTGAATCCCAACGGCCCCGGCTGCCTGTGGCAGGAGGCTGGTGGCCGTCATGCCGGGGAGTGTATTCACCTCTAAACAGAAGAGTTCACCCGCCGGTGTCAAGCGAAAATCGACCCGAGAGTAGCCGCCGAGCTTCAAGGCCTCGTGGGCCACCAAGCTGAGCCGCCCGCATTCCGCCGAAACCGCTTCAGGAAGGTCAGCTGGAAAGATTTCCTGCGACATCCCGGGGGTATATTTGCACTCATAGTCGAAAATCTCATGCCGCGGGATGATCTCACCCACCGGGAGCGTGCCGCCCTCCAGCACGCCGACAGTGAGCTCTCGCCCGGGCACAAAACGCTCGATCATGACTTCATCATCGAACTGACGGGCCAGAGTCACCGCCGCATCGTATTTATCCTGGCTCTTGACCACGGTCAGGCCGACGGTGGATCCCTGTTTAGAGGGCTTCACCACCACCGGCCAACCAAAATCGCGGTCCACTTGAGTCCGCGATGCGGGCGCCATCACCCAATCCGCGGTTTGGACTCCAGCGGCCCGGAAGAGCCGCTTCGAGATGTCCTTATCCATGGCCATTGCGCTGCCCAGCCGGCCGCTGCCGGTATAGGGCACCCCCACCATCTCGAGTAGGGTCTGAATGGTGCCATCCTCCCCCCGGCCTCCATGTAGTGCAAGGAACAGCACCTCCGCATCGCGTACCACGGCCAGATCGGCCAGGCCCGAAAGCAGTAGCCCGCGTTCCAGTGCGTGAAGCCGGTCGATCGGCGGCGGCTCGGTCCCCACCATACCGGGGAGCAGCGCCCCCTCGTCCGACTCGGGGATATAACCCCGGGCGGTGTCGACCACCGCAACATCGTGACCCCGGGAGCGGAGTGCGCCGATGACCTGGACTGCCGAAGCGAGTGCCACATCCCTCTCGGCCGATGTCCCACCTGTCAATACGGTTACGCGCATTCAGTCTCTTCCGCGGAGGTCCGCCCTCGTTGTCACCCTGAGGGTGCGAAGCGCCCGAGGGGACCGAAACCATAACACACCCATGGCTCCGGCCCCCTCCCCCTCGCTACGCTCGGGGTCAGGGTGACAGCGTAGTTGGCATCATCGTGTTCCGATCAATTGCTGGAGCACGTCGTACCGGCTGACAATGCCGATAAGTTTGCCGTCCTTTCGGACCAGTGCGGCCGGGCTCTCGCGGGTGAGCATTGCGCCGAGGCGGTCGGTGTTACAGCTGGCCTCGATCTCGGGGAAAGGCGACTCCATGACTTCCCGAACCGGCCGGTCCAGCAGCGAAGGCTGGGCCAACGCCCGGGTCATGAGCGTGGCTTCGATCAGCCCACCGACTGAGCCACCATCCTCGACGACCGGGATCTGGCTCACGCCCCACGTGCTCATCAGATTCAGTGCCTGACGAACCGCCGCGGCCGGGGTGACGCTTACCAGCGGCGGAGCGCCGGCGGGCCGGCGTTCGAGCAATTGCTCGATGGTCGTACGGGGCGCCTCCAGCATCTGATTTTCCTGCATCCACTCATCGTTGAACACCTTGGAGAGGTAGCGCTCTCCCGTGTCCGCCAGGATTGTCACCACCATGGCCTCGGGATCGTCCAATTCGCGGGCAACATCTAGAGCCAGCGTTAGATTGAGGCCAGTGGAGCCGCCGGCCAGGATCCCTTCTTCCCGGGCAAGCCGGCGCGCCATCGTCAACGAAGCTCGATCGGAGACCTGACGGAACTCGTCGATCCAGTCGAACCATATAGTGGTCGGGATCTTGTCACCGCCTATGCCCTCGACCTTGTAAGGATGACCGTCGCCAAGGGCATGAGATCGGTGGTAATGGGTATAGAGCGACCCGACCGGGTCGCCGGCCACGATTCTGATCCTGGGGTTCTTTTCCTTCAGGTATTTTCCTGCTCCACTGACGGTGCCCCCGGTGCCAGCGCCCGCCACCAGATGGGTCACCCGTCCGTCCGTCTGCTGCCAGATCTCAGGTCCGGTTGTGGCGTAGTGCGCCTCGGGATTGACGTCGTTGTAGAACTGATTCGCCAGAATAGCGCCCGGGGTCTCTTTCGCGATCTGCTTGGCCTTCATCACGTAGTTGTCGGGATGGTCGGCGGGAACCGCTGTGGGGGTGATAACTACATCGGCGCCGAACGCCTTCAGCAGGCGGACCTTCTCTTGAGACATCTTGTCGGGCATGGTAAAAACGCAGCGATATCCCTTGAGAGCTGCGGCAATGGCTAAGCCGACGCCGGTGTTCCCGCTGGTTCCCTCGACAATCGTCCCCCCGGGCCGGAGATCACCCCGCCGCTCCGCGGCCTCAATGATGGCGACCCCGATTCGATCCTTGACCGAGCCGCCGGGGTTCACGTACTCGGCTTTGCCATATACCGGCGTTCGGATACCGGAGCCAAGCCGGGCGAGCCGGATGAGCGGTGTCCAGCCAACCGTATCGAGCACCGAGTCGTAGGGTTTCAAGTGCTGAGGCGAGATCATGGCGTCGGGCTTCGGGGACGGGCGCGGGGGCCGCGGAACTGGACAGGCTGGATAAAGGGAGCCGCGACGGGGCGCCCCTGATGAAGCGCGGGGGAGAACCTGAGATCAGGCGAGCCAACCAGCGCCGCGGAATCGAGGGCGGGGTAGCCGCTCGACTCCTCGATGCGAGTGGAGTCGGGGACTATACGGCCGGCGGAGTCCACGTACAGCCGGAGCAGGACTTGCCCTTCGATGCCTTGGTCCAGCAGGGCATTGGGATATCGAACCGGCGAGACAGGGTTGATCGCCACCGGCGGCTCCTCCGCGGAAGAGACGGGTGCCGGGGCGTCTCGATCTACCAATCTCATGGTGCCGTCATCCTTCCGGCCGCAGGCCGCGAGCACAGCCATTAAGGCAAGGCCAGCGCCTGCAAGGCTGTCTTTCTGAGCGAAGCGAAGAAGATTCACTTTCGTTCCCCGGCGCGGCGCTTGAACTCGGCCAGTCGGTTGAGCGCCTCGATCGGGGTGAGGGTGTCCACGTCCAGCGACTTGAGCTCCTCCATCATGACATCGGGCCTGGAATCGCCGAAAAGTGGCAACTGCCCCGGATCGCGCGAAAGCGGAGGAGGCGGGCCCGGCACCATCCGGTGCTCTCCCTCGAGAGTTGCCAGGATCTCGCGGGCGCGCCCCACCACGCCCTGAGGAAGGCCGGCAAGCTGGGCGACGTGAATCCCGTAGGATCGGTCCGTGCCACCCGGTTCCAGTCGGTGGAGAAAGACGACAGTATCACCAGTTTCTCGCACCGCCACATTAAAGTTCCGGGCGTGCTGAAGCCGCTCCGGCAGCTGCATCAGCTCGTGGTAGTGAGTGGCGAACATCGTCTTGCAGCCTACCCGATCGTGCAGGTGCTCGGTGACGGCCCAGGCAATGGCCACACCGTCATAGGTGGACGTGCCCCGGCCGATCTCATCCAGAAGGACCAGGCTGAGGCGCGTAGCATTGTGCAGGATGGCGCTCGTTTCGCTCATCTCCACCATGAAGGTGGACTGTCCCCCGGCGAGATTGTCACTCGCACCCACCCGAGTGAAGAGCCGGTCTACCGAGCCAATCGATGCCTCGGTAGCTGGCACGAACGATCCCATCTGTGCCAGAACCACGCAGAGGCCGATCTGGCGGAGAATGGTGGATTTACCGGCCATGTTCGGGCCGGTCACCAGAGACACCCGCTCGGCGTCGGTGAACCGCGCACTGTTGGGAATGAACGATTCCCGCTGCATCATCCGTTCGATCACCGGATGTCGGCTCTCCTTGAGGGCGAGATCGAAGCCATCGTTGATCGAAGGCCGTACGTAGCGACCCGAAACCGCGCACTCGGCTAGCCCGGCCCACACGTCAAGCCGGGCCAGCACTCCCGCAGTCCGCTGGACCCGACCCACCGCCTGGCCCACCAGCCCCCTCAGTCCGCTGAACAACTCCACTTCGCGAGTACCCATCCGCTCTTCGGCGCCCAGCACCCGGGCCTCGTACTCCTTGAGCTCGGGCGTCACGTATCGCTCGGCTGTGGCCAGTGTCTGACGCCGCTCATAGTCGGAGGGCACGCGACTGGTGTGACTTTGGGTGACCTCGAGGTAATAGCCGAACACCTTGTTGAACCCGACCTTGAGCGACGCTATCCCGGTGCGCTCGCGCTCCCGCTGCTGCAATGAGGCGATGTACTGCCGGCCGCCGTCCCTGAGGGAGCGCAGCTCGTCGAGATCGGGGTCGTAGCCCGGGCGGATGACGCCACCCTCCGCCAGTGTGGCCGGCAGCCGCTCGGCCAGGGCAGCACCTAGAACCCCCGCTAAATCCGCCAGCAGATCGAGCCCGTCGGTCGCCTCCGATAGAGCGACGCTCACCCCGCCATGGGAAAGCTTCGAACCCGCAAGCTCGGTGAGGGCGCCGGCCACATCGGGCAGACGGTGAAACGAATCGCGCAGGGAGCCCAGTTCGCGGGGAGTGGCCCGGCCCGCTGCTGCCCGGCCCGCCAGCCGCTCGAGATCGCGCACGCCATCCAGCGCCTCGCGCAGACGGGCGCGTCCGCGACCGTCCCTGACGTTTACCTCTACCGCGTCGAGCCGCGCGTTGATCGCGGCCGGCTCGCGCAACGGCGAGAGCAACCACCGCCGGAGGAGCCGCCCACCCATCGGGGTGAGGGTCGCGTCGATGACCTCGAGCAGTGTTGTAC
>JACCRS010000133.1 GCA_013813435.1 Gemmatimonadales bacterium
TGCACCGGGGCCAAGTCAGATCGTAGTCAAAACGCTTCCTTCCCGCAGAGGACATCACCCCATCGCGAACCCGAACGCGACGCCCCAGGAGCCGAACGCGACGCCCCACAGGCGAGAGTGATTTCCCGAAGGCCGAACGCGACACCAGAGAATCCGAACGTGACGCCATGGGAGCTGAGCGGGACGCAATCGGAGCCAAACGCGACACCATAGAATCCGAACGCGACGCCCCGGGAGCTAAGCGGGACGCCATCGGGGCCGACAGCAACGCCCTCGCAGCCAGCAACAACGTCACCGCAGTCGCCTGGAACGCCTGGAGATCCAAACGTCGCCGGCCGGCGTTTAGACTCTACCATCCCCTGGAGCTCTTATGCCCCGTTCGGCCCTGCTGCTCGCCTTTTCCGCCGGTGTTGTTGTGCTTGGAACCCTCGCACTCGAGTCATCGAGCCGAGTGCAGGCTCAGGCCAGCCCCCTGCTCGCCTCCCGCCCGGACCGCCGGCCCGCCCGGCCCTGGAAGAACGAGAGCTGGCTCAACGCCGATAAGCCGCTCACCCTCGAGGGCCTCGAGGGCAAGGTCGTGCTGCTCAACTTCTGGGTGTTCACCTGCTACAATTGCACCAACACGGTGCCGTCCCTGGTGGACTTCGACCGCAAATACCGGGACAAGGGCCTGACGCTGATCGGCATCCACACGCCCGAGTTCCCGCCTTACGCCGGCGAGCACGACAAGGGAAATGTCGCCCAGAAGTTGAAGCAGTACCACATCGAGTATCCGAACGCCCAGGACAACGACTCCAGGACCTGGAATCTGTACGGCATCCGCTTCTGGCCCAGCTTCGTGCTCATCGATAAGAAGGGGGTCATTCGCTATGAGGGAGCGGGCGAGTTCCACCTGAATGACCGCAACTACAAACTCTGGGACGGACGCATCCAGGAGCTGCTGGCCGAATGAGCCACATGGGATTGACGGCATGGGCAGCTGCAGCGCTGGCATTTTCGGCATCCTGCGCCACCCCGCCTAAGCCGGCCGAGCCGCTCGGCGTCCAAACCACGCTCATTGGCCCCAACACCCGGCTCACCCTCATAACCGCGCCCGGTCTCAAGGTGAGCGCCCTGCTGAAGCCTGCGCTGGAGCTGAACGATGGCCGGGTGCTTCGCTTCGACTCCCCTCGTCTGACCCCTGATTCAGCCTACTTTGCTGAACCGCCCAGCGCGCTCGCCCCGGGACGGCACGGTGAGCTGCGTGGAACGCTGCGGGCCAGCGTGTGCGACGAAGGCGCAGCAGTGTGCCGGACGGTCGTGCTCGATCTGTGAGGTCATCGACTGACCCGCCCCATTCAGGGTGACAGCCGCCCCCTGCTCCGACATATTCAACCCCATGCCGTCACCGCCTTTCCCCAACCTCACCGTCCTCTCTCATCCCCTCATCCAGCACAAGCTTTCCATTCTTCGGGACAAACACACCAGCACCCGGGACTTCAAGCAGCTGGTCAGCGAGATTGCAACCCTTATGGCCTATGAGGTCACCAAGGATCTGCCCACCCAACCGGTGGAAATCGAGACTCCGCTGGAGCGGACCAGGGGCTGTCAGGTATCGGGAAAGAAGCTCACCCTGGTGCCGATCCTCCGCGCCGGGCTGGGAATGGTGGACGGCATCACCCAGCTGATACCCTCCGCCCGGGTGGGTCACATCGGGCTCTACCGGGATCACGAGACGCTTCAGCCGGTAGACTACTACTTCAAGATCCCCCACGACGAGGTCGAGCGTGACTTCTTCATCCTCGACCCGATGCTGGCCACCGGAGGATCGGCGGTTGCCGCCGTCGGAGCCTTGAAGAAGGCCGGCGCCCTCCGTATCCGGTTTCTCTGCCTGGTGTGCGCTCCCGAAGGAGTCCGCCGCATGCTCGAGAGTCATTCGGAGGTGCCGGTGTTCGCCGCGGCACTCGACCGGCAGTTGAACGACTTGGGCTACATCCTCCCTGGTTTGGGCGATGCCGGGGACCGGTTGTTCGGGACGCGGTGAGGAAAAACACGGTTCACGCTTTCGAGGAAACATGACCGCCACCCGTCTGACGTTTTGGGGCGCCGCAGGCCAGGTCACGGGCTCGATGCACCTGCTCGAGGCGGCGGGAGCCCGGATACTGCTGGACGCCGGACTATTCCAGGGACGTCGGGCCGAGACTCACAGCCTTAACGCCCAGCTCCCCTTCGACGCCCGCCGACTGGACGGCGTGATTCTGAGTCACGCGCACATCGACCACAGTGGGAGGCTTCCACTCCTGGTCAAGGAGGGGTTCCATGGCCCGGTCTACAGCACACCCGCCACTCGTGACCTGAGCGCGGTGATGCTGGCCGATGCCGGCCACATCCAGGAGAAGGACTACGAGTTCCTTGTCCGTCGCGGTAAGGCGCTGCCTGACAGCGAGCCGCTCTACTCCCTTCACGAAGCCATCGCGGTGCAGGACCTCATGGTCGGCGTTCCGTACCGCCGGGTATTTTATCTTCGCAAGCATCTCGCATTGGAATTCCACGATGCGGGCCACATTCTGGGCTCGGCCACCATCGACCTCCGCCTGACTGAAGGCGGAAACCAGCGGCTGGTGTTCTCCGGTGACATCGGACGCAGCGGGCTGCCGATTGTGCGGGATCCTGAGCCGCCCTCGGGACCGATAGACAACCTCATCATCGAGGCCACCTACGCCGACCGCACGCACGAGCCGTTCGCTGACGGCGAGGCCCGGTTGGCGGAGAGCGTGCGCCGCGTCGCCGCACGGGGCGGCAAGGTCCTGATCCCGGCCTTTGCCGTTGGCCGGGTCCAGGAGCTGGTGTATAGCCTGCATCAGCTCTATCGGGCAGGCGAGATCCCCGAAATACCGGTAGTGGTCGATAGCCCGCTGGCGGTAGACATCACCACGGTATTCCGGCTCCACCCCGAGGTGTTCGACAAACGGGAGCGGATGATCGAGACCACCAATGAGCTGTTCGAGTTCCCTCTGCTGCGCTATGTCAGAGAGGTCTCCGACTCCAAGGCACTGAACTCCCATAATGGGCCTGCGATCATCATCGCTGCGTCCGGCATGGTTGAATCGGGCCGCATCCTCCACCACCTGGCGCACGGGATCGGCGATCATCGGAATCTGGTCCTGTTCGTCGGCTTCCAGGCGGAGCACACCCTGGGGCGGCGGATACAAACCGGTGAGAAGGTCGTCAGGATTTTGGGCCAGGAGCATGAGCGCCGCGCCGAAGTCGAGACGATCGGCGGCTACTCGGCCCACGCCGATCGGAACGAGTTGCGCGCCTGGGTTCGGCGGCTGGGCGGGCCGATTCGTCGGGCCTTTGTGGTGCACGGCGAGCGAGAGGGCCTGGATGCCATGGCTACTATTCTGCGTGACGAAGGGGTGCAGGACGTAAGGATTCCAGCGCACGGGGAGAGCTTCGATCTGTGAGGGCGGACCGGCGGGTGGGCGGAAGGGCGGAAAGCTTTCATCGTTCCAGCCTTCCTTCCTTCCGCCAAGTCTTTGGCTGGATTCTGCTGGGCGCAGCCACCGTCTACACCGCGGCGCTTGTCATGGTGCTGATCGTGAGTCAGCAGGATCAGCGGCGGCCGGTCGACGCTATCGTCGTTCTCGGCGCGGCGCAGTACAACGGCCGCCCTTCGCCGGTTCTCCGCGCCCGTCTCAACCACGCACTCCACCTCTATCGAGAGGGCCACGCACCCCGGATCATCGTGACCGGCGGGATGGGACGGGGGGATACTACCAGCGAAGCCACGGTGGGCCGGCGCTTTCTGGTGAGCCATGGTGTGTCATCCGAAGCCGTGATCGTACAGGCCCAGGGCCGCTCCACCCAGGCGTCGATGACCGCTGTGGGTGAGTGGCTGGAGCATGAAAGGCTTAACCGGGTACTGCTGGTAAGCGATCCCTTTCATATGTTTCGGCTCCGAATGGAGGCCCGGCGCACCAACCTCGAGGCCTACACCTCGCCCACGGAGGACAGCCCCATCTCCGACAACCCCGTCCTGGAGTTGCGGTACCTCTTCGCCGAAGGGTTCAAGATCCCGGTGGCGTGGTTTCGGGCTGCCGTTTCCCCCCTCACTTCACACTCGCAATCCTTATGACCCTCGTTTCCACGGAGCGCCTCCATACCGGGAAGGTCGTCAATCTCGACCGAGACACGGTGGGCTTTCCCGACGGGTCCACGGGCCAGCTGGAGATGGTGCGGCACCCGGGTGCTTCAGCCGTGGTCCCCCTGCTGGATGAGCCGCGCAGCGCCGATCCCCGCGTTCTCCTTATCCGTCAGTTCCGACACGCCGCGGATGACTTCATCTGGGAGATCCCGGCCGGCCGGCTGGACCCCGGCGAGACCCCCGCCACCTGCGCTCACCGCGAGCTGGAGGAAGAGACCGGGATGAGCGCTGATGTGCTCTCGCGGCTCACCACGATATTTACCACTCCTGGATTTACCGACGAGAAGATCCACGTGTTTCTGGCTCACGGACTGAAGCCCGGAAAGCACCGCCGGGAGCCCGACGAGTTCATGGAGGTGCATACCCGGAAGTGGTCGGAGGTAATGACCATGATCCGCAATGGCGAGATTCGCGACGGCAAGACGCTCGTGGGCCTGACATACGTGGAGTGCTTTCGCAGGAAGGCGAGTTACTAGTACAATTCCTCCATGCCCGCACAATCCGTGGACGCGCTGTTTCGGTCACTTAACCGGGGCGACCTGGCCCCGGTCTACTACTTCTTTGGACCCGAAGACGTTTTGAAGGATGAGGCCGTTCGGTCCATCCTCGACCGGGCGCTTGATCCGGCCCTGAGGGACTTCAACTTCGACCAGAGATCGGCTGCCCAACTGGATGCGGAGGAGGTGCACGCCCTGTGCAACACTCTACCGATGCTGGCCGAGCGGCGCGTGGTCCTGCTGCGAGACGTGGAATGCTGGAAACGAAAAACGAAGGGCCGCGCCGAGCTCCTCAAGTACCTGGAGCGGCCCAGCGCCGAGACCCTGGTGATCATGCTGCAGGGGTCGGCGGAGGAGAAGGAAGACCGGGAGCTAGCGGCCGGCGCATGTGCCGTCGGCTTTGACCGGCTTCCCCCGGAACGGGCAAGAAAGTGGCTGCTGCGCCAGGCGGGCCAGCTGGGGGTAAATCTGGAGCCCGACGCGGCGGAGCACCTCATCCGCGTGGTTGGCTGCGACCTGGGAGCACTCGCCTCCGAAATGAGCAAGCTGGCGTCACTCCCTTCCGGCGAGATCATGACCGCCGGACGGGTGGGTGAGCTGGTCGGTGTCCGGCACGGAGAGACGCTGTGGGATTGGCGGGAAGCCGTGCTGAACGGAGAAACCGGTCGGGCCGCTACCTTGCTGCCCTCAGTCCTGGATCAGGCGGGCGTGTCAGGAGTGAAGCTGGTTACCGCGCTGGGGACCTCGCTGGTGGGGCTCGGCATAGCCCGATCGCACTTCGACGACGGCATGAGGGGCCGGTCGCTCGAGGCCGGTGTCATGAAGAGCCTGCTCAGCGTCCGGCCGTTCGGCCTTCTAAGCTACAAAGAGGAAGCCGCACGGTGGAGCCGCTGGGCCCCGGACTGGCCGCACCGCCGGATTCGTTCGGCTCTCAAGGCAGCACGGGACACCGATCAGGCCCTCAAGAACACCACGGTTTCGGATGAGCGAGGACTCCTGACCGACCTGGTGCTTCAAATCGGGGTACCATCCGCGGAGGCAGCATGAACGGGAATGACGGGAAGGGCAAGCGTATTCGGCGGGCTTGGAGAACGTTGGCCGCTCGGACTTTGTTCTGCCTTCCCGTCCTGGCCGTCTTTCCCGTCCTTCCCGCCCTTGCGCAAACCGACCCCCGGCTGGTCGATATCATTCGCCAGGCGCAGGAGGGTCGCGGCGACTCGGCGCGTACCAAAGCCCGACGCTTGCTGGCGGCCACTTCGCCTACCGATACGCTGTACCCCCAGATCATCTACACTCAGGCCATGGTCGCGAGCGACGCCAATGAAATGCGCCGCCAGCTCCAGCGGGTGGCCGTTGAATACTCTACCGCCAGTTGGGCTGACGATGCTCTCCTGCGTCTGGTACAGCTCGACTACGCCAGTGGGAATCTGGAGGGCGCCGCCCGGAACCTGGAGCGGATCCGTCTCGATTATCCTGACAGTCCGCTGCTCCCGCAGACATCTTACTGGGCCGCCCGAACCTACTTTGACCAGAAGGCACCCGAGCAAGCGTGCCGCTGGATAGCGGACGGGCTAGCCCAGTCGCGGAGCAACGTCGAGCTTCAGAATCAGCTCGGCTACCTCGATCAGCGCTGCGCCGGGATTCGGGCTGAGATAGCCGCACGCCCGCCCATCGACTCGCAGCCGGGCCTGGCAAGCGGGGGAACTGACACGGCCGCCCTTCCTCCCGAGCAGGCCGAGCCGGTGCCGACACCGCCGCCGTCCAACCCCACCCCGGTGGCCACGGCGCCTGCTCCAACGCCGGATGAGCCAGCACCGGCACCCGCCCGCCCTGAACCTCCAGCCCCGGCCAAAACTAGTCCGGAGCCGGCGGCCGTGGCGAGCCGGCCCGCCCAGACCACGGGCCGATTCAGAGTTCAGGTGACGGCGGTTCGGGTTCCCGCCACGGCCCAAGCCCTCGCCGATAGACTACGAAAACAGGGTCTGACGCCAGTCATAGTGCAGGAAGCTGGGCTCCACAAAGTCCGGGTCGGCGACTACGCCACTCGGCCGGAAGCGGCGGCGGCCCTGCCCGATCTCAAAGCCAAGCTCGGGGGCAGCCTGTTCGTGGTCGCGGAGCCGTAACGCCGCCCGTGCGGTGCGGGGCCGTAACCCTTTTTCTGCTGGCCCTCGGCTGCGCCCCGCAGCCTACCCCATCTACCCTCGCTCCTGACCAGCCCGACCCCTGTGGTTTAACAGCGGGTTCGCCGAACCAACTCGACACTCTTACTGTCGCCCTGCTGGAGCCGGTGGACTTGGGTAATGCTACGGCTCCAGCCAACGACAGCGAGCGCCTCCTCTTCCGAAATCTCTTCGAAAATCTCATTAGAGTGGACTGCGAGGGGACGGTCCGGCCCGGTCTCGCACGATACTGGACTGCTGACTCTGTGGGGCGGGGATGGACCTTGACCCTGCGTGAAGGAGCTGCGTTCCCTGGCAGCGGCCCCATCTCTGCTTCGGATGTTGCAGGGATGCTTAGAGTGCTCGCTAACCGGGACAGCGCGAGCGCGGGAGCGTTCGGAATAGACTCCGCATTTGAGCTCGACGACCGGCGCCTGCGTGTGCTCATGCGCGGCGGCGCAGACTCCCTCCCGCGCTTTCTGGCTGATCCTGCTCTGGTCGTAACCGACGGCCTCGCCTCAGGCGGCGGATCGGGCGAAGGGAGCCTGTTAATTCCGCGCCAGGGAAAGCTGCCGGTGATCGAGTTCCGTTTTCCACTGCAGCGCGACGCCCGTGATGCGCTCGATCGCGAGGCAGATCTCGTTATCACGCGCGACCCCGTCCTGGTCGACTACGTCTCGAACCGTGCCGAGTTCACCACCTTTCCCTTGCCGTGGTCCCGCACCTACCTGTTGATGGAGCCTGGGGTCAGTCGAGGAGATTTGCTGGGCGCTCTCGACACGGTATCGGTTCGGAAGTCGCTGGCCAAAGATGCGGTCAGAGCCTCGAGCCGGGCACCAGAGCCACCGTACTGGTGGAGTGACCACCGGTCTTGCCAGGCCGCCTCGCCGCTGCGTTCGGATAACGCCTCGTCGCGCGTCGTCTACCGTAAGGATGATGACATTGCCCGCGGCCTCGCGGAGCGAATAGTGGCGCTTGCATCGCCCAGTGCCGGGCTCCGGGCCGTAGGGCTCGAGGCGCCGGAACTCGCAATTGCAGTCCGGGGCGGCTCGGATAGGGCCTACGTCATGGGTGTTCCACGCCAGTCACTCGCGCCATGTCGCGATGTCTATGGGTTGCCGGCAGGATTTCGGTTCCTGCCATTGATCGAGTCCAGAGCATACGCGATAGTCCGAAACGGAGCTCCCCCAATGACGGTGGAGTGGGACGGCACCATTCGCGTGGTCGAGCGATGAGCTTTCGGACCCGACTCTTCTTCGGGATTCTGGCCGGGGTTTTTCTACCCCTTGGCGCATTGGCCTATGGGGTGCGCCAGGAGATGGAGCGCCGGCTGACGGCAGAGTACGAGCAGCGAGTGAACTCGATGACTGAGGTGATCGAGACCGACCTGTTGAGGGAAGGCGCCACCGTTGCAAGCCGACTGAACGGCCTGATCTCCGATCTGTCCAGTGACAACCGCTTTCGCCTGGGCGCTCTTCAGGGCGAGCCAGCCTCTCGAAGGTACCTGCTCGACTATGCTGGCAGCGCCATGAAGCTTTCCGGCCTCTCGATGCTGCAGATTCAGGACAGCGCGGGGAGAATTCTCAGCTCCGGTCACTTCAGGAACGAGTTCGATCGGTCGCAGCCCCAGCTGCCTGCTCTCCTTGCCAAGGCTGGAGGCACCATAGCGCTGGTGCGGACCCGCACACCTGAAGCACCGCTGCTGGCGCTTGCAAGGGTGGACTCGTTTCGAGTCGGTGGCCGGCGTTTCAGCGTCGTCGGTGGCGTCGAAGCCGGCACCCGGGTTGGCCGGCTGGCTCGCAACGGAGACCTCTCGGTGGATCTCTTCTATCCCGATCAACCGCGGGTGCCGTCCTCTCATGCCCGGATTCTTCGCGAGGTCTACCTGCCGTACGTGAATCTGCTGAGTGGAAGCGGAGCAGCGCTGGACAGTGTACGCCTGGTCGTCACCCAGTCACTGGGTACGCTTCAGGCCTTGCGCCGGAGCATCGATCGCTGGTTGCTGATTGCTGTGGCGCTGACGCTTGCCGCAGCACTGGCGCTGGCGGCCTGGCTTTCGTCGCAGGTCAGCCGCCCGCTCCGGGACCTGGCAAGAAAGACCTCGGAGATCGACCTCGACCGGCTGGACCAGAGCTTCGAGACCGAGCGGCAGGATGAGATCGGGGCTCTGTCCCGCCTGCTCGGCGGGATGACCGAACGACTCAGGACCAGTTCGGCCAGATTGCGGGAGGCAGAACGCAGGGCGGCCGTTGGTGACCTGGCACGGCAAGTCAATCATGACGTCAAGAACGGGTTAGCTCCGATTCGGAATGTCCTGCGCCACTTCTCTCAAGTGGCCCGCCAGGAGCCCGGCGGGTTGGCGGCCGTATTTGAGGAGCGAAAGGGTACCCTTGAATCGAGCGTAGAGTACCTGGAGACGCTGGCCCGCAACTATGCCCGCCTCTCCCCCACCGTGGAGCGAGCGCCCTGTAACGTGAACGCGCTGGTGGAACAGGTGCTTCGCAACACCAGCGTCGACGGAACCGTGCTCCAGACGAATCTGAGTCAGGCGATGCCCCACGCCATCGGCGACAGTCTGATGATTCGCCGGGTGCTCGAGAACCTGGTCGGCAACGCGGTCG
This sequence comes from Gemmatimonadales bacterium, assembly GCA_013813435.1. Classification (GTDB taxonomy): domain Bacteria; phylum Gemmatimonadota; class Gemmatimonadetes; order Gemmatimonadales; family GWC2-71-9; genus CAVVWJ01. The sequence goes on from JACCRS010000133.1 coordinate 9,464, forward strand.
ACAGTCTCGCCGGCAGGCCCGGCGGCGGCACCGTGGCCGTGACAACCGCCATCGCCGGCGGCGTTGGCGCGGAGCAGAAGGTGAGGATTACGGTGGCGGATACCGGTCCGGGCATGAGCCGGAAGCAGCTAGACCAGGCATTCGATGATTTCTATACCACCAAAGCGGAGGGCACCGGCTTGGGCCTCTCCATCGTCCGGCGCCTCATTCTCGATCTGAACGGCAGCCTGCACGTCGAGACCGAGCCCGGCGCGGGTACCAGCTTCGTGGTCGAGCTGCCCGCAGTGTCCGGCGGACGGGCCGGATGACGCTCGTGCTCGTGGTGGACGACATGGCCACGCTGGCTCAGCAATACGCCTACGACCTCAAGCGCGTCGGCGGCTACGATGTGCTTACCGCCCCGGGCGGCACCGAGGCGCTCGACCTGCTGACTCGCTCGGCGGTGGACTGCGTCCTCCTCGACCTGGAGATGCCGGGTCTGGATGGGTTCGGGGTTTTGCGAGCGCTGGACCAGATAGGAAGCGAGGTGCCGGTAATCGTCTACACCGGCACCGGTGACTATGACCGCTGCATCCAGGCCGTCCGCCTGGGGGCCTACGGCTTTATAGACAAGGCCGAGCCAATGGAACGTGTGGTGCGTGAAGTCGAGGCGGTGCTCGAACGTAAGCGACTCCGCGGTGAGGTCGCCTCCCTTCAGCGGCAGCTGGGCGAGACCTCCCTCATCGGCGACAGCGCGGCTCTTCGCCGCCTGCGCGATGCTATCGCGCGGGTAGCACCGATTCCCAGCCCGGTACTGATCGTCGGCGAGAGCGGGTCGGGAAAGGAGCTGGTTGCCCGAGACCTTCACCGCCACGGGCCCGGAGCCGCTGGTCCATTCGTCGCCATCAACAGCGCGGCCCTTCCGGAGAACCTGGTGGAGAGCGAGTTGTTCGGGCACGAGCGGGGGGCCTTCACCGGAGCGGTGAGCGCCCGAAAGGGAGCGTTCGAGGCAGCGGAGCGCGGCACTCTGTTTCTGGACGAGATCGGCGAGTTGCCGCTAGCCGCTCAGGCCAAGCTGCTGCGGGTGCTGGAGGAGCGACAAGTCACGCGGCTGGGTGGCAATCGCTCGATCACAGTGGAGCCCAAGATCGTAGCCGCCACCAATCGGGACCTGGAGGCGGAAGTGACTGCTGCGCGGTTCCGCGAGGATCTTTACTTCAGGCTCAGCGTCCATGTGCTGCGCGTGCCCCCACTGCGTGATCGCATTTCGGATATTCCTGAACTGGCCTCGCGCTTCGTGGCGGCGACGTGTGAACGATTCCGTATGCGGCCAAAAAAGCTTTCGGCGGACGCGCTCGATCTCCTGATGAGATATGAGTGGCGCCGCAACAACGTACGCGAGCTGAGAAATATCATCGAGCGGATGATCATCGCGGCCGACGGTGATGTACTTCGCCCCGAGCACGTCCCGGGCGAGATCAGGGACCGGAGCCCGGCGCAACGGCCGGCCGCCCCCGAAGAGCGTGGGTTAGCCGCCCTCAAGGTCGAGGCCGAGCGGCAGATCGTGGTGGCCGCGCTGGAGCGCCACGACTGGCACATCACTCGTACCGCCCAGCAGCTGGGCCTGGCTGATCATGCCAGCCTGTTGAAGATCATGCGCCGGCTGGATCTCAAACGCGACTGAACCTGCGTGTCCGCTGGGACACGATGGGCCCCGCTTTCTCGTGTCCACCGGAACACAGTGGGTCAACGCCTCTCCTCACGCTCTCTGTTTAACTCCTTGTAACGCAGCCTCCTCCAAAACCATCCCTGGTCCCGGGTCGCCTGGCCGCCCACTTGCCTTCTCAGGGGACGTCCGCTGGTCACCCACGGCGCAGAGGCGCCAACTCAAGGAGGAAGTTCCATGTCCCGTTTCATTGCGTTTCCGGCGTTGGCTTTCGCTGTCGTTTCGATCGCGGCCGGCTGCAGGGGCTCGGAGAAGAGCCGCACCACGTCCACCACTGCCGGCGCCACTCCAACTGTGTCGGCTGCCACCGCACCCGTAGCCAGCGAGGAGCGTGTCGCCGCCACACCGGTTTCCTACGAGACCGCCGAGTCGGTATTCAATGAAGGCCGGTATGCTGAAGCTTCAGAGCTCTTCACCACCTTCGCCGGGGCCCATCCCGAGAATCCATGGGGACACTACATGCTCGGCATGTCGGCCTGGAGAGCGGGACAGCATGAGAAGGCGCTGAGCGGCTTCGATCAGGCGCTTCAGCTCGATTCGACCCATAGGAAGAGCCTGTTCAACTCCAGCCGGGTACTGCTGGAGACCGGCCGCTCGAAGGACGCGCTGGAGCGGATCACGAATGCGCTGAGCCTGGAGCCGATGTCGAGTGAAGGCCTGCGCCTGCTGGGACGGGGGCTCTACCAGGAAGGCAGGATTGACCAGGCGATCGAGGCGTACCAGCGCGCCGTCTCCATCGACGATCGCGATGTCTGGTCGATGAACAATCTGGGCCTGGTCTACATCCAGCAGGGACGGAGCACCGAGGCAATTCCGGCGCTGGCCCGGGCGGTGGAGCTCCGCAGCAATTCACCGGTGTTCCAGAACAACCTGGCCACGGCGCTGGAGCGGTCCGGGTACCCGGTTGCGGCAGCCAAGGCGTATGAAGGGGCGATCGCAGCCGACAGCACCTATGCCAAGGCATCGGTCGGTCTGGCCCGGGTAACCGGCGGTGGTCAGCAGGCAGAATCCGCCCCGGTAGATCTTGCGGCTCTGTCCCAGACGTTTCAGGCGCAAATCGAGAGCTGGCAGCAAGCGGCAACGGTCACGGATTCGATCGATAGCGTCAGTGACTCGGTGCTGGTATCGGGAGGAGAGGTGACCGATACGCTGCCTGAGGAGTCTGAGTCGGAAGAGCAGCTGTAGGCAAGTACGGAGATGCGCCGGTCCGTTCAGTCTTCGCGGGCCGGCGCGTCCTCTGATGGAGCGGCCTGGTCCAGCACCCGCCTGAGCTCTCGCTCATCCTCCTCAGTCAGCGGTGCCGCCCCGGGCGCCTGAGACTGAAGCAGCGCACCCAAAAACACTCCATAATCCAGCTTGGCGCAGGCACTGCAGAGATCGCGATCGTAGAGCTTGTCGCCCACCCGCTGGGTCTGAAAGATCTCGGCTTCGCGTTCACCGCAGCGCTGGCATAGCATGTACTAGTATACCGCCTCAGCAGGGAGTCGCCTTGATTGCCAGCGACACGCCGGCAAGCCCGACGGCATGCCGGAGGCGATAGCCCACCGGCACGTCGGCGACACTGGTCCCGGGCCCGGGCCGGTGCTTTACAAGGCGGCTCTCTGCTTTCGGCTCGAAACCCGCGACGTTCAGCGCGCGGCGAAGTCCCGCCGTATTGAACACCCACCATTCCTGGTACCCAGGGCGGGGCGCGAACCGGGCCAGGGGACCGCGATGAAGCAGGGTCAACGCCAGGCTTATTTCATCGAGGACGATCACCGCGCCGGTACACACACCCCGAATCGCTTCGAGCGCACCGATCGGGTCGCGCAGCAGATTCAAGGTGTATCCGATGAAGACCAGGTCGAACTGTCCCATGCGCGCCCGGGAGAGATCGTACACGCTCAAGGTCTCCCAGACGGCCCGTGATCCGCGGAGCTCACCCGCCAGGCGAAACCTCTGCGCCGAGTCGCCCACGTCTATTCCCACTACCTCGGCGGCTCCGCGGCGCTCCATCTCGAAGGCCCAGAACCCATCCATAGTGCCGACGTCCAGGCAGCGAGCGCCGGACAGCGTGCCCGGCCAGGGAATGCGGCCGGCCATCGGCCTCAGATCCCACGCCCCCGGCGTCGAGACACCCGGGGCCACGTCTATGGTATGCCACCAGCGATGGCCCGCGATCCGGGACGCGGGGGTCATAGAGGCGGGGTCGGCCTCCCGAACATGAACGAGCCGTAGCCCAGCGTCAGCAGACCGTAGATGGCAACCGTGGACCAGCCGAACTGGTTGGTGACGCCCCAGAACTGCCCCGTGAGTGCCACCACCAGTCCGGCCACGGAGCCCAGGAAGGAGCCGATCACAACCCCCCGTTGAGTTCGCAGGTCGCCGACGTCGCGGATGAGGTATAGCACGAGGCCCAGCTGGACCAGTGCCGCGCCGAAGAAGCGCGACACTAGGGCAATCGGTGGATCGGCCGGCACGCCGTAGAGCGCAAGCATCGGTCGTGGCATGAATAGGAACCCGAGACCGAAGCCGAGCGCGATGACGCCAGCCAGCAGAAGAAGGGATCGCAGTCGCACGAGTGTCTCCTTTCGGGTGACTGACCTACAGGAGTCCGGACGCCGGATTGGGCGCGCCTTCTGCGAAACGGGAAGGACGCAGGGCGGTAGCGTCCAGGCTGGAGAATCTAGCGTCGGTGATCAGCTCGGCCAGCAGGGCGCCGAGCGCGGGGGCGTGCATCACGCCGTGGCCGGAGGAACCGTTGATCAGGTAGAGGTTGTCGCAGCCGGGCGCAGGGCCAATGATGGCATGCTTGTCGGGCGACATTTCGTACAGCCCGGCCCACGAGGCCGCCGCGTCCACATCGACGGTACGGAGGGCCGGCACCCGCTGATGCGCCATGCGGGCAACCGCGGAGAGCCACTCGGGATCGACTCGGATGTCGAACGGCCGTCCCGACACACCAGGACTGGGCCACAGCAGCAGCACCCGGCCGTCCCGTACCCGGAAGTGGAACCCGTCACCGGCAAAGATGGTCATCGGCGTTTGGGGCGGTAAGAGCGTGCATGGCACCGTGGCTGCGACCTGGCGCCGGAGCGGTGTCACCGGGACCGGCACGCCGGCACACTGAGCCAGCCCGGCGGCCCAAGCGCCGGCGGCGTTGATGACATAGGCGGTTTCGATCCGCCCGCCATCGGTTTCGACTGACACGATGTGGCCGGACCCGTCCACCCGAAATCCGGTGACATTGGTGCCCCATTGCAGCCGCGCCCCGTGGCGCCGGGCCGCGGCGAGGTACCCATCAAGAATCCGCAGCGGAGCGATGTAGCCGTCGCTGGGACAGAAGGTTCCGCCCAGCGCCACGCCCGGAGCAACCGCCGGGCTCAGCCGCGCAATGTCATCCGCGTTCACCTCTACCGCCTCGTACAGCCCCGCGTCCCACTGGACCCGGAGAGCGGCGCGAAGGATGTCGAGCTCCGCCGGGGTGGTGGCCAGCCAGAGATACCCGGCAGGCTGGTAGCCGGGGTCGGATCCGATCTCGTCCTTGAAGCGCACAAACTTTTCCCGGGCCAGAAGGGAGAGCCGAACGTTGATTGCCGTCGCATACTGAGCCCGAAATCCGCCGGCCGCGGCGCCGGTGCTTCCCCGCCCGGGTCCGCCGCTCCTATCAAGCACCAGCACGTCGCGCCATCCCCGGGCGGTCAGATGGTAGGCCACGCTGGCCCCCATCACTCCCGCGCCGACGATGACCACAGCCGCCGGTTTCATGCCGTGAAGACGTGCTCCGGATGCTTGAAGCTCTTGAACTCCAGAGCGTTGCCGCTGGGATCGAGGAGGAACATCGTGGCCTGTTCCCCGGGTTGCCCCGGGTAGCGGATGCTCGGCTCGAGAATGAACGGGATGCCGGCAGCCCGAATGCGGTCCGCGATTGCCTGGAACACCTCCCAGGAGAGAAGCGCTCCGAAGTGGGGCATCGGCACAGCGACGCCGTCCACCCGCCCGGTGTTCTCGGTTGGGGTGGTTTGCCCCGTGTTGTGAGCGGAGATCTGATTTCCGAAGAAGTCGAAGTCGACCCAGGCTTCTGTGCTGCGGCCTTCCCGGCAGCCCAGCACCTCGCCATAGAAGCGGCGGGTCGAGGCCAGGTCGCGCACGAAGAAGGCGAAGTGGAAGGGCTGGGGCATGGAGCTAAGCATGAAGCGGCCGGGTATGTACCGCAACATTATATTGTGTTCATGCCCCTCACCAGCCGGGACAGTAGCGCCTCCACCCCACCGATGATCAAGCATTGGCGGGAAGTGAAGGCGCAGCACCCGGGCGCCATCCTCTTTTACCGGGTGGGCGACTTCTACGAGATGTTCCACGAAGACGCCGAGCTCGCCGCCCGGATCCTCGATATTACGCTTACCTCCCGCGGCGATGGAGTGCCGCTGGCCGGGGTACCGGTGAAGGCCGCAGGCGAGTACCTGCGCCAGCTGGTAGGTGCCGGCCACCGGGTCGCCATCTGCGAGCAGGTGGAAGATCCCAAGCTCGCCCG
>JACCRS010000177.1 GCA_013813435.1 Gemmatimonadales bacterium
ACGATGGCAAGCAGCGTAAGGGAGATCATCAGCTCGATCAACGTGAATCCCGCTCGTTCCTGCCGTCGCATCGCTTTCCCCCCTACATCGTGATCAGAGTATGGAAATCTTTGGGCTGGGGCGCACGCGGGCCGGTGCCTGGCGGCGTAATCCGAACCGTAACGTTGCGAGTTCCTCCCACGCCGGCGGTCACCAGCCAGCGGCGAGTGTAGGTCCGTCCCCGCTCAGTTACGGCGTCGTTGTGGTTCGCAGTCGCAACGGTGAGCGACCCGCCAGGAACCAGCTGCACCGTATCGGCGGTGCGCTGGACCGCCCCGGCGAAGGCGCGCAGCTCCTCGAACTTGTTGTCAGCCAGAGCAGCCATGTCGGTCCGGGCGGCGGTCAGGTCCTGCTGCCGGATCGACGTGGCGATCACGGAGGACATGCCGAGTACGCCGATGACGATCACGACGATGGCGATCATCAGCTCGATGAGGGTGAAGCCCGCCTCGGACCGGCCTCGCAGATGCATGGGAACGGGGGTCATTGGACAGTCACCAGGCCATTGGCGCCGACCGTGACTGCCTTGGCCCGGCCGCCGTAATTGATGGTGAAGGTCGCTCCTCCGCCGATCGGCGGACCGAACGACGCGAAGCTCACGGTCATTGCCCCGGCAGCGAACCCGATGCCTGGCTCGAAGGTGCGGTTACCGATTTGCGTGATGTTATAGGTAGTGGTCGCGGTCTTCGCCACCGTGATCGTCTGGTTCCGCTTGATGGCCTCGACCTGGGCACGGCGCAGGTCCCCAGCCAGCTGCTGGGCGGCCGTGTTGATCAGGAAACCGTTCCGCATGGCAGTAAAGCGGGGCGCCGCTATCGCCAGCAGCATGCCCGCCACCACGACTACCAATGCAGTCTCGACCAGGGTGAAGCCCCGGCGAGATCTGGTGCGATCTGGAGCCATCCAGTCCTCCCTTTCAGGACATGGCTCACTCAGCACGTGGTGTGCCGTGTACTAACGCTTTATGAGACGAGGACTTGAGTATGGAGGGATGACAGCCGGGTCGTGCAGATAGCGAGGGTTGGGACTCCCCAAAGGTGCAAGAAACTACATGATCTCATGAACCGGCGGTCACCCGCGAACGAGTGACCGCCGATCTGCTCATGCCGGGGTCAGCGCTCATTTGCCTGACTGCGGACTCCCAGGAATGCAGTGATCGTGGTACTGCAGGTTGCCCCCCGTAAGTAACCGAAGCGTCGGTAGGCCACCTGAGGGAGCTCCCGAATAATCTGGTGACCATCGACCCGGAAGAAGATCTGGTCCACGCCCCTTCCCGGCTCTCCGCTGCCGTTCAGATAGGCCGTGAAGCTCTTCACCGCTCCGCCATTTACCCAATCTTACCCTCCACCACCCGGGTCACACCGGTGGATGGTACGATACGAAGAACGGCGCTATGGCCCTTCCGTAGGCCGTAATTTGAGTGCTCTGATAGCGGGTATCGGTACGATGGTCAACCACAGTGAAGTGGCCGAAGACTGTGCCTCCGCGGCTGCGCCCGGCGTGGACCCCAAACGTGACCCTTCCACCGCCGGCGACGACCGATCCTCCGCCGGTCATGAAGTCACATTTGCCAATCACATGAAAATCGGCTTCCGGAGCGTCCGGCGGACCGCGGGGTCGCCCGAACATGCTGCAAGCACGATTGCGGCCGGAATAACTCCGCCCACCAACCAAGTTACGCGTCCACATAAGAGCACCTTTCAGGGGAGACACGGGACGGAAGAGCATCAATGAAGCTACTCATCACCTCCCACTGCAAGAGAGCTATACTTCCCTTATGACACTGCGCGACAAGACCGTTCTCTTCTTCGCCGGCCCTCTCTACGAGGACCTCGAGCTCTGGTATCCCAAGATCAGGCTAGAGGAAGAGGGCGCCCGAACCGTGGTGGCCGGGACCGGGGAGAAGACCTATCAGGGAAAGCGGGGGTATCCTCTCACCGTCGATACCAGCGTGGACCAGGTCCAGGCCGCTGACTTCGATGGCCTGGTCATCCCCGGTGGCTACGCGCCCGACATCATGCGCCGCTCGGCCAAGCTGCTCCAGCTCACCCGGGAGATCTACCAGGCTGGCAAGCCGGTGGCGTTCATCTGCCATGCGGGCTGGGTGCCGATCTCGGCCGGCATCGTCCGCGGCAAGCGTGGCACCAGCGTGGGAGCCATCAAGGACGACTTGGTGAACGCGGGAATGCTCTGGGAGGACAGTCCGGTGGTGGTTGATGGCAACCTGATCTCGTCCCGGACGCCGGCGGATTTGCCGCAGTTTTGCAAGGCGTTGATTCAAGCGCTACAGCGTGAGCGGTCAGCGGTGAGCAGTGAGCGGGAAGCGCCTTCGCCTGCCAGGCCCCCCGCTTACCGTTAGCCGCTTACGATGTCACTAAAGGACGCCCAGCTCCGAGTAGACGCCTGGATCAGTCAGTTCGAGGAGGGATACTTCGAGCCTCTCACCAACATGGCCCGTCTCTCGGAGGAAGTGGGCGAGCTGGCCCGCGAGGTGAACCATCGGTTTGGCCAGAAGACCAAGAAGCACGACGAGTCCGAGGGCGACCTCGCGATGGAGATGGCGGATATCCTCTTCGTCCTGATCTGCATGGCCAACCGGGAAGGGATAGATC
>JACCRS010000199.1 GCA_013813435.1 Gemmatimonadales bacterium
GACCTGGCGCCGGCCACCACAATGGGCCGGGCCCTCGCGGTGGTGCTCATGCTCACCGGCTACGGCATCATCGCGGTGCCGACCGGGATCGTCACCGCCGAGCTCACCCGGGCGGTGGCTCAGCCGATCTCGACCCAGGCCTGTCCGTCCTGCGGCGCCGGAGGGCACGAGTCCGATGCGGTGTACTGCCGGCGGTGCGGGAATCGGCTGTAACGGCTGGACGGATGGACCGGCGGCGGTAAGGCGGTAAGGCGGTAAGGTTGTCACCCTGAGGGAGCGAAGCGACCGAGGGGGCCGGAACTCCAGATGCCCCCACGACCGGGGCGGCTGACTACAAGTTAGGGCCTGACTGACGTGCCGACCTCCACCGCCCGAAACCGCTCTGCCGCCACACCGCGCTCCGCCAGTGCCTCCGCCAGTGCACGGACCGGCTCGTCGATTCCTTCCGACGTCAGCTGAAACGTGCCGAAGTGCATGGCGATGCTCCCGCGCGCCTTCAGATCGAGGTGCGCCTGCACCGCTTCCGCCGGATTCATGTGGATGTCCTTCATGAACCAGCGCGGCTCGTAGGCACCGATGGGAACCAGCGCCAGATCGATCGGCCCCAAACGAGCCGCAATCTCGTTGAAATGGGGGCCGTACCCCGGTCTCCGGCGAAGAGGATGGCGGCAGATCGTCGAACGTTACCACCACCTCGTCCGGTCCCGGGGTGGGCGGCCGCCGCGGCTCCACCGATACCTCTGACGGCCACCGGGTCTTAGGCGTGAGCAGGAGCTGCGGCAAGCGCCAGAACGGTTGGCCGCTGGCGCCGCCGGGATTGAAGAACCCGCGGCCATCGAAGTGATCGGTGGGACGTGTCATGTGGCTGACTATAACCGGGTCGGGCGGACGGGCGGACGGCCTGCAACCTTTCGCCCCAGAGCCATGTCCAAGATGCGAACCTTCACTCGCACTCCTGGAGACCTATGCCCGTCGGACTATCAGCCTCCCTCGCCTTAGCCCTCGGCACCACCTTTCAAACTCCGTCTCCCTCTCCCCCCGACTCCGCGCCGGCCGACCGGCATGCCGCCGCGCCGGAGATCAGGGCCGCCCGGGTTCAGGGCGACATCGCGGTGGACGGCCACCTGGATGAGAGCTCCTGGACCGCCGCCGAGCCGGCCACCCGGTTCACTCAGACCGATCCGGTCGAGGGCGCGCCTGCCACCGAGCGGACCGAGGTGCGGGTGCTCATCGGTGAGGACGCGCTGTATGTCGGCGCCCGTCTCTATGACCGCGAGCCGAAGCGGATCAAGGCGGCGCTGGCGCGCCGAGACGAGGATGTCGAGGCCGACGAGTTCGACGTCTATCTCGACACCTTTCACGACCACCTGAGCGGGGTGCGCTTCCGGGTCACGCCCGGTGGTGCCACCCTCGACGGCATCCTCGGCTCTTCGGCGCAGGGCAGCGACGAGGACCTCTCCTGGGATCCGATCTGGGAGAGCGCCACCGGGGTGGATTCGCTCGGCTGGACCGCCGAGCTTCGGATACCGCTCTCGCAGCTGCGCTACAACTCCACCGCGGACGGCACCTGGGGAATTCAGTTCTATCGCAAGATTCTCCGGCGGGGCGAGGAGGACTGGTTTGCCTTCTCGCCCAAGAGCGAGGTTGGAGGGGTGAGCCGCTACGCCCATCTCACCGGGTTGGGCCCGCTCCAGGCTCAGCGGCGGCTCGAGCTCGCGCCCTACCTGTTGGCCCGGGGCTCGTACCAGCCCGGCACCGCGGGAGATCCCTTTCGAGGCGGCGACGAATATCACGGCTCGGCCGGGCTCGACCTCAAGTACGGCCTCACCAGCGATCTCACCATCAATGCCACCGTCAATCCTGACTTCGGCCAGGTCGAGGTGGATCCGGCGGTGGTGAACTTGAGCGTGTTCGAGACCTTCTTTCCGGAGAAGCGGCCCTTCTTCGTGGAGGGGGCCGACGTGTTTCGCTTCGGCGGCATCCGCGCCTCGAACAGCTTCGGGGTTCCCGACATCTTTTTCAGCCGCCGCATCGGGCGGGAGCCGCAACGGGACCTGGCGGGCGACGGGGTGAACTTCCTGGACGCCCCGACCGAGACCTCCATCCGCGCCGCGGCTAAACTGAGCGGCCGCACCCGCACCGGGTGGTCTATCGGTCTGCTGGATGCTGTGACCGCCGGCGAAGACGCGCGCTATGTGGATGAGTTTGGTATCGGGGTGAGGACACCGGTCGAGCCGTTGACCAACTACTTCGTGGGACGGGTGCGGAAGGACCTGCGCGGCGGCAACAGCACGATGGGGGTCATAGCCACCGCGGTGAACCGGGACCAGGAGAGCCCCGAGCTCAAGTCTCTTCTCCGAGGCAGCGCGTACAGCGTCGGCGTCGACTTCACCAACTCGTGGGCCGACCGGGTCTGGTCGCTAGATGGATCGGTGGGGTTCAACACGGTGCGTGGCACCCCGGAGGCAATTGCCCGGACCCAGCGCTCCAGCGCGCGCTACTATCAGCGTCCCGATGCCACCAGCTTCCGCTTCGACCCGACCCGCACCTCGCTGAGCGGCCACGCCTGGCAGCTGGCGCTGCGCAAGAACAGCGGGCGACACTGGCAGGGCGGACTGTTGTATCAGGAGACCAGCCCCGGGATCGAAACCAACGACCTGGGTTTCCAGTCAGAGGCGTCGCAGCGGGGCATCTCCACCGCGCTGGAGTACAACGAGCGGCAGCCGGGCCGAGTGTTTCGAAGGTACGGCATCTTCCCCTTCACCAACCACCAGTGGAACTTCGACGGCGACCTGGTCTACGGGTCGTACGGCCTCATCTTCACGGGGCAGCTGCACAACTTCTGGGATTTCCAGCTGCGGGGCGACTACACCCCGCCGGTGTACGACGATCGCCTCACCCGCGGCGGTCCGCTGGCTCGACAGCCCCGGTTCTGGGACGTGCGCATAACGCTCAACTCCGACACCCGGAAAACCACCCGGCTCAACGCCAACCTCACCCAGTCGTGGACCGCGGCCGATGAGCACAAGACCGAGGCGGATCTCACCCTGAGTGTTCGTCCCTCCCCCGCCCTCAGGGTGAGCCTGGGACCGGCGCTCACCCTGGTTCGGACCCAGTCCCAGTACGTTGCCGCGGTGCCGGACCCGGTGGCGGCGAGCACGTTCGGCACCCGCCACGTCTTCGCCACGCTCGACCAGCGTGAGCTCTCCATGATCACCCGGGTGGACTGGACCTTCACCCCCCGGCTCAGCCTGCAGCTCTTTCTCCAGCCGCTCATCTCGGCGGGCGACTTCACCGAGCTCAAGGAGTTCGTCCGGCCGCGCACCTACGACTTTGCGGTGTACGGCCGTGACAAGGGGACCGCCACGGCCACGGGCGACGGCACCGCCATTGATCCGGGCGATGGTGGCGCGGCATTCACGGTGCCGCCGCAGAACTTTACCATCCGCTCGCTTCGGGCCAACGCGGTGCTGCGCTGGGAGTGGCGGGCGGGGTCGACCCTGTTCCTGGTCTGGCAGCAGAACCGGGACAACGACGAGGCGTTTGGGAACCTTCGGTTGGGCCGGGACGCGGATGCCCTGTTCTCCGGCGGCGAGTCGCGCAACGTGGTGGCGGTGAAGGCGAGCTACTGGTTGAGCTGGTAGTGGGAAGGACGGGATGACAACCTGGTCACTCATGGTATCAGCGTGCCCTGCACCGGGGGCCTGGAGCCGAACGGCTTCACCCCGATCGCCGTATGCACCTCGTCCGGATAGAACACCACACCGTCCTTCATGACCAGCCGCACCTTGCGCAGCACGCTCACGTCCTGGGTGGGATCTCCCGGCACCAGCATCAAGTCGGCGCGTTTGCCCCGGGCGATCGTGCCCAGCTCGTGATCGAGCCCCAGGTGCTGGGCGGACCCGATCGTGGCCAGCCGGATCACGTCCTTGGCCGGGATCCCGGCGCGCTCCCAGTCCTCCAGCTCGCTGTGGAGCATGACCCCCGGCACGTCATCGGTGCCGGGAACGAGGTGGACCCCGCGATCGAAGAGGAGCTTGAGCACATCGCGGAGCTTCTGAGACGAGGCGCGATAGACCTGGTCCTCGCCCGGCTTGATGTCGAGGATGGCAACCTTCCGGCCCCGCTGAATGGGGCCCGGCATGTGGTCCAGCCACGCCGAGTCCACCGCGGTGACGCTGCCCGACCGGGCCAGCAGCAGAGACTGGAAGGTGGCGATGGTCGGATCATGCGCCACCCCGCCCTTCAGCATCTCGGCCACCAACTGCTGGAAGCGAGGATCGTCCAGACTCCACTTCCCGGCCCGAAGTCCCAGGGCCGTGAAGCGGAACGGGGTGCGGGTGTCCTCCTTGTCAGTGTCGATCAGAAAGCTCAGGATCAGCTGGTTGATGTGGGTGACCTCGTCGTAGCCATCCCGCACCACGCGGGGTGAGCTGGAGAAGGCCGGCACGTGACCCGCCACCCGCATGCCGAGCCGGTGCGCCTCGGCGGCAATGGGGGCGACCCAGTCGGGCGGCACCGAGTTATAGACTTTGACCTGCTCATAGCCGCGCGCCGCGTACCAGCGCACTTTCTCCAGCGCCTCGGGCAGGCTGTCGGCTACGAACCCGGTCTTCGCTGAAAACGGAGTCCGGCCCTCGAGGAAGCCGGAGCGAACCACGCGCGGCCCCATCAGCGTGCCGGCGTCCACCCCGCGCAATGTGGCGTCGAGCACGTCGTTGTCATTCCCCATATCCCGCACTGTGGTGACACCTGCTGCCAGGTGAAGCGGCCCCTGCCAGGTGCCGTAG
>JACCRS010000224.1 GCA_013813435.1 Gemmatimonadales bacterium
TACCTGCTGACGACGGTATCCCTCTTCCGGCTTCGCCGGCTCCAGCCCGAGCTTCCTCGGCCAGTCAAAGCGTTTGGATACCCCGTTCTTCCGGCCCTGTACATTGTGGCCATTGCATTTCTGCTCGTGGTTCTGCTCGCCGACCCGCAGCAGCGCAAGTTCTCCGCCCTCGGTCTCCTCATCGTAGCCCTGGGGATCCCCGTTTATGCAGTCTGGCGCCGAGCAAGGTAAGGAAATATCAGATGACTCGAAAGAATGCTGTCATGACTGATGCTCGTGGTAAACAACCTTCGCCCGACGGGGTTGCACCAGACAAGTGCCTTTCCGGGGTCCCCGGCCTCGACAGCGTCATGGCCGGCGGTTACCCCACCAATCACCTGTTCCTGGTGGAAGGCGACCCCGGCACCGGCAAGACCACGCTGGCAATGCAGTTCCTCATGGAGGGGGTGCGTGCCGGAGAACGAGGCCTGTATGTGACACTGTCGGAATCAGCAGCTGAGCTGGCCGGGGTGGCGGCGTCGCACGGCTGGTCGCTCGATGGAATTGAGATCTTCGAGCTAACGCCCGACCCGGAAGCCCTCCGGCCTGATGCGCAATACACGGTGTTCCACCCCTCCGAGGTGGAGCTGACCAACACGACCCAGGCAATCTTCGAGACGGTGGAACGGGTGAATCCCGTGCGGGTTGTCTTCGACTCGTTGTCGGAGCTGCGGCTTCTGGCTCGCGACTCTCTCCGTTACCGTCGGCAGATTCTAGGTTTCAAGCATTTCTTCAATCACCGCCAGGCGACCGTTTTATTACTCGATGATCGGACCGGTGAGGATGGCGATCTACAGCTCCGAAGCCTGGCCCATGGAGTGCTCCTGCTCGAGCAGCTGTCGCTGGACTATGGAGCCGAACGCCGCAAGCTCCGGGTCATCAAGATGCGCGGGGTCCGTTACCGCGGGGGTTACCACGACTACTGCATCCAGACCGGGGGATTGGTGGTGTTTCCCCGGCTGATCGCGGCGGAGCACCATGTGACGTTCGAGCGGGCCAGCGTGCTCAGCGGCGTCAGCGAGCTCGATACCCTGCTTGGCGGAGGTCTCGACCGAGGCACCAGCTCCCTGATCATGGGTCCGGCCGGCTGTGGGAAGAGCGTTCTCGCCACCCAATATGCCTATGCCGCGGCGGCCCGGGGTGACCACGTCGCTCTCTATCTGTTCGACGAGGGGCTCGGCACCTTCCTCGATCGCGCGGATCGTCTCGGGATGCCGCTCCGAAAGTACGAGCGCGGAGGGCAGATACTCATCCGGTCGATCGATCCGGCCGAGATCTCGCCGGGCGAGTTCGCCCACACTATCGTGGACACGACCCAACGTGAGGGCACCCAGTTTGTCGTAGTCGACAGCCTGAACGGCTACATAAATGCCATGCCGGACGAGCGGCTCCTCGACATCCGCCTCCACGAGCTGCTGAGCTACCTGGCGCAAGGCGGTGTTACCACCCTCCTCACGCTGGCCCAGCACGGGGTGTTCGCGTCGTCGAGCGCCAGCCAGGCGGAGGTGAGCTATCTGGCCGACAGCCTTCTCGTGCTTCGATTCTTCGAGGCGGCAGGCGAGGTCCGCAAGGCCATCTCGGTGTTGAAGAAGCGGAGTGGACCACACGAGCTGACCATCCGTGAGTATCAGGTTACCAATACGGGGGTCCGGGTCGGTGAACCGCTGCGAGACTTCCAGGGCGTACTGACCGGCGTTCCCGACTACATCGGACAGCGGCAACCACTGTTCGCAGCGGGAGGAGCCGAAGTCAGTGAGAGATGAAGCACCGAGCCCCCGAGCATACGGTGAACGCGTCCTGGTTCTGACGCCCACCGGACGGGACGCCGAGCTCATGGTTGCGACCCTTTCTCAATCGGGGCTCAAATCCAGCGGCTGCTCTGACGTTGCCGCACTCTGCGCCGCCATCGAGGAGGGGGTGGGCGTAGCGGTAATCGCGGAAGAAGCCCTCGGAGGGAACGGCCCCGATCTGCTCGACACCACGCTCGCTAGTCAGCCTTCCTGGTCGGATCTCCCCCTGGTCATCCTGCTCGCGGGCAGCGCGACCCTGGCCTCCAGTCACGCCCTTCTCAGCTGCTTCGCCCGCCACGGCAACGTGACGCTCCTGGAACGGCCGGTGCGAACCATCGCGCTGATAAGCACATTGCGGGCCGCGCTGCGAGCCCGGCACCGCCAGTACGAAGTCCGCGACCATCTGACCCAGCGGGCTCTGGTGCAGTCTGCGCTCGAGCGGAGCGAGTCGCGCTACCGCTCACTCACTCTCGCCTCGGCCTCGATCGTGTGGATTGCCGATGCCGCGGGGTCGTTCGTCGCTCAGGGGCCCACCTGGGAGGCTTACACCGGACAGACCCGGTCCGCGTACCAGGGCTGGGGTTGGCTGGACGCCGTTCATCCCGAGGACCGCGATGCTGTCGCTGGCGTCTGGCGGCGGGCCCTCGAGCGGAAGGAGGTCTATTACGCCGAGTACCGTCTGCTGCGACACGACGGTCAGTACCGCCGGGTGACGGCGCGCGGGGTTCCCGTTCTAGACCTTGGCGGAACGGTCATAGAATGGGTCGGAACCTGTGCCGACGTCGAGGATGACAGACGGGCAGCCGACTATCTGCGGCAAGGGCAGCGCATAGAGGCCCTGGGCAAGCTGGCGGGAGGTGTTGCCCACGAGGTCAACAATATGATGACAGCTGTCTTGGGGTTCGGTGGGTTCGTGCTCAATGGCATGCCTGAGGACCACCCGCTCCGGTCAGACGTTTCCGAGATGGTTAAGGCGGGCACCCGTGCAGCGGGAATCACGCGCCAGTTGCTCGCGTTTACCCGGCAGCAGGTCCTCCAACCGACGGTGCTCGAGTTGAATGGCGTGGTCACCGACCTGACCCGGATGCTGGGAGGCTTCTTAGGCGCGGACATTGAGCTGACGATCCATCTCGACCCAGAGGCCGGGCGGGTCCGAGCCGACCGAGTACAGCTCGAACAGGTGATCGTCAACCTCGCCCTGAACGCGCGGTACGCCATGGAATCGGGCGGGCGGCTGAGGCTGGAAACGGCAAGCGTTGTCCTGAACGATGCGTACGCTAGCCGCCATGCGGGCACAGCCATCGAGAGCGGGTCATACGCCGTCCTACGCGTGACCGATACCGGTGTTGGCATGGATGCCCCCACTCGGGCTCGCGCGTTCGAGCCCTTTTTCACTACCAAGCCCGTTGGCCGGGGGACCGGGCTCGGGCTCTCGACTGCCTACGGCATCGTCAAGCAGTCCGGAGGGTACATCTGGCTCTACAGCGAGCCAGGCCATGGCACCTCCGTAAAGATTTACCTGCCCCGGGTGTCGGACCCGCTGGGCCGGCCGTCGCGACCGGTGGCCTCTCCGCGGGGGCAAGGAGAAACCATTCTTGTGGTCGAGGACGAGCAGGCGGTGCGTACGTTGGCGCGCCGGATACTGGAAGTGGCGGGGTATGACGTGTTGGAGGCCGCCAATGGGA
>JACCRS010000232.1 GCA_013813435.1 Gemmatimonadales bacterium
CTTCGACTACGAGCGGTTTCCCAACCCAGAGCATTCGGCCACCGAAGGTCACCCCGCTGAAGGAGTGAGGATACTGACAGCCGGTGGCCTGCCGGAAAGCATGGGGCGCGCCATCCTGGGCCACGCCAACTACAGTGGCATCCCTCGGGATACCGAGATGGCCAAGGCGCTCTTCGCGGTGGACGAGCTCGCCGGTTTCCTGGTGGCCTGCGCGCTGGTCCGACCCGCGCGGAGTCTGCAGGATCTGGAGGTCTCCAGCGTCAAAAAGAAGCTCAAGGACAAGGCGTTTGCCCGAGGTGTGAGCCGCGACGACGTGGTACGCGGTGCCGAAGAGCTGGGTGTTCCGCTCGATGACCACATCGCGTTCGTGCTTGGCGCGCTCCGACCCCACGAGCGGACCCTGGGCCTCGGAGCCTGACGGATGCTTAGCCGCTTCATCGTCGTCGCAACCATTCTGTCTCCTCCAGGCTTGAGCCAGACAAACGCGGAGCCGCCCGCGGTCACGCTGGCCGAAGCCATTCGCCGATCGGAGCGAGTCCAGCCTGTCCTGGTCCGGGCTGCGGGTGACGTCCGCACCGCTGCAGCCCAACGCCGGAGTGCCCTTGGAGCCTACCGAGCGGAGGCCGAGTCGAAATCTCCCCGCATTCAGAGCGCGGCGGCCAACGCCGCCGCCGCCCGCGCCTCCACCCGGGCGTCCCGATCCGCCTACTGGCCCTCCCTCACGCTTGCCGCGAACACCGGTTGGAACGGAAGCCGGACCACCGATTACGATCTTTTTAACCAGCGGCAGGTGAGCCTCTCGCTTCGCTGGAATCTCTTTGATGGCTTCGACCGCGAGCTCACGATCGTGCAGCGGGAGGCAAACTGGACTTGGCCGAGGCCAGCGCCTCGGACGCGCAGCGTGAGGTACAGGCGGAGCTGATCACCCGCATCGCGGAACTGGAGGCCGCACGCACCAGAACCGGGATCACTCAGACCAGCGTGGCTGCTGCAACCGAGGATCTGCGGGTGCAGCAGGAGCGCTACCGGCTGGGCGCCTCCACGATCGTGGATTTGCTCACTTCTCAGGAAGCCCTCAACCAGGCGGAGGTCGACGTGGTGAATGCCGATTCGACTACCTCCGCGCCAAGGCGCAGCTCGAAGCGCTGATCGGACGATATCTGTGACCGGCACAATGCTGAACACCAAAGAGCGGATGGCCATGCTGCCGTCCGATGTCCCCCGCGATGCGGTCATCGTCACCCGCAATCTTCAGCGCGAGTACGATATGGGTGGTGAGATCGTGCGGGCACTTGGCGGAGTGGACTTGACCATCAGGAAGAATGAGTTCGTCGCCGTAATGGGGCCGTCGGGCTCCGGCAAGTCGACGCTTATGAACCTCATCGGCTGCCTGGATAGTCCCACGGCGGGTGAATACTGGCTGAATGGACACCGGGTCTCGGAGCTGGGGGACGACGAGCTGGCACGGATCCGCAACAAGGAGATTGGGTTCGTGTTTCAGACCTTCAACCTGCTTCCTCGAGCCACCAGCCTTCACAACGTGGAGCTACCGCTGGTTTATGCCGGTATGGGAGCCAGGGAGCGCCGGGAGCAGGCGAGCGATGCCTTGGCGCGGGTGGGTCTGAAAGACCGCATGAATCACCGGCCCAATGAACTGTCAGGCGGACAGCGGCAGCGGGTGGCCATCGCTCGTGCACTGGTCAACCAGCCCAGCATTCTCCTGGCCGACGAGCCGACCGGTAACCTCGACAGCGCTACCGGCGAGGAGATCATGGCGCTGTTCGAGGCCCTTCACGTCAACGGCCAGACGATTGTCCTGGTTACCCACGAGCACGATATCGCCGAGCACGCGCGCCGACAGGTTCATCTGAAGGATGGGAAAGTCGAGCGTGACTTTGAGACGACCGGACGCCCGTAATGCTCGATAGCTCTGACCGCGCTGGCTGGCCTCCTTCTCTTCGCCTGCAATAACGAAGAACCTCCGGTCACCTACCGGGCGATCCGGTGGAGCGCCGCGACATAGTCGTGTCGGCACAGGCATCCGGCACCGTGCAGCCGGACACGACGGTCGAGGTGAAGTCAAAAGCATCGGGCGAAATTCTCTGGGCGGCATCGGGATCATGAACATCATGCTTGTCTCCGTAACCGAGCGCACCCGGGAAATCGGGGTTCGTAAGGCGCTCGGCGCCACTCGAATGAACATTATGATGCAGTTTCTCATCGAGGCACTGACACTCTGCCTGCTGGGCGGGGTGCTGGGCGTGTTGCTCGGTGTCGGCACCGCCGTGCTGCTCTCGAGAGTCATGCACTGGAACACCCTCATCTCACCTATGGCGGTAGGGGTCGCCTTCGCCTTCAGCGCGGCGGTGGGCCTCTTCTTCGGGATCTATCCGGCCCGGCGCGCCGCCGGTCTGGACCCCATCGTGGCCCTGCGGTACGAATAGGATGCGACCGTGCGCGATGCAACTCGGAAGGCCGCCGGTTCGAGGAACATGGCGCACGATCGGGTATTTACAGGGCAGAACCGCTGGCGGGCTCGCGGCGTTAAATGGTAGATTGGCTCATTCACCCTGATTCGAGCTGCCATGGGATCCGCCTCCGAACCGGCGATTGCTTCCGCGACCTCCGGCCGGCGACCACTGGTCAAGCGATATGCCGGACTGGTGCGACTGACTCACTGGCTCAACGCGGTGTTTCTGGTGGGCATGATCGCGAGCGGTCTTCAGATCTACAACGCCTACACTCACTTCGGACTGAGGAATGACCCGCTGGACCTTCCGAATCCGCTGGACGGCAACCCCATGCCTCAGTGGGCCCGGCTGGGGGGCTGGCTGGCGGGAGGGCTCAACTGGCATTTCGCGCTGGCCTGGCCGTTCGTCGCCACCGGCCTGCTCTATCTCGGTTTTCTGGCGTTCTCTGGCGAGTGGCGCTCTCTGCTCTTCCGCCCGCGCGACATCGCGCCCGCGGTCCAGATGCAGCTCTACTACCTCCGACTACGGAAGGACCACCCGCAGCAGGGCAAGCACAACGCTCTGCAGAAGGCCGCCTACACCTTCATCGTGGCGCTCGGAGCCATCGCTACGTTGAGCGGGTTCGCCATCTACCAGCCGGTACAGCTGGCCTGGCTCACCGCCCTGTTTGGTGGCTACGAGCTGGCCCGGTATTGGCACTTCCTCACCGTCTGGCTCTTCGTTGGGTTTACGCTGCTTCATGTAGCGCTGGTCTTTCTGGTCGATCCCGCGTCACTCCGGGCGATGATCACCGGTTGGTATCGGGGGAGGTTTCCCAGTCATGACTGAGCTCGGACGATCGCTCAGCCGGCGTGACTTCTTCCGCCTGGGCGCGGTGGCCGGCCCAACCTCGCTGGTGGCTGCCTGCGGGTGGGATGGCGGGCCGGTACTCCAACCCAGGCTCCAGGCGTTCAGCCGGATCAACGACTGGATCGGAGAGAAAGTGTTGTTCTCACCTGGCCGACCGGCCCGGGAATACCCGCTTTCGGCCAGAACGCCAGTGCAGAACTTTCCCATGTACTCGATTACCTACAATCGCACCGGATCCTTTCCCTCGCCCGACATTCTTCGAGACTGGAGCCTTCAGATCGGAGGACTGGTGCGCAATCCGATGCGCCTCACGCTTCAAGCCCTCGAGACGTTGCCGAGTCTGACGTATACCGTCAAACATCACTGCGTCGAGGGCTGGACAGCGGTGGCTACCTGGACCGGCGTGCCGGTTTCCACCGTCGTCGCACTGGTCGAGCCGAAAGCAGAATCACGATACCTACGGTTCGACTCGTTCGACAGCCGATATTACAATGGCTGGGACCTCGCCAGCGCGATGCATCCCCAGACCATTTTGGCCTACGCTTACAACGATCGACCACTCACGATGGGCCGGGGCGCGCCTCTCCGGCTGTACTCCCCGGTGAAGCTCGGGTACAAGCTGACGAAGTATCTGACCGCCATGTCGTTTACCCGGGAGCGGCCGGGCGGGTACTGGGAGGATCAGGGGTATCCCTGGTTCGGCGGAGTCTAGCCCAGATCTTCCACTTCTACCGAGACATCGGCACTCCCATCGGGTAGGTACCGCACAGCCACCTGCCATGGCCGGCAGCAGACCTGGCAGTCTTCCACGTACTCCTGTTCGCTACCACTTCCGGGATCCAGTGCGATCTCGTTGATTTCCCCGCAGTAAGGGCAAAGAACGCTGGCACCGGTTTCCGCGGTGCCATCGCCCAGGGGAAACTCCTCATCCAGATTATTCCCGTCCAGGCTCGTCACTCAATCGCCTCCCTGGTATGAAACAGCGTTGGGCCCTACCCCACCTCGCCGTTCCCATCACGTTGACAGTGCTGGTGCTGGGTGCGCAGCTGGCCTCGGCTCCCGCCCTTTCCGATCCGGTGGCAGGCGTGGCTCCTCCGTCGCTGCGCTTGGCCGTGCCCTGGCTCTACCTGGCCCTGGCGCCGCTGTTCACGCTGTGGGACGGAGTATCGATGCTGAGCATGAGCCGGCTGCATGGTTTCCTCCTGGGCCTCGCGGTGCTCTACTCGGCATGGCGCGTTGCCCGTTTTATCTCGCTTCGGCACGCCCCTACCCGGCCGGCTGCCCACCGCTTCGCCGTGCTGAGGGAAGTTGGCACCTTGGTGCTGGCACTGCTGCTCTTGGCCGCATTCCTTGTCGCCGGAGCGCTGTGGCACCGGCCGATGCTATCCCTTGCCGGAGTAGACCCTCAGGATATTGTCGCTGATTTTCATAGCCACACCAACCTCTCGCACGACATCCGTGACACCTGGATGCGAAATTTTGACGCCGAGGCCAGCCGGCGGTGGCATTCGCGGGCTGGCTTCGATGCTGTCTTCATCACCGACCACAATATCAGTAGTCGTGAGTCGCGAGTCGCGATTCGGCAGTCGGGCACGGCCTCCACGGTTCTGTGCCCCGGTATCGAGATGAGTCTCTGGCGGGCCCACATCGTGCTTTTGGGCGACACGGGTCCGGTCGAGCGCCAGCGCTACAGGTCACTGGATGGCTTGCTTCGCCTGCTCGCCACCAGCGACTCGGCATACCGGGCGCTCTCCGTCGCTTCGCTTCCCGAATACCGCCGCTACCAGTGGCATCGGCTAGACCAACTCGCCGCCGTGGGGCTCGATGGCTTCGAGCTGGTGAACGCATCGCCCAAGGCCAACGAACTGACGCGGGCGGAGACGGATACCGTAATAGGCATTGCCCGGACTCACAACCGGTTCGTCGTGGGCGTCAGCGACAGTCACGGCTGGGGTGCCACCAGCATGGTGTGGAATCTGGTGCGGTCTCCAGGCGGGCCACCCGCTGACCTTTGTGGCGCCG
Organism: Gemmatimonadales bacterium; assembly: GCA_013813435.1. GTDB lineage: Bacteria > Gemmatimonadota > Gemmatimonadetes > Gemmatimonadales > GWC2-71-9 > CAVVWJ01. The sequence goes on from JACCRS010000232.1 coordinate 5,343, forward strand.
TACTGGGGCAGCTTCGCACCGGCTTCAGCGCTGTTCGCATTATCGAGCGCCACCGGCTTCGTCCCGACGACTGGTGGCCCATGTGGCTCACGCCCATCGGGGTTGTCTGGGAAACGTGGCGCGCCTTGGGCTGGGCCCTGACCGCGGGGTGGCTGATCTGGATATGGGCGTGGGCATTGCTGCGGCGGCGCCCCAGGTCTTCCTAGCACCTGCCAATGGTTGGATCCTTGCGGTTCGCTGCCCCACGGGTCAAAGTAACCTCCTCGGGGCAGTCGTCTCTCACCGGATAATCAGATGCAACGCACTCGCTTCCTCGGAACCGGTTTCGCCGTGCCCGACCGGGTGGTCACCAACGACGAGCTTTCCCGGCTGATGGATACCACCGACGAGTGGATTCGGACGCGGACGGGCATTCGGGAACGCCGCTGGGTGGTTGAGGGGGAGACGGGAACGGAACTGGGAGAGCGGGCTACCCGTCGGGCCCTGGATATGGCGGGGATGGAGGCTGGTGAGCTCGACGCCATCGTGTACGCCACCTCCAGTCCGGACCACTTCGCGCCGGGAAACGGCGTCTACCTCCAGCGGCTGCTGGGAATCCCAACCATTCCGGCCCTGGACATAAGAGCCCAGTGCAGCGGATTCATCTATGCCCTGTCTGTGGCTGACGCGTGGATCCGCTCGGGCCAATATCGGCGCATTCTTGTGGTGGGATCCGAGATCCAGTCCACTGGATTGGAGGTATCCAGCGCCGGCCGCCACGTCGCGGTCATTTTTGCAGACGGGGCCGGCGCAGTTGTTCTGGGCCCGGGCGAGCCGGACCACGGCGGCATTCTTGCCTTCGATCTTCACTCGGAGGGCGCCCATGCCGAAAAGCTTTGGGTAGATAGCCCCGGTTCCATGTACCATCCAAGGGTGTCGCCCAAGCACATGGAAACCGGCCGCCAATATCTGGAGATGGACGGGCGAGAGGTGTTTCGTCACGCCGTCGTTCGCATGCCTGAGTCAGTGCGATCCGTCCTGGCTGCGACTGGGCATGCCGTGGAGAACATCTCCCTCCTCCTGGCTCATCAGGCCAACCTCCGGATCTCCGAGGTGATGCAGAAGGATCTCGGACTACGCGATGACCAGGTTTACAACAACATCATGTTCTACGGGAATACCACGGCGGCCACGATTCCGATTGCGCTGGACGAATGCGTACGAAACGGCCGCTTGAAACGGGGCGACCTGCTCGTGATGACGGCATTCGGCTCCGGCTTCATGTGGGGCAGCGCTGCAGTCAGATGGTAGGATTTGTAGAGGATCGAAACCAACACCCGTCAACGGTCGCGCTGACGGGCGTGGTCGATTACCCCTTGGAGGCGTCCAGAGGATACTTCCGCAGATAGTAGTCCTGATCGCGAGTGGCGCGGGCCCGGTACAGCTGCTCCTCATCGTCATCGGCATCGTGCACGAAGAGATGGAGCGATCCGGGCCAAAGCGTGGCTTGCAACGACCAGTTGGTCGATGGCGCATGGAGCACCCACTGGAGCGCGCCTCCACCGGCATCGGTCAAATGGATCTCGCTGGCGCGCTCGAGCGGCACACTGGATGGAATCCCGGCAATCGCGGCTTCGATGGGATCGAGCTGCAGCTCGGCATCGGTCCACGAACGAAAGGTAACTTTGCCGTGCACCGGCGACTCGGTCTCCGGCAGCTCGAATTCAGTCTGCCATTCACCCAGCAAATCCCACGCGTGATCCATGGGGCCGATATTCGGCACCAGAACTGTCGGATGCTGTCTTGGCATGTATGAGCTCCTTCCCTGAAAGAGCAGGGGCAAGGATACGTTCATCGTTCATTCTCGGGATGCGATTCGCATACCAAGCTTCCGGCAGGCCTGTAACGGTGATGCTGAATCTTTCACCCCCACGTTCCGTACTGTAACGGCACGTGAACCCTTATCCGGGAACTCGATATGTTGCAGATTCTTATAGCTCTGGCTGCCGGCTTGCTCGGTTTCGCTTTCGCCCGGAACTTCGTGCGCCGCCGGCTCCGCTTTGTAGACGCGATCCACTCCCCCGTGGCTCCGCTACTTGCGGGCTTGGCAGGTGCCGCGGCAACGTGGCCGGCGGCATTCCTGCCCTTTATAACACTGATGACGATCGTGGCGTTCGGTATCGGTACTGGGCTCGGAACTGCGAGCGGGTCACGGGCGCTGCGAGATTCTGCAGCCGCGCCCCGCCGGCTCATTCCTTAACTATTTTAGCATGTCTCCGCCGGTGCGACGATAGACTGGATCACATTCCGAGAGACGTCTATCTTCCCTTTCATGGTGACGCTGCACTGTACCCGGTGTGGACTGGACCGCGAAGGAATGGCTTTCCGGCCTTTTCAGAACGATCTGGGCCGCCGAGCCTACGAAGAAATCTGTGGTGTGTGCTGGGGCGAATGGCTCAAGACTCAGCAACAGCTGATCAACCACTACGGTTTGAACCTCAGGGAACCCAAGGCTAAGGAGTTCCTGTTTAATAACATGGAGCAGTTTTTGTTCGCCTCGGCGAAGGAGCCTTAGAAACTACGCCCCACCCGCACCACCAGATCTACTCCGGGCCCACCAGGTTCCAGGTCTTCGGTCATCCCCACACGCCATTCGCCCCCACCCCTCGTCGCCAGGATCCAGCCGAAATCCAGCGAAAGCTCGCGTCGGTCGAGTGCGGGAAGGCCGGTCCCGTGGTAGTACGGTGAATGGTAAAAAAGGTTGGCAAACAGGGACTGGCTGCCCCAGAAACGATGGCGCATACCGGAGCTGACACCGACAAAGCCGGTGCGTTGCAAACCCGAGAGAGGACCGCTCGAAGGGGTCAAGCCAACTCCGATGCTGCCTTCGAACATCAGCCTCGGTGTGAGCGGCTCACGAACGGTATTGAGCAGAGCCAGCGAAGGGACAGCTTTCCCGTACCCCGCCGGTCCCGTGGAGGTGGGCAGTGTGAGCGATAACACAGTCTGGAAGCTGGAACTGTGGCGGATGCCAAGCCCAACACTCACGTCGCCGAGAAAGAGATCATTACTGGAGCGCCTGACGGTTCGGCCATCCGGGAGGGTGATCATATAAAGGAATTGATCCTGGGGCCTTCGCTCCCGTTCGCCGACGCGGATGCCCAGGGCGCCGTGGTACCACTTCAGAAATCCATCCAGGAACCCGGAATAGGCACCCCCGAGGGAGGCGCTCAACTGCAGGAAGTTTCGCCGACCCAGGTCCCGCGTTGCGCCCACGCTGAGGCGGAGTATCTCGGAGTCCAGAACGTAGTCGCCCTGGTCGAGGCGATTGTACTCGATGAGGCTGGCGTAGTCGAGCGCGACGGCAGTGCTCCACCGGCCCGGGGCAGGCTCCCGAAACGGCTGGAAGTAAACCCCGCTGCGCGAGCTGGCTACGGGGTTGAGGGGAACAAACCGGGGCAGGCCCTGGGCCCCGACAACAGCAGGGCTCGCCAGCAGCGGAAGAAGCAGCAGGCTCGCAAGAATCGCGAAGGTTGAACGAATCACCGCGGTAAGATAAGCAACCATACTCTTGACAACGCCCCGCAGCGGGCCGTAGGTTCGGTCCATGATTTCCAGGCAGAGCTTCTGCTTCCTCTTTACCAATGCCGGCGCGGCTCGATGCCACTCCGGTGCCGGTAGAGTGCGTTAGCGCTTTTCCGCCCGGATCATCGACGCCCCGCCAGTGCAACCGGCGGGGCCTTTTTTTTCTCAGGCCGGAGCGTTCGATGCGCATAGCGATTCAGGGATCTCACGGATCCTTCAGCGAGGCCGCGGCCCGCCGGCGTTGGCCGGATCTCGTGGCCGTACCCTGCCGTGACGTGAAAGACGTCGTCACTGCCGTGCGCGAGGAACGTGCGGATGCAGGTTGTCTGCCGATCGAGAACTCCTTGATCGGCTCGGTCACCACGACATATGACCTGCTGCACGAGGCCTTTGGAGACGGTACGCTCCAACTGACGCACGAGATCCTTCATCCGGTGCACCATACGATCATGGCGATTCCGGGGGCTCCACTATCCGGAATTCGCCGGGTGCTGTCCCACCCCGTGGCCCTGGGCCAGTGCCGCATCTGGCTGGCGAAGCATCTGCCGGACGCCGAGCTGGTGAGCGCCTGGGACACCGCTGGAAGCGCGGAGATGGTAGCCCAGCAAAAGGACCCTGCCCTGGCCGCGATAGCAGCCAGGCCCGCAGCAGATGCCCACGGACTCGCACCCCTGGCCGAGCGTATCGAGGACGACCCCACCAATCAGACCCGCTTTCTTGGTTTCACCCGGGCGGATACAGCGGACGCTTTCCGCACGCCCGGCGCGCCCCGCTACAAGACGTCCCTCATCGTGCTGGTCGACCACAAACCCGGCATGCTCGCCCTTACCCTCCAGGCTTTCGGGGCTCGAGGCGTCAACCTGATGGCGCTTCAGTCCCGGCCGGAGCGTTCCGCTCCGTGGACCTACCGGTTCTATGTGGACGTGGAGGGTGCCGCCACCGATCCTAGAGTTGCTGAAGCGCTCGAGGAGATCGAGGCCCTGGCCGCCAAACTCATCATTCTTGGAAGCTATGAGGCTTGGACCGAGGGATCCCGGCTCTCGGCACCGGTGCCTGTGCCGGCTCACCGGGTAGACAAACCGGCAATTCCACTGGTCGACAGGCGCCGGAACCCGGAGGGAACCGAGGTTCACGTTCGAGGCCTGCGCTTCGGCGGTCCTGATCCGATTCTGATCGCAGGGCCCTGCTCCGTCGAGAGTGAGGCGATGATCATGGAGACGGCGGTTGCCGTGGCGCAGGCGGGGGCCGACATGCTTCGCGGAGGCGCCTACAAGCCCAGGACCTCGCCGTACGACTTTCAGGGCCTGGGGGTGAAGGGTCTCCGGTACCTGGCAGACGCCCGAGAGCGAACCGGACTTCCGGTTGTCACTGAGGTCCTGAGCTGGGAGGAAGTTCCGGTGGTGGCGCACTTTGCGGATATGCTCCAGATCGGCGCCCGCAACATGCAGAACTTCAGCCTTCTACGGGCCGCCAGCCGCAGTGGGAAGCCGGTGCTTCTCAAACGGGGGCCGGGTGCAACGTTCGAGGAGTGGCTCATGGCGGCGGAGTATGTGCTGGCGGAAGGCAACCCGAACGTGGTGCTGTGCGAGCGGGGCATCCGCACCTTTGAGCGGGCCACCCGGCACACGCTCGATCTGAATGCGGTCGCTCTGGTTCGGGAACGTACCCACCTGCCCGTGCTGGTGGATCCCAGTCACGCTGCTGGTCTGCGCTCCCTGGTAATCCCGCTCAGCCTGGCGGCCTTGGCGGCGGGTGCGTGTGGTCTGATTGTAGAAGTGCATCCCGACCCGGACCAGGCATTGAGCGATGGGGCTCAGAGCCTCGACTTCGAGATGTTCGCGGAGCTGGCCAGGAAGGTGGGAAGGGCGGGAAGGATGGGAGAGGCCGGAGAGACGGGAAGGGCGGTCTTGAGTGTGGCGAATGGTGGGTAACGCAGGTAGACCGACACGAAAAAGCGGGAGGAAAACCAGCTCCTCCCGCCCTTCCCGTCGTTCCCGCCCTAACTAGACCGTGGTGGTCCCCCTGCGACCGGTAAACATCCGGTACAGGAACAACAGGACAATCGCGCCGATGATGGAAGCGATGATGCCAGGGCCTGTACCCGGATCAGAGTACCAGCCGAGGGCACGCCCAAGGAATCCCGCCAGCAGGGCGCCAGCCACGCCGATTAACATTGTCACGATGATGCCGCCTGGATCTTTACCAGGCATGATGAGCTTGGCGATAGCCCCTACAACCAATCCGATGATCAAGGTCCACAGGAATCCCATAGCCGTTCCCTCCAGGGGTGAACCGGAGATATATCCATCCTTCGGCCCGGCATCTGTGAGCGGGCGCACACTCCCAGCACGCTCCCAATTGCCTCCTGTCCCCTATTCCGGCCTTCGGTCCCTGCGCCGGCCCTCGACTACCACGCGCTTCCGGTTGCGAAGAACCTCGGCCCGGTAGCTTTCAGCATCGCCATAGCTGCGGAGGATCCGGAGCAGATGTGAGGGGCTCTCCGGCTTTCTCCCATCAACCGTGAGCACAACGTCACCCCCCTTGAAGCCCAGGCCGGACTCCCGGGGAACGCTGATTACCAGTACCCCGTTGGTAGCCCCGAAGTACTGGGCCAGGTCGGGATTGAGCGGAGCCAGCTCGAGGTCGGCCAGCGAACCGGAGAGGAAGGTAATGCCGTTGAAGATATCGTCGTCCTGCTGCGGCATGGACATACGGGCGTCGTCGGGCGAGTAGCGAAACGCGAAGGCTCTCCCGCCCGGGCGCCCGCGGAACATGATGTTGGGCTCGTCCGCGGTGACGACCGAGATGGTCTTCCGTTCCTTGCCGCGGCGGTACTCGACGGAGATGGTATCGTTCGGCTCCAGCGTGGCGGCAAGCTCGATGAGCCGGAGGCCCGGCAGCGACTCCCGGTCGTCGCGGGATACAGTCTCTCCGCCAGTCAGTACCGAGCTCTGGTCCACTTTCGTTATGATGTCACCCGACCTGATTCCGGCCTTTGCCGCGGGGCCGTTCGGCGTCACCGCATCAACGTAGGCTCCGACCGAGTCGGTTTCCCGCGCCCTGAGGTTGACTTTGAGACCGAGCCGGGCGCGGCGGCTCATCATGAACTGCATCACCCGCTCGGGTCCCACCCGTATTTCCCCACGAGAAGGCATAGGCCGCACCGGCTCCTGGCCACTCAGCCGGACCGGCAACGGAGCCAGTCCCGCAAGAGCAACAACGGCAACAAACGATCGGTGCATGATGGCTCCTTGGCTAAAGGCCGGCGTTGCTGGCGCGGGTGACGTGCACATCTACCAGTGCGTCGAGCAGTCCAACCCGCTCGCGCCACAGTTTGAGCAGATCCTGGTCGGTGGCCTGCTGCCGCAGCAGCTCGGTCATCTCCAGCTCGCGGTCGAGCCGGGCAATGCGATCCTCGATCTCACCCGCGATCCGCGCCGTACGGCCGTCGATGACGCGGCCCTCCGGGTTGTACTCGTTGAGCGCGCTCTCCAGAACCTGAGACCGCTCCATGACCTGACTCAGCTGGTCCCCAGTCATCTCCACTGGCCTCGGGACGTTACCCACAGCCAGGAACGCCGCCACAGAGGCGGCTGCAGCCAGTCCGGTAAATCCTGCCAGACGGGTGCGGCGGCGGCGGCGCTCGGCTTGAAACCGGGCCCTGGTCTCGGGCCAGCGATCCCGGGCCGGTCGGAGGGTGGGCAGGGACTTGAGGCGGGCGACTCGCTGATGCAGCCGCTCCAGCTCGGCCTGACAGTGGGTACAGCTATCGAGGTGCTGACGGGCTGCTGCCTGACCCGGCTCGGTTCCGGGCTCTCTCAGGCCGACCAGGACATCCAGGGTCAGATGGTTCACGGAATCATTTCCTCGCCCAGCCAGGTGCGGAGCCGAGCATGAGCTCGCGAAAGCTGCGACTTCGAGAAGCTCGGGGTCTTTCCCATCATGTTGGCGATCTCTTCGTGGGTATAGCCTTCGACGTCATGTAGCCACACCACGGCGCGGGACGTTTCAGACAGCCGCTCCAGCGCGGCTTCGAGGTCCATACGTAGATGGGTGTCTTCCTTGCGGTTCCCGACTACTTCGTCGTGAAGCTCATCGGCATCGCGGTACTTGTTGCGCCGGAGACGCATGAGCGCCTTGCTCGCCGCGATGGTGCGGATCCAACCCCACAGGCTCCCTTCCTCGCGATACCGGTTGATGCTCCGGCATACCTCGAAGAACGTCTCCTGGAGCACGTCCTCTGCGTCCTCCGTCGTCCGGCAGATCCGGCGTGCCAGGTTGTAAACCGGCACCTCGAAGGCGCGGAACAGCTCCCCCAGGGCCTCGGTGTCCCCGGTCCGAGCGCGGGAGACAACGGTTTCGGCGTTGGCGAGCAGCGAGGAATCCATCAGCAGGGTCCGGGTCATGGCGTACTTAAAGATGCAGGAGGTTGGCTAACGGTTGCAGGGGCAGTCAGGTAAGCGGTAGGCGGTAAGCCGGGGCTGGCTGGCCATGAACCCAGTCATTGCGAGGGTCCGAAGGACCCGCGGCAATCCCGCCGCTAGTGAAACCGGATTGCTTCGGCGGCTGCGCCACCTCGCAATGACTGGTTCTCTTGATCGCTCCCCGCTTACTGCTCACCGCTCACCGCTCACGCTGTTATCATCCCACCATGACCTCGGCGCCCCCGTCACCCCCACACATCTGGCTACACCACCTCGAGGACGAAGCTGACGCCGCCTTCCTGTACCGGGAGCTGGCCGGCGCCGAGCCGGACCCCGACAAGGCGGGCATCTATCGCAAGCTGGCCGCGGTGGAGGATCGCCACGTCGACATGTGGCGCAAGCTGCTGGCCGAGAACGGGCATGAGGTGGGAGTTCCATCGCCGTCCCGGGGCGCGCGGCTCAGGGCCTGGCTGGCGCACCGGCTGGGCAGTGGGGTGCTGCTGCCCATGCTGCTAAAGGAGGAGGGTCGCGAGGTCAAAGGATACCTGAGCCTTTACCAGAGTGAGCCGGAAGGAGCGGTGGGACCAACCGCTCTCCGGCTGGCGAAGGAATCCAAGGAACATGCCGACACCCTGAGCCAGATGAGTGGAGCGGCGGCGGAGCCCTGGCATAAGACCGGAGCCGGCGGCTTCCTCCGGAACGTGGTGTACGGCTTCAATGATGGACTCACCGCCAACTTCGGCCTGGTTGCCGGAATGATCGGGGCACAGGGTAATCTCCAGGCGGCTGAACACGCAGTGCTGGTAGCCGGCCTGGCCGGGATGGTCGCCGATGCACTGTCGATGGGCTCTTCGGGCTACCTGGCGGCGAAAAGCGAGCGCGAGGTCTTCGAGCACGAGATCGCCATGGAGAAGGAAGAGATAAGGCTTATGCCGGAGCTGGAGCGGGAGGAGCTGAGCCTGCTGTATCAGGCGAAGGGGATTCCCGTGGGTCAGGCCGAGGTGCTCGCCACCCAGGTGATGCGAGATCCGGAACGAGCTCTCCAGGAGAAAGTGCGGGAGGAGCTGAAGATCGGCGAAGCCAGCAGCACCCCTATGCGCGAGGCATGGATCACCGGTATCGCGACGGCGGTGGGGGCTTTCATTCCGGTGGCTCCCTTCCTGTTCGACACCGGCCAAGGAGCCATTTGGGCCTCGTTTGCGCTGGCGATGATTTCACACTTCGGGATCGGGGCCGCCCGGAGCTTTTTCACCGGACGGAGCATCTTCCGCAGCGGGATAGACATGTTTCTCGTCGGGCTCGGCGTAGCCATCGTGGGCTATTTCGTAGGAGAGCAGATCGTCAAGCTTCTGTAAGGAGCTTGGAGCTAGGCGCTGGGAGCGGGAGGATGAGTCATTGCGAGGGAGCGCAGCGACCGAAGCAATCCAGCGAGCTCCGTTCGCAAGCTGCGGGATTGCTTCGGCACTGCGTGCCTCGCAATGACTGCCTCACGCCACGTCGGAGCAATTTTGACTGCCTCACACCATTCCGGGCTCCCAGCTCCCAGCTCCCGACTACGTTGGGGACTCTGTTGCCAGTTCCTGGACTCGCCCATCACGTTCCGCACCGCCACCCACCGCTACGCCGGCGGCCTGACCGGTGAGACCCGCCGCAGCTACCTGGCGGAGATCGCCGGGCACAACGCGGGCGCTCTCGCCGATGCTATCGAGCGCTGCCACGAGCTCGGAATCGGCGCCTTTCGCGTGACGAGCCAGATCTTCCCGCTGGCCACCCACCCCGCAAGCGGCTACAGCCTGGAGCAGCTCGACCCCTCGGGTGAAATCGCAGGGGCTTACGGATGGGCCGGTGAGCTGGCGCGCGCCTACGATGTGCGCCTGAGCCTGCACCCCGATCAATTCGTGGTGCTCAACTCACAGCGGGAAGCGGTGGTGCAATCGGCGATTCAGGAGTTGGAGCTTCAGGCTTCGGTTGCGGCGATGATGGGAGCGGACGTGATCGTGCTGCACGGAGGAGGTTCTGCCGGCGGTGTGCCCGCGGCGATGGAGCGACTGGAGAGGGGGATAGCACTCCTGCGGCCGGAAGTTCGCCAGCGGCTGGCCCTGGAGAACGACGACCGCTGCTTTACTCCCCGAAGCTTGTTGCCTCTGTGCGAGCGCACCGGTGTGCCGCTGGTCTACGACGTCCATCATCACCGCTGCCTGGGCGACGGACTTTCGGTCGAAGAGGCAACGGAGCTGTCATTCGCCACGTGGGGAGACCGCGAGCCATATGCTCATCTGTCGTCGCCCAAAGGGGGCTGGGAAGCCCCCAATCCACGGGCCCACGCCGACTACATACATCCCCACGATTTTCCGGCTGAGTGGACAGACCGCACGGTAACGATC
>JACCRS010000001.1 GCA_013813435.1 Gemmatimonadales bacterium
CGACAGCGTAAGCTCTGAGGACGTTGCGGCCGTGGCGGCGGAGTTTTTCACCCCCGAGCGGCAGACGGTGGTGCGATTGGGGCCAAACAAAAAAGGCGTGAGCGGGAACCGAAAAGCGTGAGCGGGAACATCACACCGTAGCCGGGGAAAAAACTGTCCCGAGCAAAATATAGGACCTCGCCTGGCGGTTCTGGATTAGGAGGCTTGGCAGACCCGTTTACGCTGTTCTTTTCCCGCTCACGCTTTCACTGAAGCCGTCAGCCACGAGGAGCTATGAAGATCGGCGTCCCGAAGGAGATCAAGACCAACGAGAATCGTATCGCGCTGGTTCCAGCCGGAGCCGAAGCGCTGGTTGCCGCGGGACATTCGGTGTTGGTGGAGCAGGGGGCTGGAGACGGCAGTGGTTTTCCCGACGATGCGTACCGGGCGGCCGGCGCCTCGACCTTGCCGACTGCCGACGAGGTTTGGCAGCGAGCCGAGATGATCATGAAGGTCAAGGAGCCGATCGCGGTAGAGTGGCCCCGGATGCGCCGGGGGCAGCTCATCTACACATACTTTCATTTCGCGGCGGCAGAGGACCTTACCCGTGCCGTGATAGAATCGGGTGCCGTCGCCGTCGCCTATGAGACCGTCCAGCTCGCCAGTGGCGAGTTGCCGTTGCTCACGCCGATGTCCGAAGTGGCTGGGCGGATGGCGGTGCAGGAAGGCGCCAAGTATCTCGAAAAGGTCTTCGGGGGCAGCGGTATCCTTCTCGGAGGCGTGCCCGGGGTGGCGCCCGGGGAGGTGGCGATCATTGGAGGAGGGGTGGTGGGCATCAACGCCGCGAAGATGGCTGCCGGCCTCGGCGCTCACGTCACCATTCTCGATATCTCGCTGGATCGCCTCCGTTACCTGGCCGACGTCCTGCCGGCCAACGTAGAAACGGTCTACTCGAACCGGCACAATATACTGGACGCCATTCGGAGGGCCGATCTGGTGGTGGGGGCGGTGCTCCTCCCGGGTGCCAAAGCCCCCCACTTGGTGAAGCGCGCCGATCTGAAGCTGATGAAGCCCGGCTCGGTCATCGTCGATGTCGCGGTGGACCAGGGTGGGTGCGTCGAGACCATCAAACCCACCACCCACGAAAACCCCACCTACTTCGTTGACGGCATTCTGCACTACGCCGTGGCAAATATGCCGGGCGGCGTACCTCGGACATCCACCCTCGCCCTCACCAATGCTACGTTGCCATACGGACTTAAGCTTGCCAGACAGGGTTGGCGTGCGGCGTGCAAGTCCGATCCGGCGTTACGGCTGGGCCTGAACGTGGTCGAGGGGAAAGTGGTCTACCCCGGGGTGGCCGAAGCGTTCCACCTTCCCCTCGCCGACGTCGACAGCGTTGTCTGAGGCAACCGCGGCCGGGGCAGTGGAGGTTCTGATCGCCCGCCTCCCGCATGCGGCGGACCTCCCCCTGCCTAGCCCTGCCACGGCGGGATCTGCCGGCTACGATCTGGCCAGCGCTGAAGAGGGTGAGCTTGCCCCCTTCGAGCGAAGGCTTTTCCGGACCGGATTCAGCATCGCGGTGCCCGTAGGGTATGAATGCCAGCTTCGGCCACGATCAGGATTGGCGCTCCGGCACGGCGTCACCTTGCCGAATACGCCGGCCACCATCGATAGCGACTATCGCGGCGAGCTGATGGTGGCTCTGGTAAATCTCGGCTCCGAGGCGTTCCGAGTTACCCGGGGCATGCGCATTGCCCAGATGATCATAGCACGGGTCGAGCGGGTGGCGTTCCATCCGGTTGAAGCTTTGCCCTCTACCGCACGAGGCACAGGTGGATTCGGAAGCAGTGGCACGTAATGGAGACAAGACCCGCTTCCAGACGGGTAAGCTTCCGGGTACCTTCACCACCCATGTGCGTGGCGGCTCCTCGATGAAATTTCCCGGGTTGAATCTGATGTCCTGGCTACCCGCCAACGAGATTGCGGTGGATCTGGGAACGGCCAATACCCTGGTATACGTGAAGGGCGAGGGCATCGTCCTCAACGAGCCGTCCGTGGTCGCCATCGAGAAGTCGACTGGAAAGATCAAAGGAATCGGGCTGGAGGCAAAGCGAATGCTGGGTCGCACGCCGGACGGGATTCTGGCGGTCCGACCCCTGAAGGACGGCGTTATCGCCGACTTCGACGTGACCGAGAAGATGCTCCGCTATTTCCTCAAGACCATCATTGATAAGCACGTTTTTCGAGTCAAGCCCAAAGTCATCATCTGCGTTCCCTCGGGAATCACCGAGGTAGAGCGGCGGGCGGTGCGGGATTCGGCGGAGACCGCCGGGGCCAAGCAGGTGCTGATGGTGGCCGAGCCTATGGCTGCCGCCATCGGTGTGGGACTGCCGGTGGAGACTCCCACCGGCAACATGGTCATCGACATTGGTGGGGGCACCACTGAGATCGCGGTGATAGCGCTGTCGGGTATCGTGTCCGACACTTCGATCCGCACCGGCGGCGACGAGCTCGACCAGGCGATCGTGCAGTTCATGCGCAAGAACTACAATCTGCTGGTCGGGGAGCCCACGGCCGAGGCCATCAAGATCAAAATCGGCTCAGCCGCGCCCACGGGCGATGAGCGCGAAATGGAAGTGAAGGGCCGGGACCTCGTATCCGGTATCCCCAAGACGGTGCGGGTGCACTCCACCGAAATCCGCGAAGCGGTCCAGGAGCCGATCCAGCAGATCGTGGACGCGGTGCGCCGTGCGCTCGAGATCACGCCCCCGGAGCTGGCCAGCGATATCGTCGACCGCGGCATCGTGATGACCGGAGGAGGCGCGCTGATCCGGGGATTGGACCTCCTCCTGGCCCAGGAAACCGGACTTCCCATCCATGTTGACGAGGATCCCCTGACCTGCGTAGTCCGCGGTACCGGCCGGATCCTGGACGACTTCGAGAAATACCGCAGCGTTCTGTCCACCTGAGCATGCTCAGCTCGTCCGACCGCCGTTACACGCGCCGGGACACAGTTCTCTTCCTGCTGTGTTTCGGCCTCTCATTGTTTGGTCTATTCTCTCCGACATCCTGGGGCTACGGTGTGGCCGACACGCTGCGCCAGACCGTGCTCTCCCCACTTGTGTGGCTTCAGACCCAGGCGGAGGAAGGCCGGACCAGCAGGGTGCGCTTCCGGCAGGTTACCTCGGAGCGCGATTCAACCGCCTACCTCGCCCAGTTTCTGCCGTCGCTGCGTGCCGAGAACGAGCGATTGCGGCAGCTCCTCCGGCTGAGCCGGCGGCTCAGCACTGGTTACGTGTCCGCCGAAGTGCTGCACCAGCCGCAGGCGATGGACGGGCGCACCCTGCTGCTCAGCGCGGGTGCCCGTGAGGGGATTTCGGTGTTCAGTCCCGTGGTTTCTCCCGAGGGATTGATCGGGGTTGTTCTCAGCGTGTCGAAACGGAGTAGCGTTGCCATGTCGTGGGCCCACCCTGAGTTCCGGGTCAGCGCCTTCACGGTAAGCGGCAACGCCTTCGGCGTCGTGGCCCCCTCGAACGAGGGACGGAACGGCGAAGGCGCTCTGGAATTCCGTGGGGTCCCGTATCGGGATTCCGTGCCTCTCGGAACCATGGTCCTCTCTTCCGGCCTGGGTGGGGTTTTCCCCAAGGGAGTACCCGTGGGTACTGTGATCGGCACCGTACGCGAGGAGGCAGGGTGGGAGAGAGTGTATAGGCTACGTCCGGCGGCCAATCCGGGCTCAGCCGCACATGTGCTCATCCTGGTGGGTGGCCGCGTTCAGGACCTCCGGACGGCATTTCCCGGCGACTCGCTGCTGGAGGCGTTGCGTCTGGACTCCATCGCGCGATTGCGGCGAGCTGACTCCGTTGCGCAGGCCATCCGAGTGGCGAGAGCGGCCCGGCGTGACTCGTTGTTACGGGCATCTCCGCCCCAGGTCCGTGCCCCGGTGCCGCAGGCCCAGCGTGTTGCTCCCCCATCCCCGATTCTGGGTGGTACTCCGGCCGCTCCGCTGCCCGGGGCAGGGGATTCCACCCCATGAGCCCCAATCGCGTAAGCCGAGTTCAGCTGCTGCTGGTGATGCTTCTGCTGCTGGTGCTCCAGTTCTACCTGCGGCCCCGGCTCTGGGACGCGCGCATCAGTCCGGATTTCCTTTTGATTGCGCTTATGCTCTTTTCCATGCGAAGCAGCCCGGGGGTGGCGGCAGTCGCCGGTTTTGTGGTTGGACTCATAGCGGACACGCTGACACCTGCCAGGTTCGGCGCGGCCACGCTGGCACACACCCTGGTGGGATACCTGGGCTCCTGGGGCCGTTCCGTGTTCTTCGCAGACAATATTCTGGTCAATGCGGGCTTCGTGGCGGCGGGTCTCTGGGTCCGTGACCTCATCGTTCTGCTGGCGAGTGGCACCGACCACCGCCAGTTGATCACCGAGCTGACGCTCTACAGCCCGCTGCAGGCGCTGACCACCGCGGGCTTCTCTCTCATCGTGCTGCTCACATTCCGGAGCATGTTCTCCGTCCGGCTCGACGCATGAACGGCTTCGACTCGTACCGGCTTCGTGCGCGGGCCGATGTGGCGCGGCTCGTTTTCGTGGCCGCATTCGTCGTCCTCTGCGGGGCCTTCTTTCGGACCCAGGTCATTCAGCACGACAAGTTTCAGCTCAAGGCGGTGACCAACCGGCTCCGGCCGATCTCCCTTACTCCGCCGCGGGGATCGATTCTTGACCGGCACGGCCGCGTCATTGCCGAGAACGTGCCAGGCTATTCGGTAAAGCTGCTGGCCTCCTCGAGCGATTCGCTGCGAGCCGTGCTGGTCCGGGTGCAACGGTTCGTTCCGGTCGACAGCGCACGAGTCGTCGATATCATCGAGCGCTACAAGCAGGCCCGCTACCAGCCGGCGCTCATCTTCGGCGACGCTTCCTTCGAGATCATTGCCAAACTCGAGGAGCACCGCTCGGTACTTCCCGGGCTGGTCATCCAGGCCGAACCCAAGCGGCTGTATCCGGCGGGTAAATCGGTAGCGCACCTGGCAGGGTACGTCTCCGAGGTAACTGAGGTCGATCTGAAGGCGGACCGCTATCCCGGTGCCGTGCTGGGGTCGATTGTCGGCAAAGCCGGCCTCGAGCGTCAGTATGACGACACCCTGCGGGGAAACGAGGGCGTGCGCTACATCGAGGTAAATGCCAGAGGCAGACTGGTGCGTGAGGGAGCGGCCTCGGCTTCGCTTCCGCCGACCCCGGGAAACCCCATAACCACAACCATCGACCTCGAGCTCCAGCGCTTCATCGACAGCATCTGGCCGGCCAAAGTCCGGGGTGCGATGGTGGCCCTCACTCCCAATGGTGAGGTTCGAGCCCTCTACTCAGCCCCCACCTTTGATCCCAACAGCTTTGTTGGCGGGATCTCCTCATCCGATTGGCGGAGGCTTAACACCGACCCCGCCCGGCCCCTGCTCAACCGGGTGATCCAGGCCCGCTATCCTCCGGCGTCACCCTTCAAGCTCGCCATCTCCGCCATGGCGCTCAAGCGAGGTCTGATCAGACTTGGTACCAGAATGCCGGAGCCGTGCCGGGGCGGCATGCGCCTGGGAAACCGGGTCTTCCGCTGCTGGAAGAAGGATGGGCACGGCATGCTCGACCTGATCGGCGCCGTCGCTGGAAGTTGCGATGTCTACTTCTACCAACTCGGTCTCCAGCTCGGTCTTGAGGCAATTATTCAGGACGGCGTGTTCCTGGGATTCCGCGACAAGAGCGGAATCGATCTCGAAAACGAGCTCAGCCCGATCTGGCCATCATCGATGGCGTACTTCGATCGGCTCTACGGCCCTCGGCACTGGAGCCCCCTGGGAACCACGCTGAACTTCTCGATCGGCCAGGGTGAAAACACCCAGACGCTCATCAACATGGTCAAATTTTATCAGGGACTGGCCGGTCCGGGCACGGTAGTCACGCCGTTTATCGTTCGCCCCAGCGCTACCAAGGAGAGATCGCTCGGCCTCAGCGAAAAGGAGCTCGACGCCCTGCGCCACTCGCTCATCGCTGTGATGGAACGCGGAACCGCCGTGGCAAGCCGCCGGGCGGATCTGGCGGTGGCGGGCAAGACCGGCACCGCCCAGAACCCGCACGGCGAAGATCATGGCTGGTTCATCGGATTCGCGCCGGCCGATAAGCCAGAGCTCATCGTGGGCGGCATTATGGAGTTCGCGGAACACGGCACGACGGTGGCGCCGTACGTGGTTCAGGCCCTCCGCCGCTACATACTCGGCCCGGCAGCCGTGGGGCCCGTGAAAATGGGAGTCCTCCTCGACGAGACGCTCACCCCCCAGCGGGATACCGCGCCCCGGCCTTTGGAGCTGAATCCCGATTCGGCGGCGGCCAGGGCAGCCGAGGATTCATTGCGGCGAGCGGAGATCGCTCGGTGAGAGGGCCGGCCATCGACCGCAATCTGGTTATGGTGAGCCTCTCTCTGATGCTGTTCGGCCTCGCGACCTTGTACTCGGCAGGTCAGACCGACGTTCCGACCCGGGCCGCGGGCGTGTGGCACCGGCAGTTCGTCTGGTTTGGTGTGGGCATCGTGGCCTGCGTAGTCGTATACAACGTATCACTGCGGGTGCTGGAATGGCTGGCCCCGGCTCTTTACGCGTTCAGCGTCCTGTTGTTGGGCGTGGTACTGGTGGTGGGTACCGGCGCCGGCACCGCGGAGAGCAGCCACAGCTGGCTCTCGATTGGCGGCCATCAGATCGGGCAGCCCTCGGAGTTGGCCAAGGTTGCCACGGTGCTCATGCTGGCGCGATTCCTCTCCAGCCGGAAGGAAGCACCTCGTTCCCTCCCAGACCTCATTGGTCCCGCACTGATAGTCGGGGTGCCTTTCCTGATGGTGTTGAAGCAGCCCGATCTGGGGAGCGCGCTGGTGTTCGTGGGAATCTTTTTCGCCATGTTGTTCTGGTCCGGTGTACGGCCCCGCTTGTTGTTCCTCATGGCTACTCCAGGAATCAGTCTGTTGCTGGCGTTCAACACCCTGGCCTGGGGCCTGTGGATCATCGTCTTCGTACTGATTCTCATCGCCTGGCGGCCATACGTCTGGGACTGGACGATGTTCCTCGCGGCCAACATCGCCATGGGCGCGATTGCGATGCCCCTGTGGACCAGACTCGCTCCTTACCAGCAGAACCGGCTGCTCACCTTTCTCAATCCCGAGGCGGATCCCCGTGCCGCCGGTTACCACGCCATTCAGTCCCGGGTGGCTATCGGCTCGGGCGGCTGGTTCGGCACAGGGTATACAGAGGGCCCGCAGAAGCGGCTGGCCTTCCTGCCCGAACAGCATACCGATTTCGTGTTCTCGGTGGTGGGTGAGGAACTCGGCTTTCTCGGGGTTTTCGTGGCGCTCAGTCTCTTCTTGATGCTCTTCCTGGTTCTCCTTCGCATAGCGCGTCGAGCTACCGATCCTTTCAGCAGCCTCATGGTCTTCGGCATCATCGGTCTGTTCTTCACCCATGTATTCGAGAACGTGGGCATGACCGTCAATCTCATGCCCATAACCGGCATTCCACTCCCACTCTTCTCCTACGGCGGCTCGTTCTTCATTATCTGCCTCCTCTGCCTCGGCGTGGCTCTACGAGTTGCTCACGACTCCAGAGCGTCGGGCTATCCCGATACCTAACAACTAGTTACGCACGGGGTCTGGCGCGGAGGCTTGGGCGCCATGAGATTCCATCGGCCTTAGTGTCCAATCTGGCCCCTTTCCCCTCGATGCTACCTGTATCCTATGGCCGTGATGGCATGGTTTAAGAAGGAACGCAAACCCCGTACTTCCCAGCGCGAGCGGCTCGAGATTCCAGCCGACGCCTGGGAGAAATGCGACCGGTGCGGCCATATCGACATCAGGGACAAGTTCGAGAAGGCCCTGAATGTCTGCCCGGAATGTGGCTGGCACCGCCGGATCAACGCCGAGGATTACATCGAGCTTCTCACCGACCCGGGCACGTGGCGCGAGCTCTACGGCGGCCTCCGATCGGTCGATGTGCTGGGGTTCGAGAACTATGTCGATCGCCTGAAGGCCGCCCGGCAGAAGGGCGGCGCGGCAGATGCCATCTATGCCGGTACCGCCAGGATTGACGGGCTGCCTTTCAACCTTGCAGTCATGAACTTCGCTTTCATGGGCGGCTCCATGGGCTCGGTTGTGGGTGAGAAGATCGCCCGCCTCGCGCGTCGCTCGTTGGAGAAGAAAATTCCCCTGGTGATCGTGTCCACCTCCGGCGGGGCGCGCATGCAGGAAGGCGTGCTCTCACTGATGCAGATGGCTAAGACCTCGGCTGCTATTGCCCAGCTTCACCGGGAATGTATTCCCTACATCTCCATCCTGACGGACCCCACTACAGGCGGTGTGTCAGCCTCATTCGCTATGCAGGGCGACGTGATTCTGGCCGAGCCGGGTGCCGTGATCGGTTTTGCGGGACAGCGGGTGATCAAGCAGACCATCGGCCAGGACCTGCCCGAGGGGTTCCAGACGGCGGAATTCCTGCTGGAGCACGGCCAGGTCGACGATGTGGTACCGCGCGCTTCGCTGCGCGATACGACGGCCCGGCTCGTACGACACATGCAAGGGCAGCGTCCTCACGTCGAGGCGGCCGAGGCGAGCTAAGCTCTTTACGAGCCGGCATGTCGCTGACGTACGACGAGGCACTCGAATTCCTGTTCCCCCGGACTACCACCATCAAGTTCGGGCTTACCACCACTCGTGCCCTCCTCAAGTCAGTAGGCAATCCCCACGAGATGATGCCGTCGGTTCACATCGGCGGCACCAATGGCAAGGGTAGCGTTTCGACGCTGGTGGCAGCGGCGCTCAGGGAAGCCGGCTGGCGGGTTGGGCTCTATACTTCGCCTCACTTGATCTCGTTTCGGGAGCGCATTCAGGTGGACGGCGTGCCCATCTCGGAAGCGGCAGTGGCTATGTGGACCGGCCGCCTGCTGTCACCCATACTCGAGCGAAAGGCGACCTTCTTCGAGGCTACGACCGCGCTCGCCTTTGCCGATTTCGCCGCGCGTGGAGTCGAGATCGCAGTGGTCGAGGTCGGGCTGGGAGGCCGGCTCGATAGCACCAACGTGGTCCGCCCATTAGTGAGCGGAGTGACGAAGATCGAACGGGATCACATGAAGTACCTCGGCGAGACTCTCGAGCTGATCGCGTGTGAGAAGGCAGGCATCGCAAAACCCGGGGTCCCATTCGTCATTGGCGAGACCGATCCCGGTCTGGTCCAGGTGCTGCGGCGTGAGGCCAGACGGGCGGGTGGACGGGTGGACGGGCGAAGGGGCGGACGGGTGGAGGGGCCCACGGAAGCGGATGTCCGAGTGCTGCCGGCCGAGTATGAGTGGTGTGGCCCACTGAGCCTGGCAGGACCGCACCAGCGCCGCAATGCAGCGGTGGCGCACGGGATCCTGATGGCGTTGCCGGAACCGTACCGGCCCACGCCGGAGCAAGTAGGCCTCGGCTTCGGGTCCGCCCGCGTGGCCGGGCGGCTCGACCGGAGAGGTCGCTGGCTGTTCGACGTGGCCCACAACCCCGACGGAATGCGATCTTTGGTTACGGCACTCGCCGCCG
The DNA here is from genome assembly GCA_013813435.1 of Gemmatimonadales bacterium. Lineage (GTDB taxonomy): Bacteria > Gemmatimonadota > Gemmatimonadetes > Gemmatimonadales > GWC2-71-9 > CAVVWJ01. Next base: position 9,575 of record JACCRS010000001.1, read on the forward strand.
CCCGCCCGGCCGGCCCGCTGCACGCGCTGGTGTCGATCCTGGGAGACAAGGACTGGCCCAACATGCTGGTACAGCTGGATCAGGCTATCGATCGCGGGGTCCTCACCATAGCGCCGACGGCCGCCGTCCGTGGCTGGGACATCGAATGGCTGGGCCGATGGCTCCGGGATCCGGCTCGGCCGCCGGCGCACGCGGAATGGAGCTTGATACCCGACTTCAAGCAAGCGATGGCGACGGCGCAAGAGGGAGCGGGGACTGTCCTGGTCACGGGCTCTTTTCACACGGTAGGCGACGTCATGTCGGCGCTAGGAATGGGGGTTTAGGCAACAGCGTTAGCGGGACGAGGACGAGCGTGAGCGTTAAGCGGGCTACCCAGTCTTCATTCCTCGTAACATAGCAAGCAGCAAGCGCTGACTCATGCGATTCCGCTCGATAAGGTGGTTTCCGATTTGCTTCTCAACGATGTTAGCCTCGAGCGCGACCGGCCGTAGGAGTACCCTTCGGCGATGTTTAGCCGCACTGATAAGGATGCCCGCTGAAGCTGGGAAAAGAGAGCTGCGGCGTATGGCATCCAGCTAGTGCGTGCTAGTTCCATGGTACCCAGGACGACCCCGCGCGCTTCCTGCCATGCATGTAAAGACTTGTGGTCTCGCATGTATCACGATACGCGCAACCAGCTGTCATGCGTGTGTCACTCTTGCCCCGTTCGTATGTTTTTCCCGCCTGCCGCTCACGCTTGTTCCAGTCCCGCTCACGCTGTTTTTTGCGCGGGATGACACGCGAGGCTCGCCCCCCTTATACTCCCCCCATGCAAACCCAGGCCCTGCCGGGCTTTCGTGATTTTTACCCCGCCGATCTCGCCCTTCGTACCCACATCTTCCAGACCTGGCGTTCGGTGGCGGCCCGCTACGGGTTCGAGGAGTACGACGGTCCGCCGCTGGAACCGCTCGACCTTTACACCGCCAAGAGCGGAGACGAGATCGTAGGGCAGTTGTACAATTTCACTGACAAGGGAGACCGTCAGGTTGCGTTACGGCCGGAGATGACGCCTACCTTGGCGCGCATGGTGGCGGCGCAGGCCGGCAAGCTCAGGAAACCCATCCGATGGTTCTCGATTCCCCAGCTTTTTCGTTACGAGCGTCAGCAACGGGGTCGTCTTCGAGAGCATTTTCAGCTCAACTGCGATCTGATCGGTGAGGCGGGTCCCCTGGGCGACGCGGAGCTCATCGCGCTGGCGATCGATGTGCTGCGGGCCTTTGGCCTGGGCCCGGGCGATGTGCGGGTGCGGCTCTCGGATCGGCGGGTGCTTTCGAAGCTGCTCCAGCATCGTGGAGTTCCGCCATCGGGCATGTCCCGGGCATACGAGATCATCGATAAGATCGAACGGCTTCGGAAAGAGCAGATCGATGAGCTCTCTTCCCGGCCGGATGTCTTTGCGCCGGCAACCGTTAGTGACCTGGTGGACATTTCCCGTATTCGCGGCTGGGATCACCTCGAAAGCGAACTGGCCCATTCGAGCGAACTTTCGAAGTCGGGTGGTCACCTGAAGGAGACCTATGAGTCTCTGTCAGCGATGGGATTGGCGGAGTTCGTCGACGTGGATCTCACCATCGTCCGAGGGTTGGCTTATTACACCGGGGTTGTATTCGAAGTGTTTGACGCCCGCCGGACTCTGCGGGCAATCTGTGGCGGAGGGCGTTACGACGATCTGCTGGATGCTGTCGGGGGCGTACAGCTTCCAGCGGCCGGTTTCGGCATGGGCGACGTGGTGCTGGGCGAGCTGCTTCGGGAAAAGGGTCAGATACCGCCAGGGGGGGCCAGTATCGACGTGTTTATGGCCTACATCACACGGGAAGACCTGCCGCACGTTTTGACATTGGCTCACCAGCTTCGGGACGCCGCCGTTCGGGTGGAGTACGCCTTGACTCCTCAGGCAGTAGGCAAGCAACTCAAGCTCGCCGACTCGCGAAATGTACGGTTTGCGGTGGTGGTGGGACCGGATGAGCGGGCCAGGGACGAGATATTGATCAAGGACCTCCGGAGCGGATCGCAGGAGTCCATCCCCATGAACTCGCTGGCGAACACCATCAAGGCCCGCATGAATGGCTGACACCAAAGCACTAACTTCGCGCGCGGCAGACTTCAGCGCCTGGTACAACGAGATAATCGCGCGGGCGGAGCTGGCCGATTACAGCCCGGTGCGCGGGTGCATGGTCATCCGGCCGAACGGCTACGCCATTTGGGAGCAGATGCAGCGGGCATTGGACCAGATGTTCAAGGACACGGGTCATCAGAATGCTTACTTCCCGCTGTTCATCCCGCAGAGCTTTCTCTCGCGCGAAGCTGAGCATGTGGAGGGGTTTGCCCCGGAAGTGGCCGTGGTCACTCACGGCGGAGGTAAGGAGCTCGAAGAGCCTCTGATCGTCCGACCCACATCGGAAACGATCATCTACGCGATGTACGCCAAGTGGATTCAGAGCTATCGCGACCTTCCGCTCCTGATCAACCAGTGGGCCAACGTCGTCCGATGGGAGATGCGAACCCGCCTGTTTCTGCGCACCACCGAGTTCCTCTGGCAGGAGGGCCATACAGCGCACGCCACCGAGGCGGAGGCGGAGGAGGAAACCCGGCGCATGCTCGGGGTCTATCGCACCTTTATGGAAGACTGGATGGCCATGCCGGTGCTGACCGGGCTCAAAACCGACAGCGAGCGCTTTGCGGGCGCGCTTCGGACATACAGTTGTGAGGCCTTGATGCAAGACAACAAGGCGTTGCAGGCCGGCACCAGTCACAATCTCGGTCAGAATTTTTCTCGCGCGTTCGAGGTCACATTCCAGACCGCTGCCGGAACCCTGGACCACGTGTGGAACACCTCATGGGGCGTGTCGACCCGGCTGGTCGGCGCTCTGATAATGACCCACAGCGACGACAACGGTCTGGTCTGCCCGCCGAAGCTGGCCCAGTATCAGGTCGTGATCGTGCCGATCCACAAGTCCGACGACGAGCGCGCCACTGTGCTTGACGCCGCGGTTCGTCTTCGGAAGGAGCTCGCCGCCGCTGGAATACGAGTGCACGTAGACTCGCGCGAGGGCATGAAGCCGGGTGCGAAGTACTACGAATGGGAGGGTCGGGGCGTTCCACTCCGCCTCGAGGTTGGTCCTCGGGACGTGGCCTCGAGCTCGGTGGTGCTGGCCCGGCGGACCGGAGGAAAGAAGGAGACCTTTCCGATGGAGGGGCTGCCCGCGCGGATCGCCGGGGTGATGGACCAGTTCCAAGCCGACCTGCTCGCAGCCGCACTGGCCCGCCGCGAAGCAGCCAGCCTCAGGGGAGCCACGAAAGAGCAGTTCATTGCCCGGATGGAGAGGGAAGGCGGTCTGGTGTATGGCGGCTTCTGCGGACGAGGAGCCTGCGAGACCGAGATAAAGGAGCACACGAAAGCCACGATTCGCGTGCTACCCGACCCGGAGTTCCGCTCCCCTGAGGTACCATCTCGATGCATTTGGTGCGGTGGTCCCAGCATCGTCGAGGCCGTGTGGGCGAAGGCGTATTGACGGGGCGGGCAGCGGGGCAGCGGGGCAGCGGGGCAGGGACCGCAAAGGATCTGCTCTTCGCCGATGCGGGGCTGGAGCGCAGGGACGGTGCGTTGCTGCTCTCGGGAGTGCCGTTGGTCGAGGTGGCTGAGCAGGCAGGAACCCCCGCGTTTGTCTATAACGCGGAAGCGATTCGCGATCGCTACCGCTCCCTCGACATCGCGCTGGGGCCGGTCCCGCATCGCATCTGCTTCGCGGTCAAAGCCAATGGAAACCTCGCGGTGCTTCGAATTCTCCGCGACCTTGGCGCCGGAGCTGACATCGTCTCCTCCGGTGAGATGGCCCGCGCCCTCGCTGCCGGCTTCGATCCGGAGCACATCGTGTTCAGTGGAGTCGGGAAGACCGCTGACGAGCTCCGGGAAGCAATGCGCGCCGGCATAGGCCACCTCAACGTGGAGTCGGCGGAAGAGCTGGAGCTGGTCGCGCGCATCGCGGAGGCCGAGCAGGCGCAGGTCCGGATCGGAATTCGAGTCAACCCGGATGTAACCACCAAAACCCACCCCTATATTTCCACCGGCAAGAGCGGCATCAAGTTCGGTCTTCCCACGGACCAGGTAGTCTCAGCCGCCGAATTCGTGCTCCGCCACTCACGCCTCGAGCTCACCACCCTCGCCATGCATCTCGGCAGCCAGCTGATGGACCCGGAGCCGTTCCGGCAGGGCATCCGGCGTCTGCTCGAGCTGGTGGACCGGGTGCGGCGGGCCGGCATCACCTCGCTCAAGGTGCTCGACATCGGCGGCGGGCTCGGCATCCGCTACTCGGACGAGCCGACGCTGGAGCCGGCGGAGTTCGCTGCCGCCATCGTTCCCTTGCTGGCCCCGGCCGGGCTCACCGTGTACCTGGAGCCGGGCCGATTCCTCGTCGGCAGCGCCGGAGTGCTACTCACCCGGGTGCTCTACCGGAAGCACTCCGGGGGGAAGGAGTTTGTGGTGGTCGACGCCGGCATGAACGACCTCGTGCGGCCCAGCCACTACCAGGCGTACCACGAGATCGTGGAGCTGGTGGAACAGGGCCGGCCCGGAAGCAAAGTCGACGTGGTGGGGCCGGTCTGCGAGACGGGAGACTTTCTGGCGCTGGACCGGGATCTTCCCGGTCTGAAGGCGGGCGACGGCCTGGCGGTGCTGGGCGCCGGCGCCTACGGCTTCGTCATGGCCTCGAACTACAACAGCCGCACACGCCCACCTGAGATCATAGCCGACAACGGCAAGTGGTGGGTCGCGCGGCCGCGCGAGCAAGTGGAGGGTTTGTTCAACTCAGAGAAGGTATCACCTTGAGCCGGCCCTGCTTTCATGTCTTGCGCTAGGATCCCATTGCAGCGACTCTCCTGCGCAGTTCTTAACACGAAGAGCACGAAGCAAGAACAAGGACACGAAGTAAAGCAATAAATGTGCGACCCCACCCCACCCCAAGTCGTCTGTTCTCCTTCGTGACCTTGCCGTTATCTTCGTGCCTTCGTGTTGAACTCCACAGGAGCGCCATGGCAACAGCAACTACTCAAGCATAACCGTGAGAGAGCGGAGCAGCGTGAAACCCCATCACGACGGCATCCTGATTATCGACTTCGGGTCCCAGTACACCCAGCTGATCGCCCGGCGGGTACGGGAAGCCCACGTCTACTGCGAGATCCACCCCCCCAGCCGGACCATAGAGTGGATCCGGGATTGGAAGCCCAAAGGCATCATCCTCTCCGGGGGCCCCAATTCGGTTACGGCGACAGCGTTCCCACCGCCGACCCGAAGCTCCTAGAGTTGAACTTCCCGGTGCTCGGTCTCTGCTACGGCATGCAGCTGCTGGCCCATCTCTCGGGGGGTAAAGTGACCCGGGCGGACCGGCGTGAGTACGGC
>JACCRS010000069.1 GCA_013813435.1 Gemmatimonadales bacterium
TCCGGGGTGACCAACACCGGCTGGGCCGCCGTCGCCAGCACCCCCAGCTCATCGCGGACCTGCGCCATCTTCATCGGTACCGCGCCTCCGCCGGCGCCGGCATCCGTCCCGGGGCTGGCAGCCTGCACGCCGTAAACCGGCGGCAGCTCCCGTGCATTGGGTGGATCTGTAAGAGGGTGTCGCCTGGGATGGCGGCAAAATTGCTAGATGTCTCCCTGCACTGCTGCATCTCACTGAATTACGAGTGAGATGCAATCGCTGTCGTAAGGATCGTGCAAGGTCCCGTGGATTATGCCCGAAGCCGGGTTGATGGTGAGCAGGGCTGTGCGAGGTCAGGTCTATCTCTAATCGCAGGTGAGGCGATGCGGCTGCTGATCGTTGAGGAAGAAGGCGATGTCCGGCAATCGCTCGCGCTGGTACTCGGAGAGGCCGGCTATCTGGTCGAGACCGAGAGCGATTCCACCCGCGCGCTCGCACGCGCTACCGCCGAGGATTTCGACCTCGTCCTCTGTGGCGTGAAGCTCGCCGGAATGGACGGGCTCACCTTCCTCCGCCGGCTGAGAGCTGAGGGGGGAACTGCTCTCCTGATCATGCTGAGTCCGCAGGGAATGGAAGACGCCGCGCTCGCAGCCCTCCGGGAGGGTGCCTACGACTATGTGCACCTGCCCTTCAAGCCCGACGAAGTCATCATGGCAGTGCGCAAGGCCGAAGAGCGGGAGCGCCTCCGCCGGGAAGTCGAAGCCCTGAGGTCGAATGTGGGTATCGGCGCTGTCAAGGAGCTGGTTGTCTCCCAGAGTCGGGCCATGCGCGACGCGCTGGAGCTGGCTACGCGAGTCGCCCGCCACCACACGCCGGTCCTGATCACTGGGGAAAGCGGCACCGGCAAGGAAGTAGTGGCCCGCGCCATCCATCGCATGAGCCCCCGCAGCGAGCGCAACTTTACCGCTGTCAACTGCGCCGCCATTCCCGAGCAGCTGCTCGAATCCGAGCTCCTGGGGCACAGCAAGGGCGCTTTCCCGGGGGCAACTACCGACCACGCTGGCCTGTTCGAGCTGGCGGACGGCGGAACCCTGCTCCTGGACGAGATCGCCGACGTTTCGCCCGGCCTACAGGCGAAGATTCTGCGAGTGCTGGAGGAAGGCCAGGTTCGCCGGCTGGGCGGGCGCGACCCCCGGCGTATCGATGTGCGCGTGCTCGCCGCCACCGGACGCCCGGTCGAGCAGGCGGTGGAGCGGGGCGAGTTTCGCTCGGACTTGTACTACCGTCTGAACGTGGTCCGGCTCCACATCCCGCCATTGCGGGAGCGGCCGGAGGACATCCCCGAGCTGCTTACTCACTTCGCCCGACAGATGGCGCAGCGTCTTGGCCATCCCGTGAGCATAACGCCGGCGGCACTCGCTGCGCTCACTCACCACGGCTGGCCCGGCAACGTTCGCGAGCTTCGGAACACGCTGGAGCGCGCCGCCGTACTTGGTGCGGGGAATCCGCTTGACTGCAAGGACTTCGCTCTCTCGAACGGAGCCTCGTCGTCCCACAACGGTAGTTCCAACGGCTCCCTCGATCTGCGTTCCCAGGTAGAAGCGGTAGAACGTGACGCCATCCAGCGCGCTCTGAATGCCGCAAAGGGAAATAGAAGGCAGGCGGCCAATCTCCTCGGTATCAGCCTCCGCACCCTGTTCTACAAACTGCGGCGCCTGCCAGCCCACTAGGTGGTCAAGGGTCAAGAGTCCAGAGTCTGGAGCGTAAAACGAAATCTCGATTGTAGACCCCAGGCCTCGTCTAACCCAGAACCTAGACCCTAGACCTAGACTACCACCGCTCAATCGATAAAGATCGCGGCGATCCGGTACATCGTTTCGCCGCGATGATGCCACCTTCTGAGGAACTCGGAGGGAAGGCCATGAAGCATGTGAGCTCGGGCTTCACACTCATAGAGGTGGTGGTTGCCATCGTCGTGCTGGGAATCGGTATCGTAGGGCTGGTGGGTGCGTCGTCTTCAATTACGCGCATGATCGGCCGCGGCAAGATGGAAACCCGTGCGGCCCTGGCGGCTTCTCGCCGGATGGAAATTCTCCGCGCTGCCGCGGCCAACTCCCCCCGCTGTACCGATCCAACGTTTGCCACCGGCGGCCCCGCCATCTCCGCCGGTATCACGGAAACCTGGCAGGTATCCGCGTCCGGCAAGGTGCGTCCGGTGAGGGTCACAGTCACCTATCTGACCGGCCGAGGCATCCGGACCGCCCAACTCGAGACCCGAGTGACATGCTGATGCTCGCTCACCGCCGGGGCTTTACCCTGGCGGAGATCATGCTGGGGCTTGTGGTTACTCTCGTGGTAACCGGCTCAATCTACAACCTTCTGCTAGCCACTCAGCGGGTCACCCGGGCACAGGCCCAACGGGTAATGCTGCAGTCCAGTCTCCGCGCCGGTTCACTCATCGTCCTGAACGAGCTAGCCGAGTTGAGCACGGCCACGGGGGGTACACCGGATCAGAACGATGTTTTGACCATGGGCTCCAGTGCCATAACCTATCGGGCCATGAGGGGCATGGGGATCATCTGTCATTTGCCGGGCGCCACCGTTATCCGGCTGGCCCGAAGCACCTTCACCGGGCATCGGGATCCGCAGGCTGGAAGAGATCGAGCATTTGTCTTCGTACCTGGTAATGCGGAAACGGCAGACTCCTGGGTACCCCGGGATATCGTGACCGTGGCGACCGCGGCGCCTTGCCCCGGCGGTCAGGGCCCCGGCATTACCCTGACTTTATCGAGTAGCCCTTCCCTGGAAGCCTTGGAGGTTGGCACTCCGGTCCGCATTACCGAACTGATGGAGTTCCGGCTTTATCGTGCGGATGGCAGATCGTGGCTCGGCGCGCGGTCCGTCAGTGCCGGAGAGCTCATCCAGCCACTGCTCGGCCCTCTGACTGACGTGAGTGGCTTCGAGCTCGAGTACCTGGACGCCACCGGGTCGCCTACCGCCGACCGCAGCGACGTCAAGAGCATCCAGGTCAGGCTGCGAGGGATGGTCGAGAGCGCTGGAGACAACGCAGCTCCCCCCGAGGAAGAGCTCGTCACCCGAGTAGCTTTGCGAAACTCTCCCGCCACATGATCTCATCGAGCCCCGGCAGCCGCCATCGCCGCCTGCCGCACGTGCAAGGCGAATCCGGTGTAGCGCTGGTGGCCGCCGTGTTCGCCCTGACCCTGATAGGCGCACTGGTGGCAAGCAGCTTTTTCGCGGGCCGCCTGGAACAGCAAAGTGGGCAGAACGTGCTCTTCTCGGGCCAGGCCCGGGAGGCGGCCGAAGCGGGTCTGGCTGAGGCGATGGCCACAGTTAACGCGGCGGTGCTGGAAGACCTCCCGGTAGGAGGCGTCCCGCTCGATCTCGGCACCGTGGCGGTCGGGGAGGAAGTCACGGTTCACAGCAAGATCGCCCGCCTCACCAGCCGGCTGTTCCTCATTCGTGCACAAGGAACCAGGCACGACGCGTCGGGTGCTGCCCTGGCCACGCGCACCCTCGGTATGCTGGTTCAGCTCGTGGCATCAGGAGCGCCACCGCAGGCGGAAGCCGAGGATCAGCAGGGAGTGTCGCGTCTGGCCGAACGGGGTTGGGTCGGGCTCTACTGACACTGCCACACGTTGCACCGGCGTTTTGGGGGCCGTACTGCTGCATCCCGAGAGACGGCTTGCGAAAGGGAAGATGCGAGCGCGTCTCTTTCCTCCGAGGTGACGTCAATTGTCAGGTTAAGCTGCTTTCCCGCAAAGGATTGCCGATGTGCAATTTGTGTGGCACATCGGTTGCCCACTGACCACGCGATATCTCGATGCCTCTTCAACCAGCGGACATTATGGGACTCTTCGGGCGCAAGGCAACCACGGTTGGGCTGGATATTGGAAGCGGCCTGATCAAGCTCGTCGCAATCTCGCATTCCGCCGGTGGTCCAGTCCTGACCAAGGTGGCGTTCACGTCGATCGCCCACGATGCCATAGTCGAAGGTGAGATCATGGACCCCGGCATCGTCGCCGAGGCCATCAAGGGTCTCCTCGCCAGCGCCGGAATCAAGACGAAGTCCGTCGTCACGGCGGTGGGCGGGCGCGATGTCATTGTGAAGAAGATCACGATGGATCGAATGGGGGAATCGGAGGCCCGCGAGGTGATCCGCTGGGAAGCCGAACAGCACGTCCCCTTTGACATGGACAATGTGGAGCTCGACTTCCAGATCCTGGATCCCGAGGGTGAGGGTCTCCAGATGACGGTGCTGCTGGTGGCTGCCAAGCGGGAGCTGGTTGACCATAAGGTCGCGCTGCTCGCCGATGTCGGCCTCCAGTCGAGCATCATCGATGTGGATGCCTTCGCGCTTCACAACGCCTTCGAGATCAACTATCCGGAAGCCATGAACGGCGTGGTAGGCCTGGTGAACATCGGTCACGAGGTCACCAACATCTACATACTGGACGACGGCGTCCCCGTCCTTACCCGCGACATACCGGTGGGTACCCGGCGTTTCCGGGAGGACCTGCAGCGCGAGCGGGGGCATTCGGCCGAGGAAGCTGAACGCCTGCTGCAGGGCGGAACCAGCGGCGAGATCCCGGACGCGTTTCTCCAGACTCGCACTGAGGAGCTCGCGGTCGGCATCGAGCGGGCCGCAGCATTCCTCCAGACGGCCAGCCGCTCCGCGGGTGGGATCTCCCGGATCTTCATGACCGGTGGCGGGGCGCGGATTCCGCGGCTCAGCCGTGCGTTGGGAGACCGGCTCCAGATTGCGGTTCAGCTCGCCAATCCGATCGAGAAGCTGCAGGTAGCCGAGGGAGTGTTCGACAGTATGCAGGTGGACGAAGTTGCCCCCCTGCTGATGCTCCCGATCGGTCTTGCCCTGCGCACCGCAGCCTGACCCCGACCCGGACCCATCATCAGATGATCACCGTCAATCTCCGCCCCGGCAAACGGCGCAAGCGCTCCGGCTCTCCTTTGAACTTCAAGGGAATGCTGGACGGCTTCCGACAGCTGGGCACCAAGGTCAAGGATCCGCTCCTGCTGGGTGCGGTGGCGGGTTGGGTGTGCGCGCTCGGATTCCTGGGCTTCGTCTACCTCAACAACGTGCGTCAGCTCTACACCCTGGAGCCCCGTCTGGAACAGGCGCGTAGTGAGAACCGCCGCTTCAAGACCTTCCTGGCCGACAAGCGTCGTCAGGAGAAGATCCGGGACTCGTTGCTGGCACAGATCACCGTCATCCGGAATGTCGACGGCGACCGCTACATCTGGCCGCATGTGCTGGATGAGGTTACCAAGGCACTGCCGGCCTATACCTGGCTGGTGGATATGGGGTCCGCCGCCCCGGAGCCGGCTCCGGCCGCTGTCAAGCCGGCCAATGGCAAAGCGGCACCGGCATCTGATTCCACTACTGCTCCTGAGCGGCCGCAGCTGGTGTTCAATCTCACCGGACGCACCATCGACATCCAGGCGTACACCCGGTTTCTCCGGCAGCTCGAGGCGTCTCCATGGATTCACGACGTGACCCCGGTGTCGGCTCAGACCGTGGTAGAGCAGGAGCGGCCAGTCACCGCGTTCAGCATTCGGGCTACATACCACCCGGCCGACTCGGCCTACATCCGCATCGCTCCCTTCAGCCAGTCGGTGAGGTGAGATAGCCATGGCACTCTCGAACGAAAAGGCGACTCCGCTGCTCGCGCTGGCTCTGGCCGGAATCGTGGGGTACTGCGCCTACACCGGAGCCGTCATCGACCTGGTTGGCTTGAAGGGTCTGGCCGCCGGGCAGGAGCGGGTGGTGGCCGTGCGCGACACCATCACGCGGATGGAAGCCGCCACCGACAGCGCCAAGAAAGATCTGGCTCGCGGCAGTGTGGCGGATGTGCGGAAGCGGCTGGAGAACTACCGCTCCAACCTGATGCTGCTGCGCCGCCTGGTTCCGGAGCGGAACGAGGTGCCGAACCTGCTCGACGACATCTCAACCCGCAGCAAGATCCGCGGGGTGACGCTCTCGCAGGTCGTGCCTCAGCCGGTCGAGGCCGGCCCGGCTCCTTTCGATACTTACTCGTACAACATGTCGGTCATCGGCAAGTATGATCAGATCGGGCAGTTCCTGGCGGATGTGGCCAGCCTGCAGCGGATCATCGTGCCCTACAACTTGTCGGTCGCCGCGGCCAACCCTACTTCGGCCAAGGCCCTCGGTGACAGCACCGGTTCGCTGCTCGAGGCCAGGTTCCAGATCCGTACCTACGTGAAGTCTCCCACCCAGGAAGGAGGGGCCAGTGGCACGTAACACCTTCGGGCTCGCTCTCCTGGCGGGGTTGGCTCTGTCCGGGTGCTCCCAGCTCGACAACCTGCCGTTCCTGGGGAACAAAAAGGCGGCCAAAGAGGCCGAGGTACGCGCGGTAGCCCTGCGGGTGCGCGCCGACAGTCTGCGCAAGGTCCGACGCGCAGCCGACTCTCTCGCGCAGGTTCGCTTCGCGGCCTGCTTCGATTCGGTTCGTGCCGAGCTGGTCAAGCCGCCTGTGGTGGTGAAAAAGATCAAGTCCAGATCCAAGTCCCGGAAAGCGCCTCCGGCTCCGCCGTCCGAGGAGCTTATCGCGGCCCAGGCACAGTCCTCTTGTGGCTCGGATGCGCATGCCCCTATGACCACGGTGGCATCCGATTCCGGATTGCGGAAGGCTTCGCCGGCCGACTCCACCATGTCCAAGACTACGGTAGCCGCGGCTACTGCGGCGGACAGCGCCAAGGTTGCGGCTCCAGTGGCGGTCCAGGATACAGCGCTTGTAGCTGCCATGGCTGCGGCCACCGACTCGGCGCGGGTAGCAGACTCGACCCAGAAGGCACGGGAAACCGAGATGTCACGCGAGACGTTCGCGTACTCCGGCTCCACCCGGGATCCCTTCAACTCGCTGCTCAACATGGCGAAGTCGGGACCGGAAGTGGCCGACCTCCAGCTGGTCGGCATCTATCAGAACATGCGGTCTTCGTCCGGCAATGTCGCTGTGTTCCGGGAGAGAGAAGGCGGCAAGCGTCACAAGCTGCGCGCCGGCGATCAGCTGGGCCGCTCCCGGGTAGTGCAGATCCGTGAACGTGACGTGGTGTTCATGATCGAGGACTTCGGCTTTGAACGGCAGGAAACCCTTTCGCTCAGGAAGCAGGAGGACGTAACCCCATGACCCGATTGTATCGCCTAATGCTCGCCACTGCCGCCGTCTTTGGAGTGCCCTCAGCGGCGCTCGCCGACGGCCCTGCGAGCGGAGAGGTCACGGGTGTCAGCGTCCAGGCATCACCGGGACGCGCCGACATCGTGATTAACGTGCGCGGCGCGGTCGAGATCCGCGATTTCATGCTGGGGAGTCCTGACCGTCTGGTTCTCGACGTGATGGGCGCCCGGTTGAAGGCCCGCTCCGGCAATCTCTACGACGGAGTAAAGCGGGGCGGCGTGCTCAACGTCCGCTACTCGCAGTTCGAGCACGACGTGGTGCGAATCGTTCTGGAGCTCGATCACGCCAAGGACTATCACGTCGAGCGCGGCACTGACGCCATCCGCGTCTCGTTCGGCACCGACCAGTCGTTCCTGGCCTGGTCGTCGAACGGTGCATCACGCGCCTCCGCGAATCCCAAGACCCAGCGCCAGCCCGAGGTCCAGCTTCCTGCCAGCCGGCTTACCCGGGCTGCTGAGGAGCCCCGGATCACCGTGGTGTGGGACCGGGCCAACGTGGCCGACGTAATCGCCGGCTTTGCCGCCTTCAGCGGCCGGACCATCATCCTGGGCAAGGACATCAAGGGCGAAGTCACGGCAGAGGTCAAGAACCAGCCCTGGCCCCAGGCTTTCCAGGCTGTGCTCGCATCGCAGGGGCTTTCGGCCCAGGAGATGGCCGGTGGAATCATCCGGGTTGACGCGCCCTCGGTTCTGGCCGCGCTCGATTCTCTGGAGCCGCTGGAGACCAACGTCGTCCGGGTCAATTACAGCAAGGCGTCCGACCTCACCAAGAGCATCGAGGGAACGCTGACCAAGGGCCGCGGCAGAGTCATTGCCGACGTCGGCTCGAACTCGCTGATCATTACCGACACGCGCAGCAAGGTGGCCAGCGTGGCCGACTTCGTACGCGGCCTGGATATCCGCACCCCGCAGGTGTCGATCAAGGCCAAGATCGTATTCGTGGACCGCACCGATATCGAGGAGCTTGGCATCAAGTACGACCTGGGCAGCAACAATCAGTTCTTCAACAAGCTGGTGCAGCGCACCGACCCGGCCTCGGGCGAATCCTATGACCCGAACGTGAACATTGTCGATGTCGGCGGCAACTCGGTGTCGGCCATCGGCAACGCGAGCGGCACGGTGGTCGGCTCGGCGCTGGACCTGGTGTTCTCGACCGCCCTGGGCGGGTTCACGCTGACCTCGTTCCTCAGCGCGCTGGAGCGGCAGGACCTCTCTGACGTACAGGCGGAGCCGGTCATTACGACCCTGGACAACCGCAAGGCCGACATCCTGGTGGGTGAGGAAACGCCGGTGCGGGTCATCGATGCCGGTTCCAATTCCGGCGATGCCAAGTCCACCGTGCAGTTCAAGGAGACCGGTATCCGGCTCACGGTCACGCCGCACGTCACCAGCAACCGCCAGATCTCCATGGAGCTCCACACCGAGCGCTCGGCCATTCAGGAAATCACGGTGGGTGACCTCGGCTTTACCTTCTCCACCCAGCGGGCAGACAACCAGCTGCTGGTCAACGACGGCGAGACCGCGGTTATCGGAGGACTGACCGTCACCGAGGTGACCAACAGCCGCGCGGGTATCCCGCTGCTCTCCGGGCTTCCGATCGTGGGCAAGCTGTTCAGCTTCAGTAAGACCAAGGAAAACCGGCGCGACCTGATTATCTTGGTCACGCCCCGGATCATCGATGACGGCGGTTCGCC
>JACCRS010000075.1 GCA_013813435.1 Gemmatimonadales bacterium
CCCGCTCACGTCTTTAGCAGTTCCCGCTCACGCTTTTCTAGTCAACCCACTCCACATCTACGTCGCCCAGCGACGTTGTGAGGTCGAACTCCAGCCGCCGCTCGGCATCATTGTAGTTGGCGGAGAAGAAACCACTTCCTCGACGGATCAGACCGGCCGGCTCGAAGCTCGATAAAAATTTGGCCATAGTGATGCGGACCCCGGCCGCTCTGGGCAGCCTGAGCGTGATCCCCCCGACTGCCATTTTGACGTCGACTCGCGCGCTGGTGCTTGACGCTCCACTGAAGTCGAGCAGGACTTTTCCAACGCCTCCCTCGAACACGATCTCCTCGCACCGGCTGTTTGCCAGCCCGAGCACGGCAACCTCCGCCGCACCGGCACTGAACGAGGCACGGTGGCAGCGCATGGCATTAGGGCGGGAAAAGCGGATCGTGGCCCGGCTGGCGCCGGTCTTGAGGTCCAGCTCCGAGATGCGCAAGCCTCCCAACTCAAGGTCGGCGTCGACCGCACCCAGACTGAGGTCGAGGTTGAGGTCCACTCGAGGAGAGATGGAGACTAGTGCCGCCTGCCGGAGCTGGTGCCGCGATACCACTCGAACGCCTCCCTCGCCTCTTGCCTTGAGACCGAGGAACACGACCCGGCTAGAAGCGTCAAAGTCGCTCATGGGTAGGAAGCGTTCTTCATCGTAGGACAAGTTCATCCGATAGAGCTCGCCGGGCCGGCCGGGCTCGAGCCGAAGGCTGCCGGCACCATACTCCAGCCGTGCAGTCAAGCGGGTCTCTCCGTGCAGCTGACGGAACGTGCTGAAGGGCCGCATCGTCTGGGCCTGCAGAGCAGCGGCGCACACGCAGAAGCCGAGCGTGAGGGGTGCGACTCGCACCTTCAAAGCCCGCGCGTTGGTGTCCGGGTGCCGGGCCGGCGCTCGGCGGGAACCCCGAACTGCGGTGTGGCCCAGAGGTATTCGTCGGTCAGGGCTTCGGGCGGAAATAGTCGGCCGGAGAAGTTCTCCCGGATGCCGGCTCGGCTGAGCAGCGCGGCACCGAAACCCGCCGTTCCCAGAAGCCAGCTCACGAAGAAGGCCGCACCCCACATGATACTTCCGGCCACCGGCACCCAGCCGAATAAGGACCAGGCGGCCCACAGACTCGCGAGAGCCAGCAGGCCGATCAGCAGGTATCGATAGCTGTTGGCCGAACCGATAACGGCCCCCTGTGCCATCCGCCGGCGGGTATAGGTCTCGCCCAGCGCGTGCGCGACCGCCAGGTAGCCTCCGACAACGCCGACCACCAAGAGCATGGCGAACAGCGCAACGGCAAATGGGAGCAGTAAAATGCCAGCCACGCTCAGTATGAGGCCGACGACCAGCATCCCGAACGTGGGAAGGAGTAGAATCTGTCCCAGCAAGCCGGTGACGAACGCACGGCCGAAGGAGTGAGACACAGTGTCGGACACGATCTCTAAATTCTGGCGGCTGAAAATAACCAGACCGAAACCGAGCACCGACAGCATGAGAAACACACCCAGTACGCCGGCGATGCGCCGCATCACGGTCTGCACGGGGGTGAGGCTGTCCGACTGGGGCAGGGCGGCTGGTGAGAGGGACGCCGACTTGAGGGTTCGCACCTCACCGCCGATCTCCCCTCCCAAGTCCCGCACCTCACCACCGAGCGTGAGGATGTCACCTGCCACCAGGCTTCCCCGGTGGACCACAACGTCTCCTCTGACGGCTACCAGATTACCGCGAACCGTCCCGTATACGTCTGCGTTTCCGTCCACCACCAGCAGGTGGCCGGTGAGGTTTTCCTCAGACCCAACGCTGTAATTCCCCCGGCGTGCCGTACCACCTGGGATCGTCAGTCTCATCTCGCCTTTGGGATCGAGCGCCGGGCGGAGCTGTCCTTCCACCAGGGTGGGCTGGCTCAGGTCGCTTAGGTCGATGGAGGGACCACCCGGCCTGATCGGCTCCGGCCGGGGGCCACTCGCGGAACTGCGGCCCTGAATACCGACCCGGTTCGAGACATCGGTCACCAAAGTCCAGAAATCGTTGATCAGCTCAGCGGCACCGGACCGGGAAGCCTCGAACGGACTTTCGGCTGCGAGCGGGGGGCTCACCAGCATAAGGAGGAGGCCAAGCGACTTTAGCGGCCTACATGCCGGCATGGGCCACCTGCTGGGTAGGTAATGCCAGAAGGCGCCGCAGTATCAGGAGACCGCCCAGATACACCGATGACGCCAGAGCCGAGCCGAGTGCGAGCTGCATGGGGTTGTCAAGCAGCGACCTAATGCCGCCATACCAGGGCTGTTCGATCAGGTTGGAGGCCAGGCCTCGCAAACTGAGCCATGCCACCTGACCGCCCTGCGACTGCAGCCAGGTGCCGATATTGGCAAGGGTTTCCTGATGGGTGAGGCTCCAGGCTATGCTGCCGGCCATCGAGCCCAGCAGAAGAAGTGTCAAGCTGGCGGCGAGCGCCATCGATTTTCTGGTGGCGAAAAGACGGCGTTGTGTGGCTTGGAGAGAACGAATGGCGAAGGGATCGGGGATCGCGACAGCAGCCATGACCCGGTCGGAGAAGCCGGCGGCGGGGCTGATGAGCGGAAGTGCCGCAATTCCATCTACGATCTCGCGCTCAGTGCGCGCCCGTTCCAGGCACGCCTGACACTGATCCAGATGTTGCTGCCAATCCTGAGCGAGGGTTCCGGAGAGCCAGGAATCGATCTCTTCCGGCGACAGGTGGGTCCCTGGCGGTCGGGTCATAAGTGGAGCCCTCTACGTTGAGGATTTGATGAAGGTTTCATTCTTTGAGGTGTGCAAGCGCCTGTCGCAGCTCGTTGCGGGCGCGATGGATGTAGGTCTTTACCGTCCCCAGAGGGAGGTTCAGAATTTCGGCGATTTCCTCATAGGGACGCCCCTCTACGTGCCGGAGCAGAATGCAGGATCGGTACTCGGGCCGAAGCGAGCCGATGGCGGCTTCGATGGCGCCGCCAAGCTCCTTCGCTTCTACGGTGTCGAGAGGTGACTCCTGCCTCGCTCCTATCTGGAGCGCCGTGGCCTGCATAGCCTCGGGTGTTTCCGCGTGGGGAGAGCCGTCGAGCGACAAGGTGTCCAGCTCGCGCCGGCGGAGGTGGTCGATGGCCGCGTTATTTCCAATCTTGAAAATCCAGGAAGAGAACTTGAACTCCGGGCGGTAGGATTCGATCGCATTGAGCGCCTTTACAAACGTCTCCTGTGCCAGATCCTCCGCCAGCTCACGGTCCCGGACCATCCGGAACAGCAAGGCAAAGACCGGCCGTTCGTAGCGCCGGATCAGCTCGCGGTAGGCGGTCTCCTTCCCCGAGCGGGCCAGCAGGACCACCTGCTGATCGCTCAAGCCATCCCATTCCGGGCGGCTGCTAGCCACGAGAGGGTCTGCTTGCGAAGGGGGTCCCCGC
This sequence comes from Gemmatimonadales bacterium, assembly GCA_013813435.1. Taxonomy (GTDB): domain Bacteria; phylum Gemmatimonadota; class Gemmatimonadetes; order Gemmatimonadales; family GWC2-71-9; genus CAVVWJ01. The sequence goes on from JACCRS010000075.1 coordinate 3,430, forward strand.
GAGACTAGATTCAGCGCCTATGTTAGCCTCGGATCGGCAGTTACCAGTTTCGGGCGGTCCGGAAAAGCGGGCTTATGTCCGCGCCATGTTCACTGCTATAGCGCCCACCTACGACCGTCTCAACCGTCTCATCAGCTTCCGCTTAGATCAGGGCTGGAGGCGTCACGCAGTCGCACAACTGGGGTGGGAACGCAGGCCGGCAGGAATTTATCTCGACCTTTGCGCCGGCACCCTCGACTTTGCCGCCACCCTGGCCCGGCGCCCCGGGTTTCGCGGACGGATCGCGGGGGCTGACTTCGCGCAGACGATGCTTGAGCACGGGCGCAAGAAGTCTCATCGCGTTGACCCCGTTACCGCCGACGCGCTCGAGCTGCCCTTCCCGGACCGGGCATTCGATGGCGGAATGATCGGATGGGGAGTCCGGAATCTCGTTGACCTCGATGGCGGCCTGGCTGAGGCGGCTCGCGTCCTCAAGCCGGGGGCCAAGGTCGTCATTCTCGAGATGGCGGTTCCCGAGCAACCGCTGCTTCGCGCCGGTTTCCAGTTTTACTTCCAGCGCATCATGCCGTGGATAGGTCGTTCGGTCTCGAAACATACGACGGCCTATAGCTGGCTACCAGAGTCCAGCCGGGTATTCCCCGCACCCGCCGAGCTCGCGCGCCGCATGGAGGCCCAAGGGTTCGCCAGCGTGCGCTATGAGCTGCTCATGGGCGGGGTTTGCGCCCTGCATGTAGGAACAAAAACGTGAGCGGTAAGCCGTGAGCGGTGAGCGGGTTCTTCACGACTCCTCATCCCGACCCAGCGCGAAGCTAAGGGGAGGGGCCCATCCCGCGTGCTCCAGCATTGTACGGTGTAGGTTGCTGAGCCTGCAGCTCCCGCTAACCGGTTACCGCTTACGCTTTTTCTGGAACAAATGGCCCTGAATAATCTGCGGGATTTCATCAAAGCCATCGATCGCAGCGGCGAGCTTGTCCGGGTAACCCATCCGGTGCGGGCCCGCCTGGAGATCGCGGAAGTTGCGGACCGCGTCATGAAAAGCCCGGGCGGGGGGCCGGCGTTGCTGTTCGAGCATGTCCTCCTCGAAAGCGGTCAGCGGAGCGCGCAGCCGGTGGCCATCAATCTCTTCGGCTCAATGCGCCGCATGTGCCTGGCTCTTGGCGCGGACAAGCTCGACGACGTCGGTGGCCGTATCTCCGAGATGCTCAACCTGAAAGTGCCGGAGGGGCTCTTCGGTAAACTCGCACTTCTGCCCAAGCTGGCTGAAATAGGAAAGTTCCCGCCCAGGGTGAAGAGCGGCCGCCCTCCCTGCCAGGAGGTGGTGCAGCGTGACGAGGCGGTGAATCTGGACGCACTTCCATTTCTCACCACTTGGCCCGGAGATGGGGGGCGCTACATCACGTTGCCAATGGTGATCACCACCGATCCCATTCGGAAAATCCGAAACGTGGGCATGTATCGGGTGCAGGTGATCGGCCGGAATACACTGGCCATGCACTGGCAGCGGCACAAAGTGGGGGCCGCTCACTGGCGCGAAATGGCGGCCCGAGGCGAGCGCATGCCGGTGGTAATCGCCCTCGGCGGCGATCCCGCGAGCATATACTCGGGCTCGGCGCCGCTTCCACCCACAATCGATGAATTCCTTTTTGCCGGGTTCCTCCGGCGCGAACCGGTGGAGCTGGCCAGGGCGCTGACTTGCGACCTCGATGTGCCTGCCGAGGCGGAAACCGTGCTGGAGGGATTCATCGATCCCGCCGAGGAGCTGGTGCTCGAGGGTCCCTTCGGGGATCACACCGGCTTCTACTCCCTGGCTGACTATTACCCCAAGGTTCACATCACCGCAGTCACGTCTCGTCACGATCCGATCTACCCCGCCACCCTGGTGGGGCGGCCCCCGATGGAAGACTTCTATATGGGGCACGCGACCGAGCGCATCTTTCTTCCCCTGCTCAAGCTTACCATCCCCGAGATAGTGGATTACCACATGCCTGCTCCCGGCATCTTCCATAACCTCGTTTTCGTCTCGATCGACAAGCAGTATCCCGGCCAGGCCTACAAAGTGATGAACGCCCTCTGGGGCCAGGGGCTCATGTCACTCGCCAAGGTGCTAGTGGTGGTGGACAAAGAGGTGAACGTGCAGGACTCGGACGAGGCGTGGTGGATAGCACTCAATAACATCGATCCTGAGCGCGACGTACGCTTTACCATGGGCCCCATTGACGTGCTGGACCACTCCAGCCGAGCGTTCACGTATGGAAGCAAGATGGGAATCGACGCCACCCGTAAGTGGAAGGAAGAAGGTTTCGAGCGTGAGTGGCCCGAACTGATCACTATGGATGCGCAGACGAAACGAGACGTGGATGAGATGTGGGAGAAGCTGGGGATTCAACTGGCGGACGGACGGTCAGGAGCAAGATGAGCAGCGTCCCTCCCGTCCATCCGTCACCTCGTCCGGCGGTCGTCCCGCCCGCCCGCGAGGCGCAGACCTTCGCCGGGGAATCGCTGCTCGTCCGATACGTCAATTTCGTCAAGCTGCCTCACACGCTCTTTGCACTGCCGTTCGCCCTCCTCGGTGTGCTGGCGGCTTCCCGGATCGAGCCGGTTGCCCCGCGCGAGGTGTTCCTGGTGATCCTGGCGTTCTCGGCTGCGCGCTGGGCGGCTATGGGCTTCAACCGAATCGCCGACCGGAGCTTTGACGCGCGGAACCCGAGGACCCGGGATCGGGAATTGCCCCAAGGCAGCCTCTCACTTACCCAGGCGTGGGTATCGGTGGTCGTTGCCGCGGCGATCTTTCTGGTCGCCGCCGGCTCGCTGAATCCCCTATGCCTTCTCTTGAGCCCTGTCGCGCTTGCCTGGATTCTGCTGTACAGCCTTTCGAAACGCTTTACCTGGTGGCCTCATCTCTGGCTCGGTGTAAGCCTGGCGATGGCGCCGGTGGGCGGGTACCTGGCAGTCACTGGCCGGTGGAGCGATCCGCACTGGATGCTGGCGGCTATCAGCACCGGTGTGGCGACGTGGGTGGCGGGATTTGACATCTTCTACGCGCTGCCCGATGCGGGCTTCGACCGCGCCGAGGGGCTGCGGAGCGCGGTGGTTCGATTGGGAGAGCCGCGGGCCATCCTGCTCGCGAAGGGATTGCACGGGGTCACCATACCCGCGCTGGCAGCCTTCGGCTACGCTGCCGGCTTTGGAGTGTGGTACTATGCGGGGCTTGTCCTGGCGGCCGCCATTCTAGCCTACGAGCACCAGTTGGTCCGGCCCGGCGACCTATCCCGGCTCGATGCCGCTTTTTTCACTATGAACGGGGTGATGTCGGTGGTGGTGTTTGGGTTCGCGCTTCTCGATAGGGTAGTGGGGTGAAAAACGTGCGCGGGATATGAAAAACGTGCTCACGCTTTCTCCGAAGCATCCCCTTCACTCCCCCGCATCAAGCCCCCGGGGTCGATGACCTACCCTGTCGTCCTTGCCATCACCGGTGCTTCCGGCGCGCCATATGTCGTGCGTCTGCTCGATGTTCTCGCCCGGCAGCGGGTTCCGGTGTGGCTCATCCCCTCGGAGTACGGCATGCGGTTGCTCCGAGAGGAAAGCAACATCAAATCACTCGATGGCCTCAAGGAGGCCACAGGTGGCGACTGGTCCAGCGTTGAACTGTTTGCTGACGACGATCGGGGCGCAAAGCCGGCGTCGGGCTCGCAGCGTACCAGCGGGATGGTCGTATGCCCTTGTTCCATGGGCACCGTGGCCGCTATTGCGAGTGGCACCAGCCGGTCGCTGATCGAACGCGCTGCTGACGTCACGCTGAAGGAGCGTAGAAGGCTCATCCTGGTGCCTCGGGAAACGCCCCTGTCCCTGGTCCACCTCCGGAATCTGACCGCCGTCACCGAGGCCGGCGCAGTAGTGATCCCGGCCGCGCCGGGCTTCTACCACCGTCCCACCAAGATCAGCGAGCTGGTAGACTTCATCGTTCAACGGGTTCTGGACCAGCTGGGGATCGATATCGAGGTCGCACGCCGATGGGAAGGAGATCGCAAGTGAATGAAGTTCCAGACCCCCTCTGGCGCCGCGGTTCGGGCGCCTTTCTAGCTCTTGTTTGCGGTGCGCTTCTGGCCTGCGGCCGCGATAGCGACGATCTGGCGGGGCCTGAATCTCCCAACCCCCCTGTTGACCAGGGGATCACCCCGGCGGCAGGCTGCGCTGATGGAGTGCTCGAGCATGGTGCGCTCTACCAGATTTGCTTTCCCGTCACCTGGAACGGCGATCTGGTGCTCTATGCCCACGGGCACGTTCCGGCGGACCGGGAGCTTGCACTTCCGAAGGATCAGGCTGGTGGAAGAAGTCTTGCGGCCACCGTCAACGACCTCGGTTACGCTTACGCCACCACGAGCTACCGGCGCAATGGTCTCGTCGGTCCCGAGGGGGTCGAGGACATGGTCGAGCTCGAGGCGACCGTACGGCGACTCTACCGGCCTGATCCCGGGCGATCCGTCCTCGTGGGCGTGTCCGAGGGCGGAATGGTGGCCGCGCTGGCTGCCGAGCGGTACCCTGATCGGTTCGACGGTTCCCTGTTGGCGTGTGGACCTGTAGGAGATCCTCGGGGACAGCTCGAATACTTCGTCGATTTCCGGATAGTGTTCGACTACCTGTTCCCGGGTGTAATTCCCGGAAGCGCGGTGGATATTCCGCCCGACGTAGTCGCCCGCTGGGAAGAAGAATATGCGCCTGCCGTTGTCCTGGCGCTGGCGATGAGTCCCGAAGCAGGGCGCGAGCTGGTGCGTATCACCGGCGTCCCCACCGAGCGTGACGACATAGCGGCGGTAGCAGCTACGGCTGTGGGAATCCTCTGGTACAACGTGATAGGCACCGCCAACGCTCATCGGCGTCTGGGCGGCCAGCCGTTCGACAACTCTGACCGAGTCTATACGGGGTCGAGTAACGACGCGGCAGTCAATGCCGGCGTCGCACGCTTCAAGGCCGACCCCGCCGCTCTGGCGGCTATGAGCGAGTTCGAGACCACCGGGATCTTGAAGGTGCCGGTGGTTACCCTACACACCACCGGCGACCCCATAGTTCCCTTCGCACAACAGTCACAGTACGCAAAGAAAGTGTCCCTGGCGGGGAACGTGGCCCGGCTGACTCAGATTCCGGTAGAGCGCTATGGTCACTGCAGCTTCGAGGCCCGGGAACTCGTGGGGGCGTTTTCGACGCTGATGGAGAAGGTGGGTCCCGCGCTTGCCGTGGGTGGCTTGTCACTCGATTCTGATTAATGCGGCTCGGCATTATTTCCGACACCCACGGCCTCCTGCGTCCGGAAGTATTCGATGCTTTCTCGGGGGTCGATCACATCCTTCACGCTGGCGATGTGGGTAAGCCCGGTATTCTTGCCGAGCTGCAAGCTATCGCCCCGGTAACGGCGGTGTACGGCAATACCGACAGCGGTGAGCTGCGCACAAGACTCCCTCAGGTGGCCACACTGCAGCTGGACGGATTCGATATCGTGGTCACTCACGGCGACCAGCTCGGCAGCCCGACCCCTCAGTCGCTGAACGCCGCCTTTCCTGACGCTCAAATCATCGTTTACGGCCACACCCACAGGCCGTTGCTCACCCTGGTGGACGTAGTCGTCACGGTGATGAATCCCGGCGGTGCCGGTGCGCGCCGCTTCAACCTTCCTCCATCGGTGGGAATACTGGAGCTGGAGCCGGGCATTCCGCCCCGCGGGCGGTTGCTCCCGCTCCTCGGGTTTGATCCGGAGTAGGCGGGGAGGCGGGTAAGCCGGGAGGAGGGAAGGAAGGTCGCGCAAGCGCTATGATTCACGGCCGTCTTCCCCGCTTCCCCGCTACCCCGCCCTCTACATCCACTGCTCATACGGTGTAGTCCGGCGCAACGCCTCGGGGTGAGCCCGAAACCACGCGGTCATCAGCAGGACTTCATCGATCGATTCCAGCGGAAGGGGACCGGCAGGCGGTGCCGGGTGCCGCATCTCCTCGGCCATCACAGCCTTGAACGCTTCGTGTTCGATCGGGGTCGCGGGGTAGGGAAATGAGGCCCGGACGATCCCCCGTCTCAGGACATAGACCCGATCGTCCCCGAAGTCACCCGAGTCGCGGTACACGAATGTCAGCAGGTCGATGGCCGTGCGCGCCCTGCTGGTGGCGGCCAGCAGCCATTCGAGTTGTTCGAACTTCGATCTCCAGCGTGCCGCAAGCTCGAATTGCGAATTGCCTGCGGCCTCCTGCATCGATGCCACGACCCGGTCGATGGGTTGCAGGGTACGCCCGTCAAGAAACGCGATAGCCGTATCCACCCGGCGCCGGTATTCCCGTTCCGCGACCAGGCCGGCGCAGGGACCGCTGCAGAATCCGAACTGGTGTCTCATGCAAGCGGCTTGAGCCGGCTCGGCGAAGAGGTCTCCCTGTCCCGCAAAGATCACCGGCATCGAAGGCCGGCAATCGCGAAGGCCCAGGAGATCGTTAAGCGTTCGCACCGCCTCCAGAGTGCGAGACATGGACCGGAAGGGTCCGTAACAACGCACGTCGTCCCTCGCGACAGTACCACCGCTGTATACCCGCGGCGCCGGCCCACCAGCAACTTTGATGAGGACCGACCGCCTGGTTTGGTTGCACTTGTAATTGAAGTGAGGGCGGAGCTTCCGGATCTGCCGGAGCTCGCCCAGATAGGCCGCAAACTCACTGGGGACGTAGTCCCAGCGGATTTCGCTGGCAGCGTAGAGGATCCTGGCGGCCTTGTCATCGGGGTAGGCTGCCCGGAAATAGGCGAGCAGCCGGGTCCGGAGACGTTTTGCCTTCCCGACGTAGAGCACCCGCCCGGTACTATCGAACATCTGATATACCGCTGGCCGGTTCTCCGCCAGCGCCCGTACCCGCCGCCGCAGCTGATCCAGGTCGGTGGACGGAAGTGGAACCACTTGCTGAGTTCGCTGGGTACGACTCAGTGCTGACACCGGTGGCAGAACACAGTAGTACGGCCGTCTATGGCGTGCGTTCCGCTGAGCCGGGTTCCGCATACCCGGCATGGCTCGCCCTCGCGCCCGTATACCTGAAGCTCCAGCTGAAAGCTGCCGGTATCTCCAGTGCCCCTCCGATAGTCCCGGAAAGTCGTACCGTTGGAGGCGATTGCAGCATTCAGAATACGCCGGATCTCGGCATGCAACTTTATGTGGTCCTCCGGTGTGAGCAGGAGCGCCGGCTTGGATGGATCGATCCCGGCGGAAAACAGGGCTTCGTTGGCATAGATGTTTCCCACCCCGGCAAGGTGCCGCTGGTCCATGATCACCTTCTTGATTGCCTGCCGACTCCGGCCAAGGCCGCTTACGAACTGTTCTACAGTAAAGTCATCGTCGAGTGGCTCAGGGCCAATCGCCCTGGTGTATCGGGTCCACGCTTTGGCATCCAGGAGCAGCAAGGTTCCCAGCCGCCGCACATCTCGGTACACCAGCTCCTGTCCCCTGCCAAGCTCGGCCCGCAGGACCGCGTATTTTGCCTCGTCAGGGGTGAGAGCCCGGCGATGAACCATCAGCGAGCCGGTCATACCCGGCTGCACGATCAAGCGTGCTTTTTCCATTTCGAGAACCGCGTGCTTGGCCCGCCGGGTCACGGCGAGAATGGTTGAGCCCGTGAGCCGGCGAACCAGCCGTCGGCGGGTTACGCCCCGCAGCACATCATCGTGGCTCAAGGTTACGCGTCCGATACGGCGGCCGACCAGGAAAGGGCGTAGATCGCGAACTATGGTTTCGACTTCAGGGAGCTCGGGCATCAGGCAGTGTTACGGCGTCACGATGGTTTTTCCTCTAACGGTCTCAGCGGTTGCCGCCGCGTTCCCTTGGCCCAGCCGCGCCGCTTCCCGCCAGCCGATGTCGCGCCGGAAGATTTTGCCCTCAAAACCAACCGATACCGCGGCTTCGCGGCTCAGTCGCTGCGCCTCGGTGAAGCTGGTTGCCACCGCGGTGGCCGTGAATACTCTTCCACCGACCGCTCGAAGGACGCCGTCCGCACCTCTAGACGTTCCGGAATGGTAGATGGTTACTCCGTAGGGCTGGCTTTCAGGAAGGATGATCGTCGCTCCCTTCTCAGGTGCGTCCGGGTACCCCCGCGATGCCAGCACCGTCGTCACGGCGGAATAACCATTGGCCTTCATGGACGGGGGAGCCTTTCCTTGCGCCACATTGAGGAAAGTATCCGTGAGACCGCCGGACATCAGGGGCAGTACCACCTGGGCCTCCGGATCGCCCAGACGGCAGTTGAACTCCACCACCCAGGGTGCGCCGGTGTGATCGATCATCAGGCCCGCGTACAGTACACCGGAGAACGGAGTCCCTTGCCGGCGCATCTCCTCCAGCGTTGGATGCAGCACCTCCCGCTTTACCCGGTCCAGAAGAACGGGAGTGGCCAGCGCCACGGGGCTGTAGGCACCCATGCCGCCGGTATTGGGCCCGCCGTCTCCCTCCAGCAGCCGCTTGTGATCCTGGGCCACGGGCAGCAGCTCGATGTCTCGTCCGTTGGTTACCGCGAGAACTGAAATCTCCTCGCCTTCGAGGAAGGCTTCGATCACGATGGTTCGACCCGCCGGGCCGAATTGGTTGGTTTCGAGCATAGCTCGTACGGCATTCCGGGCTTCTGCGCGGGTGGGGCAGACCACGGCTCCCTTGCCACCGGCGAGTCCTGATGCCTTGACCACCAGAGGCTCCCGGTGGCGTTCGACGTACGCGAGTGCCTCTGACAGATCGCTGAAAGCCTGGCCCACTGCGGTGGGAACGCCGGCGGCAACCATTATTTCTTTGGCAAATGCCTTGGACGCTTCCAGCTGAGCCGCGGCAGCGCTCGGGCCAAACACCAGCCTTCCCTCGGCTCGCAACCGGTCTGCCAGCCCCTGTGCCAGAGGTGCTTCGGGCCCGACAATCGTTAGATCGATCCCATGCATGTCCGCCGCGTCGGCCAGCCGGTCGAGATCGTCGGTGGCGATCGAGAGATTCCGGGCGATCTCGTCGGTGCCGGGGTTACCGGGAGCGCAATAGAGCTGGGCCTCTGGGTTCTCTTGCCGGAGGGCCCAGCAGAGCGCATGCTCTCTCCCTCCACCTCCAACAACCAGCAGCCTCACGGCTTCTGCGCGTTCCGGAACGCCTCGCGCGCAGAAGCTGCGGCGCGTCGCGCTGCATCGGCCATGTGGCTGGCCAGTTCACGGGCTTCCCCCGCGTAGTACGCCCCAGCGGCCGCCATGTCATCCTTGAGTGGCCGCTCCTTGGCCTCGGCGCCACGCCGGGTGTACTCACCTCGGAGTATGCGATCGTATTCTCCGGTAGCCGCCCATTTTTGCAGCTCGGCCGCCCGGACCGTGTGCATTGGATGCGTCAGGGCCAGTGTGCTCAGGAGCTTGTATATCACATCGAGCCCTTCGGAGCCCTTGGCGTACTCATGAGCCTGCCGCATGAAGGCCTCCACATCCAGTTGCCCCGCGAAGCCTTCGCCCCGCCCGCCACCCGCCATCTTCATGTCCAGTCGCTGGGCCACGAGGATATCCTGACCTCCCAACAGGCCTGCCCGGTCGGCGGAGAGCTCTGATTTTCGGGACCACTCGAGAAAGGCAAGCCGGATAGGCAGCACCGCGAGGCCGGCCAGAGCCGGGAGGGCACCGAGGCTCATCATGGCAAGAATAGCGGCGATTGTTCGGTAGAGAGCGTGGCCGCTGATGACATGCCCGGTCTCGTGAGCCAGCAGCACGCGAAGCTCGTCCTCATCCAACAGCTCTATTGCAGTCGAGTGCACGACAATGAACGGCGAATCGATCCCGTAGGCACCGGCGTTGAAGAAGGGGGTCTGCGAGACGTAGAGCTCAGGCACCGCAGGCCAGTCGAAGGTGGTGGTGACTTCAGTATGCAGCTGCCAGAGCCGAGGAAACTGTGTGGCACCGGCGCGAACGGCGTTCCCCTGAAAGAGCAGCCGAATGCCCCGCTCACCGCCCAGCATTGCCAGAAGTTTCCGGATTAGATCATCGACCCCAGGAACCGCGCGCAATGCCTGCAAGGCGGCCCGGTCGGCGGGATGTTCCCAGCTTACCGCCGCTATTTGAGGGAAGGCTTGTCGCGGCCGTGATGCTGGGAGGTTGGTGCTCATGGCAGACTCGATTGTAGGAGAGGCTGCACCGTACGGGCCAGGCGCAGCTGTTTCAGCCTGATACGCGGCAGTCAAGGATTTCGGTCGAAGCTTGACCGTTGACGCTTTTCTCTCTCACCTGACACTAGCCCTCAAAGCCTGATCGAGATCGGCTATCAAATCGTCGGTATCCTCCACGCCGCAACTCAGGCGGATCAGGCTGTCGGTGAGACCCATAGCCTTCCGCATGGCGGGCGGTACCGAGGCGTGGGTCATGGACGCGGGATGTCCGATGAGACTCTCGACGCCGCCAAGCGACTCGGCAAGCACGAAGATCCGCGTTTTCTCGACGAACCGGCGCGCCAGCTCCGGATCCCCCAAGTCCAGGGAAATCATGCCCCCGAAGCCCGCCATCTGCCGACAGGCCAGCTCATGTTGGGGATGGGAGGGCAGCCCGGGATAGTAGACCTTGGGGACGTTGCTCTGGTGGGTCAGCCATTCGGCTACGCGGCGGCCGCTGGCGTCGTGTTGCCGCATGCGGAGAGGAAGTGTCTTGATACCTCGAAGCGCCAGCCAGCTATCCATCGGCCCCGGCACCGCGCCCGCGGCGTTCTGAATGAAGCCAAGTCGTTCTGCCAGGTCATCACGGGCGGTCACCAGCAGCCCGCCCACCATGTCGCTGTGCCCGTTCAAGTATTTGGTCGTCGAGTGGAGCACTATGTCCGCCCCGTGTTCCAGCGGTCGCTGGAAGTACGGCGTCGCAAAGGTGTTATCGACGACGTACAGGTATCCGTGCGCCTGAGTGAGATCTCCCACAGCCGCCAGATCGGTAAGGTTCATCATCGGGTTCGTCGGGGTCTCGCAATAGATCAGCCGGGTAGCGGGTGTGAGGGCCCGTTCGATGTTCCCCACCTCGCGCATATCGACAAAGCTGGCCCGGACACCGAAGTTGCCGTAGATCCGCTCCATCAGCCGGTGGCTGCCGCCGTAAACATTCTCTCCGCAAACAATGTGATCTCCGGACTTGAGCAGCTTGAGCACGGCATCCAGCGCCGCCAGTCCCGAGCCGAAGGCAAAGCCGTGGTTGCCTCCCTCCAGGCTGGCCACGTTCCGTTCCAGGGCCTCCCGGGTAGGGTTCTGAGTGCGGGCATACTCGTAGCCCCGGTGCCTGCCCAGTCCTTCCTGAACGTAGGTCGACGTCTGATAGATGGGCACCATGACCGCACCGGCGAGGGGTTCGATGATCTGGCCGGCGTGCACCGACCGGGTGGCAAAGCCGTGATCATGGTCGTGCTGGAGAATTCGTGTCATTGCTGTCTGCGGGGAGAGGGTGATGAAGCGTAACATGGGCTGATGTCCATTGGCTATTGGCCGTTGACTGTCGGCTATTCGCTATTGGCACAGCGGCCGCTGCCCGGCGAGCCGCACCCCTTCGAATGAGCTAGCCAACAGCCCAAAGCCAATAGCCGTTACCCAATAGCCAATAGCCCACGGCCTTGGTTAGTTTCGCAGCGTGACCTCCAGCTCCTTCAATGGCTCGACCGCACGTTGCCTCATTGTCGACGATGATGCCCAGGTGCGCCACGTGCTCACCCGCGTCATCCAGACGCAGGGACTGTCCGCGGTAGAGGCCTGCTCCGGCGCCGATGCACTGGCGGTGCTGGCCCGGGAAGGTGAGATACCGATTTGCATTTCGGATATCTATATGCCCGAAATGGACGGCGTCACCTTCTTGCGGGAGGCGCTTAAACGCTACCCCGATATGGCGGTCATCATGCTCACGGGCGTAGCCGAGGTCACTACCGCCGTCGAGTGCCTCAAGCTGGGCGCTTTGGACTACATCTCCAAGCCGGTAATGGTCGAAGAGGTACGGGCCCGCCTGGACAAGGCGCTGGAGAAGCGGGATCTGATCATCCAGAACAGGTTCTATCAGCGGAATCTCGAGACCAGAGTCCGCGAGCTCGACCGAAGCAACAAACTGTCGATGATCAACGGCGTACAGATGCTGGTGCATGCCCTGGAGGCCAAGGATGCCTATACCAGTGGACACTCCGCCCGGGTCAGCCGCTACGCGGTGAAGGCCGCAGTGCTACTGGGATTCACCGGAGACCCGCTGGAACACGTTCGTTTGGGCGGCGAGCTGCACGACATCGGGAAGATCGGCACCAGGGAGGACATCCTGAACAAGCCGGGCCCGCTCACGGCCGACGAATTCCGGCATATCAAGGAGCACGCTCCGCTTGGCGAAAAAATACTGGCTCCCTTCCTGGCAGCCTCACCGACCGTGCTCCGCATAGTGCGATCGCACCACGAGAGAATGGACGGGAGCGGATTCCCCGACGCTCTCCAGGGCGACCAGATCCCGCTCGAGGCCCGCATCGTGGCCGTGGTCGATGCTTTTGATGCCATGACGACCAATCGGGCTTATCGCCATCCGCGCACGCCGGCCCAGGCCATTGAGGAGCTGCGCCGGTGCTCCAGTGTTCACTTCGATGGCACGGTGATCGACGCTTTCGTGCAGGCACACGGTGAGGGGTCGGCTGCCCCTCTCCCTAGCTGACCGCGGTCCGGCCGACCTCGATGTCCGACACCCTCATGGTTAGCGTCTCCGGCATCAGGGGTCATGTGGGGTCGGATCTCACGCCCGAGATCGTGGCTCGCTATGCCGCGGCCCTGGGCTCATGGTCGGCTTCAGCCCAGTCCGCCCGCCCCTCACATCAATCGCCTCACTCGAGTCAAGCTCGTCCAACCGTAGTTCTGGGCCGCGATGCCAGAACCAGCGGGCCCATGTTCGTCCACGCCGCTGCTGCGGGACTGATGTCGGTCGGCGTAGACGTGATCGACCTGGGGATCGTGCCTACGCCTACGGTGCAGCTCGCTGTAGAGCACCACCGGGCGGCGGCAGGTCTCATTTTGACCGCAAGCCACAACCCTATCGAATGGAACGCACTCAAATTCGTCGGGCCGGACGGAATTTTTCTCGACGCCGAAGCCGGTCACACAGTTCGGGAGCTGGCGGACCGGGGGCCACCTCGGGCGAACTGGTCGGGCATCGGCCAGATCCGTCTCGATCCTGCTGCCGTCACCCGGCACCTCGACGCTATCCTGGCTCTACCGGTCATAGACGTTGACGCTATCCGCGATCGAGGCTTCAAGGTGGCCCTCGATTGCGTGCGCGGCGCCGGCGCAACCGCCATCCCGCCTCTGCTGGAACGGCTGGGGTGCGAGGTGCATGGAATTAATCTGGAGACCGACGGGCTGTTCCCTCGCCCACCCGAGCCGGTCCCGGAAAATCTAGGCGAGCTGAGCCGCCTGGTGCGGGATACAGGGTCGGTGATCGGCCTGGCTATCGACCCTGACGTAGACCGCTTGGCGCTGGTAGATGAGAGCGGTCGGCCGATCGGGGAGGATTACACCCTGGCATTCGCTGTGGCCGCGGTGTTGGACGGGCGCCTCACCACAGCCACACCCCCCACGGTAGTGGTCAATCTGTCGACCAGCCTGGTGGTGGAGGATGCGGCCCGGTCTCGGGGCGCCCGATTCATCCGCGCTCCGGTGGGCGAAGCCAACGTTGCGCGTGCCATACGGGACGAGGGGGCGCTCATCGGGGGAGAAGGAAACGGTGGGGTAATGCTACCCGCGCTCCACATCGGGAGGGACGCCCCTCTGGGGGTGGCCTTGATCTTGCATCTCCTTGCGGCTACTGGGGTAACGCTCTCTCAACTGGTCGCGGCGGCTCCCCGGTATACCATCGTCAAGGCAAAGGGACCTCGTGGTCCTGAACTGCGGCCGCTGTATGACAGACTGCGGCAGCACTTCCCAGATGCAAAAGCAGATGAGCGCGATGGTCTCCGGCTTTCCTGGCACGATCGCTGGCTGCACGTGAGGCCTTCCGGAACCGAACCGATCGTACGCTTGATCGCTGAAGCACCGACATCGGCCGACGCCGAGGCCCTGGTGGCAGCGGGCCGAGAACACTTGTACTGAGGTACGGCGATGTGCGGCATCGTTGGCTATATCGGACCCCGGCAGGCAGCGGGACTGCTGATCGATGGACTCCGTAGACTGGAGTATCGGGGGTACGACTCCGCGGGCATCGCGGTGGTCAATGGCCACGGCTTGAAGATCATGAAGGCAGCCGGCAAGCTCTCCGTGCTCGAGAACGAGCTCAAGGAGAAGATGCCGGAGGGTACCATCGGCATCGGTCACACACGCTGGGCCACCCACGGCGCGCCGACCACCACCAACGCTCATCCCCACACCGACCAGTCCGGCCGCATCGCCGTCATTCACAACGGCATCATCGAGAACTCTTCCGTCATCCGGAAGGCGCTCCAACAGCGCGGGCACGTCTTCAAGTCCGAAACCGATACCGAGGTCCTCGCACACCTTGTTGGCGAGCTGTATCAGGGCAACCTGGAAGAGGCAGTTGCCAGCGCTCTTCGGGAAGTCGACGGCGCCTACGGGCTGGTGTTCCTCTCGTCCGATGAGCCTGGAGTTCTGGTAGCGGCGCGCAAGGGCTCACCGCTGCTGGTCGGTGTGGGCGAGAATGAGTGGTTCATTGCATCCGACGCTTCCCCGCTGCTCCAGTACACTCGCTCGGTGGTCTATCTGGACGACGGCGAGATGGCCGTACTGACGCGCGAGGGATACCGGGTGCGCAACCTGGAAACGGCCCGGATCAGCAAAGAGGTGAACCAGATCGACTGGGACCTGGCTCAGTCCGAACGGGGCGGATACCCGCACTTCATGCTCAAGGAGATCTGCGAGCAGCCGGAGAGCATCTGGAACACACTTCGGGGTCACCTTCTGGAGGAAGACGGCACCGCCCGCGTCACCGGCCTGAACCTCACCGACGAGGAGCTTAAGCAGTTCGAGCGGGTAATCATCACGGCATGCGGGACCTCCTGGCATTCGGGGATCATCGGTGAGTACATGCTGGAGGAGATGGCGCGCCTGCCGGTTGAAGTCGAGTACGCCTCCGAGTTCCGCTATCGGAACCCCGTCGTTGATCCGCGGACGCTGGTCATCGGCATCTCCCAATCAGGAGAGACAGCCGATACGCTGGCCGCCGTCCGCGAAGCCAAGCGTCGCGGCGCACGGACGATCGGTCTGGTCAACGTGGTCGGCTCTACCATTGCCCGTGAGGTGGACGGCGGCATATACCTGCACGCGGGCCCGGAGGTGGGGGTTGCCAGCACAAAGGCATTTACCAGTCAGGTGGCTGCTCTTGCCCTGATCTCTCTCCGCATTGCCCGGCTCCGGAACCTGAGCATTCTTCAGGGACGCCAGTTCGTCGAGGCCCTTCAGAGGCTCCCGGCGCAGGCGGCTCAAATACTGGAGCGCGCAAGCGAAATCGAGCAGTTGGCCGACCGCTTTCTTCGGACCACGCGAAACGCCCTGTACCTCGGCCGGGGGGTGAACTTCCCGGTGGCGCTGGAAGGAGCGCTCAAGCTCAAGGAAATCTCATACATCCACGCCGAGGGCTACCCCGCGGCGGAAATGAAGCACGGGCCGATTGCCTTGATCGATGAGAATATGCCGGTGGTATTCATCGCGCCGCGGGATGCGGTGCACTCGAAGATCGTGTCCAACATCGAAGAGGTAAAGGCGCGCGGCGGAAAGGTCATCGCCCTGATCAACGAGGGCGATAGCGAGATCGAGCGATTGGCTGACGCGACTTTCACCATTCCGGAAACGCTGGACCTGCTCACACCGATCCTCACGAGCATTCCGCTTCAATTGCTGTCGTACTACGTGGCGGTGAGTCGAGGTTGCAACGTCGACCAGCCGCGAAATCTGGCCAAGTCGGTGACGGTGGAGTAGCCGGCGAACTGATAACGCCGCCACATCACATCGAACTTGGCTACCCTGCTCGAAGCCCCGGTCACCTTGGCCGGGGCTTCTTGTTGCCGAGCCTAACCCCACTCAGCTCTCCGCCCGCGCAGTGGTTGGGCACCTCGGCAGTTGCGCCGATGCCGGTACCCAGCACCCTCCAGCGATCCCTCCCTGCGATGTGGAGAAATCGCCGGAGTGGCTCGTCCGCCGGCTCGCGGCTGAGACGGAAGGTGGAGTGGTGAATCGGCAACACATACTCCGCGCCCAGCGCCTGGAACATCGCCCAGGCCTGTTCTGGGGAGGCGTGATTGGCGATCCAGGGGTCGTACGCACCTATCGGGAGAATGGCCAGGTCGATGGGCCCCCTGCGTCCCAGTGGCGCCAAGGCATCGGTATAGGCGGTGTCTCCTGCAAAGAGTACTGTACGCCCGGCTTTCTGGATCAAATAGCCGCCGTATCCTCGATGGCTGTCGGTTATCATACGCGCGCCCCAGTGACGGGCTTGGGTCGATTCGATCCCGAGCCCGGCGATCTCTGTCCTCTCCCCCCAGGCAAGCTCGTCCACTTTCCGGAAACGTTTGACCAGATCACGATTACCCGATTGCACTATGATCGGCGTTTCGACCTTTAACTTTCCCAGCGTGCCCAGATCAGTGTGATCCATGTGGGCGTGGGACAGCAGTACCAGATCGAGCCGAGGCAACTCGCGGGGCCGGAGCGCCGGGTGGATCAGACGCCGGGGCCCAAGCTTGGCGAAGCCGCGGCCGATTCCAATCCGGGGCTCCAGTGCCGGGTCCGTCAACACCATCGTACCATGAAAGTTGAGCAGAACCGTTGCGTGGCCGAGCCACGAAACGGTCAGGCGGTCGTCCGGCCAGGAGGCGGGATTCGGCCGGTGGGGTGCCGGCAGCATGGCCGACGGCGGATTCAGCCGCCTGTTCTCCAGCGTCCGTCGTACGTAAGACCGGGCAAACCGCAGATGGTTCTCGAACGGAATCGATGGCATTACTCTGTTTCTCCTGATCTCGTGCTGTGCTCAACCACGCACAGAAACACTCACAGCTCAAAGATAAGCGGCCATGAGAGTCGTTCTGCAGCGGGTCTCGAGATCCTCGGTGACGATAGATGGCCGGATCGCTGGAGCGATAGGACGAGGTTTCTGCCTGCTAGTGGGCTTCACCCACGGCGACACCCGGGTGCAGGTAGATTGGATGGCCGAGAAAGTCGCGGGACTTCGGCTCTTCACCGACTCCGAGGGCAGGTTGAACCTGGCACTGGGTGAGGTTGGAGGGGCGCTGCTCGTCGTCTCCCAGTTCACTCTCTACGGCGACACACTCAAGGGCCGCCGTCCCTCGTTTATCGCTGCGGCCCGTGCCGAGGAAGCGATTCCACTTTACGAGCGCTTCCTGAGCAGGTTGCGCGAACGGGGGCTTACCGTGGCAGCGGGAGAGTTCGGAGCCGATATGCAGGTCGAGATCCACAACGACGGACCCGTAACGCTCATACTGGATCGCGATTCATGACCGCTCCCACTCTGACGCTTGCCTCCGCCTCACCTCGCCGGCGCCAACTACTGGAGATGCTGGGAATCCCGCTGCGGGTGGTCCCATCCAACATCATCGAGGTGCGCCGTGCACTCGAGACGCCGATGGACTATGTCGAGCGGCTGGCGCGGGAGAAGGCGCTGAGTGTGCCCGGTGACCTCGTGCTGGGCGCCGACACCACTGTGGTGGTACGCGATGCGGTGCTGGAGAAGCCAAGTGACCCGGCGGACGCGCTCCAGATGCTGCAGCGGCTCCAGGGTCGGACTCACCAGGTGGTCACGTCGGTAGTGCTTGTGGCCAAGGAGATGGTACATCAGGCGACCGATGTCACCAACGTGACGTTCCGGCGGGTGGACGACGGGTTCCTCGAAGCCTACGTTGCCACGGGTGAGCCGATGGACAAAGCGGGGGCCTATGGAATCCAGGGTTACGGGGCGGCCCTGGTAGAGCGTATCGAAGGAGACTTCTTCAGCGTAATGGGACTGCCGCTGCGGCTGGTGCTGAACCTGCTGAGCGAAGCGGGGGTGGAGTATCGTTTCGGCAAGTAGTAGAAAGAAGGGAAACGAGGATGGAGAAGTCCCTTGCTCTCTGGATTACGGACTTGTTTCTGGCTTCCCTCCTTCCTTCCTTCCCTGCTCCAGTCCCTTCACCCTATAGACTTGCACCGGCCGGGTGCGTCCTCTGAGCGTCATCTCGGGCAGGTACTCGTACTCTGCATGCGCCTTGACCACCTGACATAGCGCCTCGCTCACCAGGATCTCGCCCGGACCTGCCTCAGAGCAGAGACGGTTGGCAACGTTCACCGCGTCGCCGATCACGGTGTACTCGAGCCGGCGGTGGCTTCCGATGTTCCCCGCGAAAACTTCCCCGAAATTTATTCCGATGCCCACCCCGATTTCCGGGCGTCCCGCACTTACCCAGCGCTCATTGAGGCGGTGAATGCCTTGCTGCATGGCCACGGCCGCCTTGAGGGCCTGGTCGGGATCGCCAGGGTGGGCGATCGGTGCGCCCCAGAGCGCCATGACCGAGTCGCCCACAAATTTGTCAAGGGTACCGCCGTGCTCGAAGATTATTTCCACCATCTCGCTGAAGTACTCGGTCAGCAGCTGGGCGATTGCGTCGGGCCGCATCGACTCGGCCATGGACGTAAAGCCCCGAATGTCGCTGAAAAGAATGGTGATCGGCCGCCGGTCTCCGCCCAGGGGAACCTCGGTGTCCTGCTGGGCTATCTCCGCGGCAATGTTCGGCGCGAAGTAGCGCTCGAAGTTCGACCGGACCAGGGCCTCCCGCTTGACCTGGTCGGCGTAGGAGCTGTTGCGTATGCCGATTGCCACCAGGCCGCTGAACGCCACTAGAAACTGGAGGTCTTCGTCGCTGAATGAGTTTGCGGCAGTAACGCTGTCTACGTACAGCAGACCGAGCACCCGATCCCCGGCGGCCATGAGAGGAGAGCACATGGCGCTACGTACGCTCTGCATCACGATGGACTGACCCTTGAAACGACTATCGGCCGCAGTGTTGTCCGATACCACCGCTACCCGCTCCTTCACCACTTTCTCGGAGATCGAGCGGGGAACCTGCTGCACCTGGGTGTCACCCAGGCGGCTCCGAGACATCGAGGGCACCAGCTCGCCCGTGCTCTCGTTCCGCAGCACGATCGTCACCCGATCGACGTTCATCAATTCGAACATCATGTCCACCACGTTGCGGAGTAGCTTGTCGAGGTCGAACTCGCCCGAGAGCTTCTGGGCGATATCCAGGAGGAGTGAAAGCTTTTTGGCCTGACGCTCCTCGGCACTGGCAGCGGCGACGCGAAGCTGCCCGAACCCGGAAGTCCGGTCGCGGCTGGTGATGCCTGGGGGGCCCCCGGCACTGACCATGAGCTGGCGAACGATGGTATCTCCGGGAACCGGGTATGCGGGCAGGGCGAGTCCCGGCCCCGAGCGGTCTGGACCGGTCCTCGAATCCTTCAGCTGGAACAGAACCTTGCCAAATGTGATGGAATCGTTGGGATTAAGCCGGCCTGCAGTCACCCGGGCGCCGTTGATGCAAGTGCCATTGGAGCTGCCGAGATCTTTGACCCGCACCCCGTCGGCGCCGACAGTCAGCTCGGCGTGCCGCCGCGAGATGGTCGGATCGTAGATGGCGATGTCACTGGTAACACCGCGGCCGACAACCAGGCTGCGTCCCTGGGGTAGCTCAAAGGTCTGCTCCCCGGAGAAGCTGACGAGGCGATAGGGCATGGGGGAAAGATGCGGGAAGGCGGGGAAGCGGGGAAGCAGGGAAGCAGGGACCCGGCGCCTCGCTATCCGCTTGCCCGCTTGCCCGCTTCCCAGCTTCCCCGCCTCCCCGCTAAGGCAAGGGCCAGCAGAAC
>JACCRS010000080.1 GCA_013813435.1 Gemmatimonadales bacterium
GCTCCAGCCGGCCACGCCGAGGTCGTCGGTGCTGGAGTCGGTAAAGTCGCATCGGAGCGCGGCGCACTTGAGTGAGAACTTCGCGTTGGGAGCCTCGTTCTCCGGCTCGATCCTGTTGGAGCCGGAATCCTTGCAGGCCGTGATCAGGCCCGCCGCAGCAATCACCGTCACGAGCCGAATCGTCGCTCTCATTGTGCGCCTCAGTGGGTTAGTTGTGTTGGTTTACGCTGCGGATCGGCCGCAGACTTCCGTCCTGGCCGCCGGAGGATGCCTTCTCCGGCGGTCACGCACGCCCTGCCAGTTACGGTTTGACTTTTGGTTGCTGCGATTTCCCTGCTGCCCGCCGGAGGGGTCACCTCCGGCGGGGTACTGCGACCGCTCTACTGCTGAGGTTACGGCGCTGCTGTTGCCGCGACAGTTATCACTGCATCGTTAAAGTCCGGCTCCCCTCCAGCGCCCGCGTTCCCGCCATCATCGATGCTGAGCGTCACGTTCGGCGACGTGCCATTGACCTCGATACCAGGATCCCCGCTTGGCGGATCTTCTGGATCTTTGGTTCCCTGCTCGAAGCGGATGGCCAGCTGAGTCCCGGCCTCCAGAACCAGCGGCAAACCCGCGGCATCCAGGACGGTGTATTCCTCGCCCGCTGTCCGGTTGCAGATGTTGCCGAACACCGTTTGGAACCGTGGAGCCGTAACCACAAGTCTGTTCCCGGTCAGCTCGCAGGCCACGCTGGTGATGGTGAACTTCACCGTGGACCGCTGGGTGATGGCGAGGGAGCAATTCACCATGGTGCCGCCGGTCGTGGTGCAATCCGTGCTCGCTGCCGGTGCGACGGTCAGTTGCTGAGTCGCGACACCAGTGGCGCCGTCGTCATCGGTAACCGTCAGCGTCACGGTAAAGGTACCGGCGGCTACGAAGGTATGGGTCACATCCGCTCCTTCACCTACACCGCCTTCGCCGAACTGCCAGGCGCTGGAAGCGATGACGCCGTCCGCATCCGTGCTGGTGCTGTGGAACCCGCATGGCGTGCCGGCGGTGCAGCCGGTGGGCAGCTGGAAGCTGGCGGTTGGCGCCATGTTGACCGGCGGCGGAGGTGGTGGTGGAGTGGTGGTGTTTACGGTGACGTTTTTGGAAACCGCGTCGGTGGCACCGTCATTGTCAGTAACCGTAAGCACGACCGTCTTGATGCCGGCGGTGGCGTAGACGTGCGACGGGTTGGTTTCCGCGTTGGGCGGGGTACCATCTCCGAAAGACCAGCTGCGTGCTGTTATGGTACCGTCGGAATCGGTGCTGGCGTCGGTGAACACGCAAGCAAGTTCGGTGCACACCTCAGTGAAAACTGCGTCCGGAGCGGTATTCTCATTCGGACCATTGCCTCCATTATCCCCGCCGCCGCAGCCGGACCCCAGGGTCAGGACTGCAGTTACCCCAGCAAGCAAACGGATTGATCGCATAGAACTCTCTTCCAGCCAAAGGTGACAGGAACCCACAGGAAGTCGACGGATTGATGCGCGCAGCCACCACGCGATCCGCCCGCCGCATGCGCCAGAGCCGTGCCAGTAGCCGCCGAGCCTTGGATCGCCGTTGCGGCACCAGCCAACGAATGATGTCATATGGACCTAGCCATCTGGTCCCGCAGAGCATCAGCCTTGTGCGGCCAGACCACAGCTGTGGCGGCCGACCCATACTCCGGCCCAGATATAGTAACCAACCTGTAGCCTAAATGCGGACTTTTGCGTGCCTTGCCCACTCGGCTGGTTGACGCGAGGCCCTTGATCTGGCTACGTTTGCGGGCTGTAACCATGACGGACCTGTCGCTGTCGCGCAGCCAGATGCTGCTCCTGAGCGGGTCGGCTAATCGTTCCCTCGCCGAAGAGGTGGCCGCCCATCTGGGGCAACCTCTCTGCCAGGTCACGCTCCGGCGGTTTGCCGACGGCGAGCTCTTTGTCAAGATCGACGAGAATGTTCGTGGGCGGGATGTCTACATCATCCAACCGACGAACCCGCCGGCGGAAAACATGATCGAGCTTCTGCTCCTCATGGACGCGGCCAAGCGAGCCAGCGCGGCCCGGGTTACATCCGTCATCCCGTACTTCGGCTACGCCCGACAGGACCGAAAAGATCAGCCGCGGGTAGCCATCAGTGCCAAGCTGATGGCGAACATGGTGTCGATGGCCGGTGCTGACCGGGTTCTCGCCATGGATTTTCACCAGCACCAGCTCCAGGGGTTCTTCGACCTTCCGGTCGACCACCTCTACGCGGCGCCGGTGTTCGTCAACCACTACCGGCAGAAGTCGCTGCGCGACCTGGTTATCGTGGCACCTGACGTCGGCTCGGCTAAGATGGCGCGTGGTTTTGCCAAGCGGCTGAACGCTACGCTGGCGATCATTGATAAACGTCGGCCTTCGGCGAATATCGCCGAGGTGCTCAACGTGGTCGGTGAAGTAACCGGGAAGGACTGCATCATTCCGGACGATATGATCGATACCGCCGGCACCATGGCGGAGGCGGTCACGGCGCTGAAACGGCTGGGAGCGGAGGACGTGTACTGCTGCGCCACGCATGCACTATTGTCGGGCCCGGCGGTCGACCGGCTCATGGCGTCGGGAGTCAAGGAAGTGGCGGTCACTAACACAATAGCCATCCCTCCACCCCGCCGGTTCGACCGGTTGAAAGTGCTGTCCATTGCCGGGCTGCTGGCCAAGGCAATCGGATACACCCACAGCGATCAGTCGGTAAGCTCGTTGTTTGATTAGGTGAAGGTCTAGAGTCGAGGGTCGAGGGTCTACTGATCCTGTGACGCTGACTCGCTAGACCCTAGACTCTTGACTCTAGACTTCTTGAGGTAAAGATGGCCCAGCAAGCGAATCTCCAAGCCGCCACCCGTTCCGGTACCGGCAAAGGCGCCGCCCGCAGCCTTCGTCGTCAGGGAAAAGTCCCCGGCGTCATCTACGGACATAATCGCGCAGCCGAAGCGGTTGCCATCGATACCGCCGCGCTGAACAAAATGCTGGTCGGCATCAGCGCAGCCACCACGGTGCTCGACGTCGTGGTCGATGGGCGACCGGCGGTAAAGGCGCTGATCCGCGAGATTCAGCGGGACTCCGTACGCCCGGCCCACATACTGCACCTCGATCTCTACGAGGTCCGGGCCGACGAGAAGGTCACCCTTTCCGTGCCGGTGCACCTGGTTGGCATTCCTGAGGGAGTGCGCAACTCCGGTGGCGTCCTCGACCACTCGCTCCGCGAGCTCGAGATCGAGGTTCTTCCCGCCGACATCCCGGAACATGTGGAGCTGGACGTCACTGCACTGACAATCGGACACTCCCTGTTCGTGCGCGACATCAAAATCGACAAGGCGGAGATCCTCAACGAGCCGGACACCCCGGTCTGTACTGTGGTGGCGCCCCGCACCGAGGAGGCACCGGCGGTGGTCGAGGAAGCCGCGGCTCCCACCGAACCGGAGCTCATCAGGAAGCCGAAGCCGGACGAGGACGAAGCCGAAACCAAGGCCTAGACTCTGCACACGATGGTGGGGCTGGGAAACCCCGGCCCGGAGTACGCGGACACCCGGCACAACGCCGGCTTCCGCCTCGCCGATCGATTGGTGGACCGCTGGAAGTTGCCGCAGTTCACCCGCGGCGATCGCGCACGCGAGACCCGAGGAAACTGGCTGGAGTTTCCGGTCAGGATTCTCAAGCCGCAGACCTATATGAATAGAAGCGGGGCCGCGGTCGCCCCGCTCAGGACTCTTCCTGGCTTCGATCCCAGCCAACATCTACTTATCCTGGTGGACGATGTAGCCCTCCCCGCTGGGCGTTTTCGCCTGAGGGGAGCTGGGTCTGCCGGCGGCCATAACGGACTCAAGAGCATCGAAGGCGTTCTCCAGCGGCAGGATTACGCCCGGCTACGCATCGGGGTTGGGCCACCTCCGCCCGGACCGGATGAGCTTTCCGACTTTGTGCTGGGAAGCTTCACCGCCGCAGAGCGGGAGCTAATTGAAGCCCTGCTGGATCCGATGAGCGAGGCGGTCGAGAGCTGGATCGAGAATGGCATTGAACAGGCGATGAACCGGTTCAATAAGGGGGCGAGTTAACGTTAGACAGGCAATAGGCAAGAACAACAATTAGTCAGGGAAGAAATACGCAAACCCCTTGAGACTAGAGTGATGGGAAACGGTTTTCTGGTGACCTTCGTGGCCTTCGTACCTTCGTGGTAAAGTAGTTACCGATCTATGCTGCGACTTGGGATTGTTGGTCTCCCCAACGTGGGGAAATCCACCCTCTTCAATGCCCTCACGTCCGCCAAGGCGCTGGTGGCGAACTATCCATTCGCTACTATCGAGCCCAACACCGGGATCGTCCAGGTTCCCGATCCCCGGCTGGATGCCCTCGCCCAAATCGTGAACCCTGAGCGAACGGTTCCGGCTGTGGTCGAGTTCGTTGACATTGCGGGCCTGGTCAAGGGTGCCAGTGAGGGCGAAGGGCTGGGCAATCAATTTCTCGCCAACATCCGCGAAGTGGATGCGATCGTGCACGTGGTACGCTGTTTCGAGGAACCCGATGTGCAGCATGTCATGGGCGCGGTGGACCCGGCTCGCGACCGCGAGATCATCAACATAGAGCTGGGCCTGGCCGATCTGGCCAGCGTGGAGAAGCGGCTGGACAAGACCGCCCGAGCCGCCAAATCGGGCGACCCTCAGTCGAAGCTGGAAATGAGGCTGCTGGAGGCCGTCCAGCGGCAGCTGGCTGCTGGGCGCCCTGCCCGCACGGTTACCCCGACGGAGGAGGAATCGCCGGCGTATCGGTCCTTCAACCTCCTCACTGCAAAGCCGGTGGTCTATGCGGCAAACGTCCCCGAGGATGAGATCTCCTCGGGGAATCACCATGTAGAAGCACTTCGCGCTGCGCTCGGCCGGGACGGGGAAACCGCGGAAGTGGTCACGTTCTCAGCCAAGGTCGAGGCCGAGCTCGCTGAGCTCGCCCCCGAAGACCGCGGGGGCTTTCTGGAGTCGCTGGGACTAACCGAGTCAGGGCTGGACCGCCTTGCTCACGCGGCGTATCACCTGCTTGGTCTCCAGAGCTATTTCACTGCCGGCGAGAAGGAAGTCCGGGCCTGGACGGTTCACCGTGGCGACAAGGCCCCCAGTGCGGCCGGTGTGATTCATTCCGACTTTGAGAAGGGCTTCATCCGGGCCGAGACAGTCGCCTTCGGAGACTTCGTGCGGGTGGGCGGGTGGAAGCCGGCCCGGGAGCAGGGCCTCGCCCGCGCCGAGGGGAAGGAGTATGTGGTTCAGGATGGCGACGTGATGCTGTTCCGGTTCACCAGCTAGCACGGAACGAGTCATGCGCATCGGCATCATGCTGCGACACTATGACCAACACGGGGGCGGCGTACGGGTGTATACCCAACGGCTGCTCCACGCAATGCTCCAGCTCGACACCGGTCACGAGTTTGTGTTTCTGTACCGAAACCCGGGACTGCTCGGTACTTACGCCGGGAACCGCGGAGTTCAGGAAGTGGCGCTACCGGCTCGCTCGGTTCTGACTTGGGATCAGGTGGCGGTCCCCTCCGCCATCCGGCGGTTGGGCGTGAACCTCCTCTTCAATCCCAAGTACTCGATACCGCTGCTGGCCGGCTGTCCCGCAGTGTGGGTATGCCATGGGCTCGACTGGTACGTCATCCCGTGGGCGTCCCGCCGCATCGACCGGCTCAGCCACCGCTTTCTGGTGCCCCGGTACGCGGCAAAGGCAGCGGCAATTATCGCGGTTTCCGAGGTCACCCGGGAGCACGTTATGCATTACCTGAAGGTGGAGCCCAGCCGGGTTGCCACCGTCTACTCCGGGGTCGACGATGTCTTCCGCCGTCCACTGACCGATAGCCATCTGCAGGAGATCCGGAGAAAGTATTCCCTTCCCGAGCGGTTCCTTCTCTACGCCGGAGCCATCTACCCACCGAAAAACTTTACCCGGCTCGTGCGTGCCTATGCCGAGGTCGGCCCGCGCCAAGGAATTCCGTTAGTGGTGGCCGGGGGCGAGAACCGCTTCCTCTCCGAACGCGAGCTCAAGGAGCCCGAGGAGCTCGGTATCGCCGAGTGGGTGCGCTGGCCGGGTTGGATAGAACAGGAGGACCTGGTCGGGTTCTACTCCATGGCCGAGGCGCTGCTGCTTCCCTCGATCTTCGAATCGTGTGGGCTTCCGGTTCTGGAAGCCATGGCGGCTGGGTGTCCGGTAGTAACAGCCGACCGGTATGGTACGAAGGAGCTGGCGGAAGGCGCGGCTGTAATGGTCAACCCCGAGTCGGTAGAAAGCATCGCCGATGGTATACGCCGGGTCTTGCACGACGACGTGCTTCGCGCCGAGATGGTGACCTCCGGAAGGCTTCGGAGTCGCGATTTCACCTGGGAGCGTTGCGCCCGCCGGACACTTGCCGTCCTGGAGTCTTCCCTATGATGAGCGCCGGGACGGCGGGACCTGTCGAGGTCCTGGTGAATGCGCGGCATCTCGCCGGTACTCACACCGGCATCGAGGTGTACATGGCGCGCCTCATAGAGGCGCTGGCGCTGACCGGTCAGGTGCGGCTTATGGCGCTTTCGTGGGAGCCGCTCGGTTTGGAGTTGCCGGGAGTGGAGGAACGACTGCCCGCCAGACGCCCCACCCTTCGTCCTGGGTCGATGGCAGCCACGCTTTGGAAGCTGTGGTTTGATCAGTGGCGGTGTCTGGGCGGACGCCCCGATCACAGCGTTCTGTTCCACGGTATGGACGGGTTTCTACCGTATTCTCTTCGGTCG
Organism: Gemmatimonadales bacterium; assembly: GCA_013813435.1. Taxonomy (GTDB): domain Bacteria; phylum Gemmatimonadota; class Gemmatimonadetes; order Gemmatimonadales; family GWC2-71-9; genus CAVVWJ01. The sequence continues at coordinate 6,794 of JACCRS010000080.1, forward strand.
GCTGACCGGTCGGTTGTGACGGTGCACGATCTCGGCTGGCATGTGCATCCCGACTTGTATGACCGGCGGGTGCGGCTGATGTACGAGGCGCTCTTTCCCTGGGTCCGGCGGCGGGCGGACCGGTTCATCGCGGTTTCCCGTTATACCGCCGATGACCTGGTGCGATCGATGGGGGTCAAGGCATCGAAGATTGAGGTGATCTATCATGGCCTCGATCCAGCGTTCACGGCTCCGCTGTTAGCGAGGCAACCAGCTGCTCCCGCATCGCCATACCTTCTCGCCATGGGCGGGATCTCTCCCGCGCGCAAGAATACCCGGAGGCTCATCGAGGCCTTCAGTCGCTGGCGGTCGCGTGGCGGATTCCGCACTGCGGTCGAGCTGCATTTGACCGGGGTGTCGCTGGAACGGTTTTTCCTTCAGAACGGGGCACCGGTGCCTCCCGGCGTGTCGTTGCTGGGATACGTTGACAAAGCGGAGCTCCCGAACCTCTACGCCGGAGCAACGGCTTTTCTGTATCCCGGGATATACGAAGGCTTCGGCCTTCCCATCATCGAAGCCATGGCGTGCGGAACACCGGTGGTGACATCTACTACCGGGGCCGCACCAGAAATCGCAGGGGGCGGTGCCATTCTGGTTGACCCTTTTGACGTAGACAGCATCATCGCCGGCATCGAGCAGGTCACGGTACCCGAGGAAGCAGGCCGGCTCCGCGCGCTCGGGCATGAGCGGACCCGCTTATTTAACTGGAGCTCCGCTGCCGCACAGACAGTGGACGTCTACCGGCAGGTCAGGCCGTGAAGCACTGATCCGGTGGAAGGCAAACATGACTGAGCGTGGCAGACTTCGGATCGGCATTCTACAAGACAGCGCCTTCGCCAGCTGGTATATCCGCGATCTCATCACGTGGGCCGCCCAGCAGGACGGTCTGGAAGTCAGTCATTTGATGATATACGCGCCGCCCGAAGAGCCCCGGTTCAGCCGGTGGCGGCGAAAGTTTCTTCAGCACAAGATCGGCGGCGGCCTCCGGATCGTAGCTTTGCGCGCCATTCAAACCGTCGAGCAGGCCTTCCTCCGGGTCTACTACGGAGGCAAGCACCGCGATCACTCAGGACACTTTCAAGTCGATCACCTGGTCCCCAATACTCTGCATATTCGTCCCACCATCTCGAAGTCAGGGCTGGTCTACCGGTTTTCCGGCGAGGAAGTGGCCAAAGTCCGGGCGGCTGATTGCGACGTTCTCATCCGTGGTGGGCGCGGCATCCTCAAAGGCGAGATTCTGGAGGCGAGCACCTTCGGGGTCCTGTCGTTTCACCACGGTGACAATCGGGTGAACCGGGGCGGGCCGGCAGGGTTCTGGGAGACCTATCTCGAATGGCCGGCCACCGGCTTCATCATCCAGCGGCTCACCTCGGAGCTCGATGGTGGTGATGTGCTCATGCGCGGCTCGTACTCGACTAAATGGTTCTACCTGTTCAACCAAGCTGCCCTGGAAAACAGCTCGAACGTTCATCTCAAGGACCTGCTGAAGAAGCTCGCAGTCACCCGAAAACTGCCGCCGGCAGAAGCGCCTGCACCATACTCCTCCAGGCTTTTTCGCAGCCCTTCGATTCTGGATTGCCTCCTCTACACGGCCAAGGTCATCGGACGGCTGGTCCGCAAAGCGGTCCTGGCCATCCTCCCATACAAAGAGCGTTGGGCTGTCTCCTACATGTTCACCGGATGGAAGAATGCTGTGCTCTGGCGCGGCAAGACTCCCAAGCCACCTGCCGGTCGGTTCGTGGCCGATCCCTTCCTCTGGCAGCACGAAGGAAAGACCTTCTGTCTGGTCGAAGACTATCTGTTTCGCAAGAAGATCGGCCGAATCTCCGCATTCCAGATCGACAAGCAAGGCGCGACCGAGCCGGAAGTGGTACTGGCCGAGCCTTTCCACCTGTCGTTTCCGTTTCTCTTCGAGTTCAATGGCACGATCTACATGTGCCCTGAATGCTGTGGTTCTGGCCAGATCCGGCTGTACCGGGCCGTCGAGTTCCCGGGCAAGTGGGAATTCGTAAAGACGATTATGGACCATGTGGCGGCATCGGATACCATGATGTTCGAAAAGGGAGGACGCTGGTGGATGCTGACCAATCTCGAACGGGCGGGCCGGGGCGACTACCGCTCGGAGCTTTACCTGTTCTCGGCCGAGTCTCCCCTGAGCGATTCCTGGGTGTCTCATCCATCCAATCCGGTCAAGATCGATCCAGTCGGAGGCAGGAACGCGGGCCTATTGCGGGACGGCGACCGGCTGTACCGGGCCGGGCAGGTTCAGGGTTTCGATCAGTACGGAGTTGGAGTTCGCCTGTTCGAGATCTGCACCTTGTCGCCGGATGAATACCGCGAGCGAATGGTTGCCGAGATCCGGCCCGGCTTTCAGGATGGCCTCATCGGAACTCACCACATCTCCAGCACCGGTTTTATTACTGTGGTCGACAGCTACCGCCGTGAGTTCGTGCGATAAAGGAATGGTGGACATCTAAGGGGTAGCCACGGCACCCTCACACTCCTATTTTTATCTCATATCTCCTCCCCGGTGCCCGCACCAGGCCCGGGGCAACCGCGCCGGCTCCAATACCGGCCTGACCGAAGGAAGGTGTCATGCCCCGTCAGTATGAGGTGGTCTATATCTTCGACAGCTCGCTCGAAGAGACCGCCATCAATGAGCGCCTAACGCGCTTCCATTCCCTGATTCAGAAGGACGGTATCGAGCCTCCCCAGGTCAACCACTGGGGCAAGCGGACGCTTGCCTACCCGGTCAAGAAACATGAAACCGGCTACTACGTGGTTACCAAGTTCGACGCCGACGCCACTGCCCTGCCCGAGTTTGAGCGTGCCATCAAGCTCGACGAAGGCGTACTACGGTTCCTCGTTGTGGTCAGCGAAGGTGCCCAGCCGGTACCGGTCACCGCCGGCAAGAGCGACGAGGAGGATGACGAATGAGGCGGCCCCAGAAAACCTGCGCCATCTGCGAGTCAGGAGTGCGAGTCGTCGATTTCAAGGACGAGCGTACTCTGTCCCGTTTTCTCACCGAACGCGGCAAGATTCTGCCTAGCAGGCTCTCCGGCACCTGTGCCCGGCACCAACGCCAACTCAGCACTGCCATCAAGCGGGCGCGCCAGCTGGCCCTGTTGCCCTACATCAAGGGGTTCGGCGGCTGACGACAGCGGGGAAGCGGGTAAGCGGGGCAGCGGGACAGGAAGTCGGTGCTACTCGGGCCGGCTGGGGCGCAGTCCTGGCTCTGGCTGGGTACCTCGTCCTGGCCCCACCGGTGCTGCTCCTGGGCCCTCTAGCCGGTCTGCTGCTCCTGTCACGTCCAAGTACGACACGCGAGTGGGTATGGATAGCGGGAGCGATTGCCTGGTCCGCGCTCTGGTTGAACCAGTCGGGCGGGCTGGCGGTGCAGTTCGCTCGCGCCGGCGCGGTGCTCCTAACGGGAATGTTTCTGGCGCTGACCGTCCGGGAGCCCTCCACCCATTTCTCCCGGGCTCTTACCGCCACCGCTCTGGCGGGCGCAGCGCTGGCCGTCTGGATGTGGCACCTCGGTCTGGGCTGGGGAGAAATACAGACGGCATTGGAGCGCAATCTGTGGACCTACAACCGGGAGCTGATGATGCGGCTGAGCGAAGCCGCGCGCTCTCCAGCCGCCAACGGGATGCAAGAGATGGCTTCTGTAGTGAGGACGGTGGGATCGCTCTACCCCGCCTTCCTGGCGCTGGCTGCTCTGGGGGGCCTGCGGCTGGCGTGGAGCTGGTGCCATCGCATCGCTCGGCACCCCATCGGTCCCGCCCCGGCGCCATTTACCGCCTTCCAGTTCAACGATCAGCTGGTCTGGGGCTGGGTATTGGGACTGGCCCTCTGCCTGCTGCCTCTTCCCCGCACCGGCGCCTTCATCGGCGGTAATCTACTGCTGGTTTGGGCGGTTCTCTACGCCGCCCGCGGGCTGGCCGTGTTCTCCGCCGGGTCGGGCCGGGTGTCCGCTCCGGTTATCGCGACGCTGTCGGTCGTCGCCATGTTTCTCCTGCCGTTCGTAGCGGCGGGGCTGACGCTGCTCGGCCTCGCCGACACCTGGCTAGATTTCCGGCGTCGCCTGCTGGCCACGTCAGCAACCTGAGGGTACGTCCATGATTGAAGTGATCCTTCGTGAAGATGTGAAGACACTGGGCCAGGCCGGTGAGATGGTCCGGGTCAAGCCGGGGTACGCCCGGAACTACCTGTTGCCCCAGGGACTGGCCTACGAAGCCACCGAGGGCAACAGGAAACGGATCGCGGCCGAGACCCGGGCCCGCGCCTCGCGCAATGACGCCGAGCGCTCGGAAGCCCAGCTTCTTGCTACTACCCTTGGCGCCCTCAAGCTGAATCTCACCGGCAAGGCGGGCGAAGAAGGGAAACTGTTCGGATCGATTACAACCCAGGACATAGCCGATGCTCTGGCGCGCGAGGGCCACACCGTGGACAAGCGCCGCATCGAGTTGGAGCACCCCATCAAGACCCTGGGGGAGCATCCGGTAACGGTCAGGCTGCATCCCGATGTCAATGCTGAGGTGCGGGTCTCTGTGACCTCGGAATGACCGGCCGGCATGGCCTGCGGCCGAACCTCAGAATGCATGTGCATACCGGCACCCCCCAGGCCGTCTTTAATTACGCGGAGGTCTGGGTGTTTCCGTCCCTACTCGACAGACGAGGCTCCTCAACCGAATGATTCGAGATGCACGCCCGGAGCGGCGGGGGACATCGCAGCCTCCTGAAGCGCTTCGTCTGGCGCTGGACGCCATCCAGGATCTGAAGGGCAACCAGCTCGTGGTCCTCGACCTGCGTGGGCTTAACGACGCTACCGACTACTTCGTCATTGCCTCGGGTACTTCCGACGCGCATGTCCGAGGCATAGCTGAGTCGGTCATGGAAAAGCTGAACCGGCGGGGGCACCACACCCACCACGTTGAAGGGCTTAACACCGGACGCTGGGTTCTACTCGATTTTGTAGACTTTGTGATCCATCTATTTCATCCGGAGACCCGCTCGTTCTATCAGCTCGAGCGGCTCTGGTACGACGCACCCGAGCTGCTGATCAGCTCTTCCTAATCGAGGTTGTTATGCTCCGACGCGCCGCCCCGGCGCTCGTCCTCCTGCTGCTCGCGCCGGGACTGCTATCCGCCCAGTATTTCGGGCGCAATAAGGTCCAGTACAGCTCGTTCGACTTCAAGGTCATACAGACCGAGCATTTCGACGTGTATTACTACGAGCAGGAACGTGTGGCCGCCATGGATGCCGCGCGCATGGCGGAGCGTGGTTACGCCAGACTCTCCAAGGTTCTGAATCACGACTTCCGCGAGCGGAAGCCGATCATCCTGTACGCCTCCCACTCCGATTTTCAGCAGACCAATGCTCTGGGTCAGGCGCCCGGGGAGGGTACCGGAGGTGTCACAGACTTCCAGCGAAATCGCGCGGTCCAGCCTTTCACCGGCTCATACGCGGAGTTTGAGCACGTCCTGCAGCATGAGATGGTGCACCAGTTTCAGTACGACACCTGGTCTCGAGGACGAGCGGGAGGCGGGCTGTCGACGCTTATCGCCATCAATCCCCCGCTCTGGTTCGCGGAGGGCATGGCCGAGTACCTCTCGAGTGGACCGATACACTCTGAAACCGCGATGTGGCTCAGGGATGCTTCGCTAGAGGGTAAGCTGCCCACAATCGAGCAGATGACGCTGGACCCATACAGCTATTTCCCGTACCGGTTCGGCCACGCGCTCTGGTCCTATATTGGAGAACGGTGGGGCGACGAGGCAGTAGGAGCCATCCTCAAGGCAACGCTCGGCGGCGGTATCGACGGGGCGTTCCGGCGCACCATCGGGCTCACCCTGGATCAGCTTTCCACCCAATGGCGCGACGCCGTCCAGAAGAAGTATCTGCCGGAGATCGGCACCCGGGCCAAGGCGAGTGCGGTGGCCCAAGCCCTCCTTACCGAGAAACGTTCGGACGGCACCCTGCACCTGGCACCCGCGCTGTCGCCTGACGGCTCGCAGGTGGCGTACTTCAGCGAGAAGGATTTCTACTTCGTCGATCTGTACCTGGCGGATGGAACCACTGGCAAGGTAAAGCGCCGGATCCTCAAATCCGGAATCAGCAGCAACTACGAGACCTACCGGTTCATCAACTCGCAGGCCAACTGGTCGCCCGATGGAAAGTTCCTCGCCTTTGCGGCCAAGCGAGGCGCCCGGGACGTCATTGTGATCGTAGACGTGGCCCGCAATAAGGAAGTAAAGCGCATCGAGGTGAAGCTGAATGGCGTGACCACGCCGTCCTGGAGCCCCGACGGGCAGCAGCTCGTTTTCACCGGGTACGATGGGGGCTTGAGCGATCTTTTTGTGGTCCGCCGAGATGGAAGCGGACTTCGAAGGCTCACTGAGGATAAGTACGCTGACCTGCACCCGGTGTGGTCTCCGGACGGCCGCACCATTGCGTTCGCAACTGACCGGGGGGAAGAAACCAACTTCAAGACCCTGGACATCGGTAACATGCGGATCGGTTTATACGATCTGGATACCGGCTCTATTGAGCTGCTCGATCAGATGAAGCAGGGTAAGAACGTCAGTCCCCAGTGGGCGCCTGATGGCCGATCCATTGCCTTTGTATCCGATCGTAACGGGGTTAGCAACATATATTTGTACGACCTTGGTGAGAAAGCACTTTATCAGATCACTGATTTCTATACCGGCAGCCAGGGGATTACCCCGTTGTCGCCGGTGCTCTCGTGGGCTTCGGAAGCCGACCGCCTGGCCTTCGTATACTTCGAGAAGGGCAAGTACGACGTCTACACCCTCGCCAACCCCCGTTCCCTTAAGCGCCAGCCTTATCGGCAACAGGCCCCGGACAGCAGTGGTCTGCTGGCAAGCATCGCAGCGGCGCCGGTCGACACCTCCCGCTCGCTTCAGGTGCCGGAAGAAGTGCGCCCCCAAGTGGGCGAGGGGGGCTCGATTTATCGTACTCCTCAGGGCTTCCGGTCGTCGAGCGAGGTTGGCCGGACCGGCGACACCGCGTTCGTAGCTCCCCCGGTTTCGATAGCGGCGTTGCTCGACTCCGCTACTTACAGCCTGCCCGACACCAGCGAATTTACGGTCAAGGACTATCGGGTGCGTTTCTCTCCCGACTATGTAGCCCGGCCCTCCATCGGCTACGCCCGCGACAACTTCGGGCGGGGATTTTTCGGCGGCACCGCGGTTTCGCTCAGCGACATTCTGGGCAATCATCAGCTCATTTTCGCGGGCTACGTCAACGGACGCATCGCAGAGGCTCAGGTTCTGGCCGCCTATGCCAATCTCAGCCATCGGATCAACTGGGTAGCCGGCATCTCGCAGGATCCCTATTACTTCCTCGAGCCAAGCCAAATCCGAGTAGATGAGCCGGTTTCCGGCGAGAACACCTTTGTCACTAATATCCGCCGCCTCGTGGTGCGGTCCGCATTCGGCCAGGCCTACTATCCGATCAGCAGATTTCAGCGGATTGAGGGCAGCATGCGGGTGGCCAACGTGGACGATGCGTTGCTCAGCATTCTTGAGCCGTATAACCCCCAGTTCGGCAACGCCACGGAAGACCCCACGCTCGAGACAAATAATCGTCCGGGGGTGAACTATCTCCAGCCTTCGGCGGCGCTGGTCTTCGATAACTCCTTGTTCGGGTATACTGCACCGTTCTACGGCCGGCGATACCGGTTGGAGTACGCGCAGACGCTGGGCGATTGGAAGTTCTCTCAGGTCACGGCGGATTACCGGCGCTATGACGGAATCATCGGGCCGGTGGTCTTTGCGACACGGCTGCTGTATTTCGGCCGGATTGGCCGCGACGCCGACCGGTTCCGCATCTTCGGCGGGAGTACCGAACTTCTCCGCGGGAACACGTCGGGCTCCTATCGCCGCAATGAATGCCGCAACGCCAACGATGCCAACACCCAGACCGGCTGCGCCGCGCTCGACCGGCTGGTGGGCACTCAGCTGGGCGTTGCGAGCGCGGAGTTGCGGTTTCCCATCCTGACCCCGCAGTTCGGCTTTTTGCCTGACGGGTTCCCACCGATCGAGGGCGCTATTTTCTATGATATCGGGCTCACGTGGGATGAGCAGAGCACGATCCGGTGGAACCGACAGAGCGGCGACGACCCCATTCGGGTCCGCGCGCCGTCCCAGACTATCGGCTTCTCGGTCCGCACCAACCTGTTTGGCTTCGCCGTGGCGCGAGTGGATTACGCTATTCCCCAGGAGCGCCGGGGCGTGAAGGGGCTGTGGACTTTCAGTCTGGGGCCATCGTTTTAGGGGCGGGCCGCGGGGCAGCTCAGCGTAAACCCCCTGCCCCGCTTCCCCGCTCCCCCGCTATCTTCAACCTTGTGAATCCCACAACCATCTTGCTAGTGGTCGCCTCGGTCCTCAGTGCCTGCGGAGGAGGACCAGAGCTGGCCACCGACCACGCTCCCGCCGCCTCCCGCGGCGTTCCTGGCGTAAGCGTCCTGAGAATTCCACGCGACGGTGGTGTGGCGCGTCTCTACCGGGCGCCCTCTCTGGATTCCGCTGCCTGGAAGGCAGCCGACAAGCTCCCCGCGGTAGAACGGCCACTCGGGGCCGACACTGAGCAAGGTCTAGTGTTCGTGCTGGACCGTAAGAACAATGTAGTAGCGCTGGATCTGGACACCCGAAAGGTTCGCACTTACCTCGAGAACATTCGCTACGCTACGGTAGGTGCTGATGGAGCCCTCTACGCGGTCGACACGGCCAGCTCGGTAGTTCAGCTGGTCCGGCGCACACCGGTGCGGTTTCGCTCCAAGCTTCAGGGCAAGCCAACCCAGCTGCATGGCACCATGGATGGGGCGCTGGTGGCCAGACTCGGCGGCGACCGGCCTGCTCTCGAGTACCTCGGCTCTGACCAGGCGCCGAGCTCTACCCCTCTGCCCCAGGGACAGGTGGCCTCGAGTTTCCTCGGCGACCTGGTTGCCGTGGCCGCCGACACTGCGGTAGTGCTCTACGCACCTCGCGAGAAATCAGCGCCTCGCTCCATTCCCATCTCCGGCGATGCGCGGGCGGTCATGTTCTCGCCATCGGGGCACCGGCTTTACGTCGCCCGGGCCGCAGGGCCTTTGCTGGTTCTCGACCGATTCGACGGCACGCAGCTCCGCGAGATCGAGCTGCCCGGGCCGGCTCGGGAGCTTAGAGGCGACATGCATGGCAAGTGGCTCCTGGTGCGGCCCGAAGAAGGCGATTCGGTTTGGGTTATCGACATCGGCACCGGACAGCACGTTGGCTCCGCAGCAGCACGCTGGACCGACGACATCCCCGCGATAGCGCCGCCCCACACACTGCTGGTTCGCCGGGGCTCCGATCTGGTCGGGCTGGATCTTTCGGCGCCCGGGTTGCCCGAGCTCGAACGGATCGACGGCGGGGCGGCCGATTTCTGGCTGCCGATAGCGTGGCAGCCGGCACAAGAGACCGGGCTCCCGCTCGAGGCCGACTCGGCAGGACTAGCTGCGGCCGACACGGGGCCCGCCCGGCCTAGCGTCTATCTTCAGGTGAGCAGCTCGCAGAACCCGGTATGGGCCAACGAGCTGTCGGCGAAGCTCGGCGCCGCCGGACTGCCCGCCTCGGTGCTGGCACCGCGCCGCTCAGAGGAAGTCTACCGGGTGGTGCTCGGACCTTACGCTACCCGCGAGCAGGCGGAGGCAACCGGCCGCACCATAGGCATGCCTTCCTTCATAGTAACAACTCAGGATCAGTCGACGGCTCAGTAGCTTCACCCACCGCCCGGAAGGAATCGACGGCATGAAGCTCACCAAGCTGGAGCTCTCCGGTTTTAAATCCTTTGCGGACACCGTAACACTCACCTTCGAGGATGGCGTTACCGCCATCGTCGGGCCGAACGGCTGTGGGAAATCCAACGTCTCCGATTCGGTGAGATGGGTGCTGGGTGAGCAGTCTGCCCGGTTGCTGCGAGGCGGGAAAATGGAGGACGTGATCTTTCAGGGCTCGGTAGCACGGCGGCCGGTGAATGTCACCGAGGTCTCGCTCTTCCTCGACAACAGCGACGGCGATCTTCCGATCGCGTACCGCGAGGTCGTGGTCACCCGTCGTCTCTCCCGCTCGGGCCAGAGCGACTACCTCCTTAACGGCTCGCCGGTACGCCTGCGGGACATCCAGGATCTCCTGCGGGGTACCGGGTTGGGGAGCGATGCCGGCGTGGTGATCGAGGCCAAGATGATCGATCTACTCCTCTCGGACCGGGCCGAGGAGCGCCGATCGTTGTTTGAGGAAGCCGCGGGTATCGGCCTCTACCGCGACCGGAAGCACAGCACTGAGCGTCGTCTCGAGGAGACCGCCGCAGACCTGCAGCGGGTGGACGATCTGATCGCCGAGGTGCAGTCCCAAATCCGCAGCCTGGCGCGGCAGCGAGGCAAGGCGGAACGTCACGCCAAGCTGTCCGACGAGAAGTTTACGGTACAGCTCACCCTGGCAAGGCGACAGATGGACCGCCTGGCGGAGGAGGCAGCCGGAATGGAGGCGCGTTTCGGAGTACTCGCCGAGCTGTTACCCGCAACCCGGCTGCGGCTGAGCGAGAACGACCGCCGCAGAGACGACTCAGCCGGCGCACGAGCAGCCGCAGAGGCCCAGCGCACCGAGCTCACCCACCGGCTGGCGGCGCTCCGAATAGAGCTCGAAAAAATCGAAGGCGATCTGGCACTTGCGGCCGAGCGCCTTGCAAATTCAGCCGCACGACGTCTCCGCGCTGCGGAGGAGCGGGCGCACATGGAGCAGCGCGCAGCCTCCGCCACCACCGAGCAGGCAGCGGCGGCGGAGCATCGTGAGAGCGCGGGTGCGGAGCACCAGCGGATTCTGAAGGAGTTGAGCGGGCGCGCAAAAGCGGAGGAGGGAGCCCGGCTCAGTCTGACCGAGAAACGCGCCACCGTGCGCCGGCTCGAGCAGGAGCTGCAATCCAGCGCCCAGTCGCTGCGGGCTCTAGAGGGTGAGCGCACCGCGCTGGTGGGGGAGCTGGCCTCGCTGCGGGAGCGCGCCGTCCAGGCAAACGCGCGGCGTGCGGCCCTGCAGCAGGAATTGGCCGGGGTCGAGCGCAGGCGTGACAGCGCCATCGAGCGGTCCAGCTTCACAGCTCACGAGGCCCGGCGTGTGGCCACGGCGGCCGAGCACGCGCGTAACGCCGTAGCAGAGACCCGTGAGCACGAGGCCATGAACCGCGCGGAGCGCAGACAGGCTGAGGAGGCGCTCGCGCAGGTGACTGCGCGGCGGTCGGCGCTGGTAGAGCTGGAGCGTGATCGGGTGGGGCTGGCACCAGCCGCTGCCGCTTTGTTGTCCGCGCGCGAAAGCTTCGGAGGGGGCGTCCTCGGTCCGCTAAGCGACTTCGTGAGCACCGGGCGCCAGGATGCGGAGCTGGCGGAGCGGGTTCTGGGAGATTGGATGCACGCGGTGCTGGTTCGCGACGAGTCTACCATCAAAGCGGTGCAAACGTGGCACGCGGAGCACCAGCCCGGACCGCTGGTCCTTCTTCCGTTGGACCCGGGGCCCGTCACCGTAGCAGGAGCGCAGTCGTTCGATGACCGTTTGAAGGTCGATGGGCCGGCAGCAGGCTGGGTCCGTGCAGCCTTGGCGGGCTCCGAGGTTATGGATGATGACGGCCGGGTTTTGCGCCGCGCGAGTGGGGCCATCTTCCTTTCCGGTGCCGCCGCGCCGTCAGGGCCGTTACGGCGTCGAGCCGAGCTCGAATCGCTGGTGCAGGAAGTTGCTCAGGCAGACCTTGCCCTGGCTGATGCAGACCGGGCACTGCGGTTCACCGTCGAGCGACTGGCGGAGGGGGAGCTCATCCTGGCGCAGACGGGCGCCGCCGCCGACCGGGCTCGAGAAGAGGAGCGGCAGGCCATGGCGGCGCGCGAAGATGTGGTGCGCGTGGTGGCCAACCTGGCCCGCGAGGCAGCTGATTCGGAGGCACAGCTCGAGCGGATGATGGAGCGGGTCTCGAGCTCCGAGCAGAGGGTTGCCCAGATCGATGCCGCTCTGGTGCAGGGTGAGCTTACCCACGGAAAAGTGGATCAGGAGCTCGGAGTCTCGCGCACCCGGCTGGCTGAGCTGGAAGCGGACCAGGAGAGCGCCAGGGAGCAGCGCGCGCATTGGCAGGTGCAGGAGGCACATGTAGCGGGAAGCCTGCGCGCGGCCAGCGAGCGGCTCGACCGCGCCGCGCGTACCCAGGCGGAAGCAGAGGAGGCGGCGCGAACTCTCGTTCAGGAGCTGGCCGGTCTTGACACCGGCACGGCCGAGCTTGGTGCGCAGCAGGCCGAATGGAGGGAGACCAGGGCTGAGCGCAGAGCAGTGCTGCAGGAGCTGGAGGCCGCCGACGCGTCGGCCGGATCCGCGCTGGAACAGGCCAATAGAGCGCTGGCAGCAGCTGAGCAGGAGCTGGATGCCACCCGCGCCGAGCTCGAAGCCGCCGGCGAGGAGAGCCATGCGCTTCAGGTGCGCCTGACAGAGGCCAGGGGTATACGACGCTCCATCGTCGAGCGGGTCGAAGCGGAATGGCACAAGCCGTTCGCTCAGCTCATGGACTCGGCGGTGCTGCTGAATCTGGATCTCGATCTCCTGGAAGCGGAAGCGTTGAGGATTATCGCAGCGCTTGATTCCATCGGCCCGGTAAACCCGCTGGCGGTGGAGGAGCATGCGGAAGAAAGCAAGCGGCTCGACTTCCTTACCTCGCAGCGTGATGATCTCATCAGCGCTCGCCAGTCGCTGATTCAGGCTATCCGGGAAATCGATGGTACCGCCAGAACCATGTTTCTGGAGACTTTTCTGGCGGTTCAGGCCAACTTCTCAAAGGTGTTTCAGACCCTGTTCGGCGGTGGCGAGTGCGAGCTCAGATTGGCCAACCAGGAGGATCCCCTCGAGAGTGAGATCGACATTCACGCCGCCCCCCGTGGCAAGCGGACTCAGCGCATTCATCTCCTATCCTCAGGAGAGCGCACGCTGGTAGCGGTGTCGCTGCTCTTCAGTATCTATCTCACCAAGCCGAGCCCCTTTTGCCTCATGGACGAGGTGGACGCGCCGCTGGATGACGCGAACGTTGGCCGGTTCACCCGCCTCCTCGAGGAGTTCAAGGTGGACACCCAGTTCCTGGTCATCACACACAATCCCCGCACCATGCAGGCAGCCGACGCGGTGTACGGCGTCACGATGCAGGAGCCCGGGGTGTCGACAATCGTAGGAGTGAGGCTGGGTGATCGGGAGCACGTCTAGGAGTCGCCAGTATCAGGTCGTGAGTCTGTGGCGGCGGGGTGTCCCCGTTCAGCTGGCATGCCGCGTGCAACGGTCGGTAGACTTGGCTCTAGGCTCCAGACTCTCCACTCTCGACGGTATGTCCCCAGAGGCCGAATGCTCATAGTAATGCGCCACGGCGCACCGGAAGAGGACATTAGTCGTGTCGCTGCCACTATCGAGGAGATGGGCTATCAGGCGCGTGCCATGCCCGGGAAGCAGCGCACCACGGTGGGTCTGGTCGGCAATGACGGCCGGGTAGACGGCTCCCGGCTCGCGGCTCTACCCGGCGTGCAGGAGATCATTCACGTCACAAAGCCCTACAAGCAGGTCTCCCGGGAGTGGAAGGCGGAGACCACCGTGGTCCGGCTCCGCAATGGTTTGACGGTGGGTGGCGACGAGGTAGTGGTGATGGCGGGCCCGTGCTCAGTAGAAAGCGAGCAGCAGATTCTCGAAGCCGCCCGGGCGGTGCGCGAGGCCGGAGCCACGGTCCTTCGAGCCGGCGCCTACAAGCCCCGAAGCTCGCCCTACTCGTTCCAGGGACTCGGCCGGGCGGGCCTCGAGCTTTTGGCGCGGGCCCGGGAAGAAACTGGACTGCTCATCGTCACCGAGGCAATGGATGCCGAAGAAATGGACTTCGTTGCCGAGACGGCGGATATCATCCAGATCGGCGCACGAAACATGCAGAACTACTCTCTGCTGAAACGCGCCGGCCGCTTGGGAAAACCGATCCTGCTAAAACGCGGGCTCTCGGCCACTATTCAAGAGCTGTTGCTGTCCGCGGAGTACATCCTGGCCGCCGGCAACCCTAATGTGATTCTGTGCGAGCGAGGTGTCCGGGGCTTCGATCCTGCCACCCGCAACATCTTTGACCTGAGCGCAATCGCCGTGGTCCATGGGCTTTCACACCTTCCGATTATCGCCGACCCGAGCCATGGCACCGGTCACCGTGACATGGTTATACCGATGGCCAGGGCAGCGGTGGCTGCAGGAGCCGATGGGCTCCTGGTCGAGGTGCATCCGAGTCCCGACCGGGCCCTGTCGGACGGGGCGCAGAGTCTATACCCGGAGCAGTTCGACCGCATGATGAAGGAGGCGCGACTCATCGCCGAGGCAATAGGACGGCGGGTGGCGGAGCCGGCGGAGATCCGCGCGTGATCGGCCGTTTACTCGTCGTTCTCGCGCTGTCCGCTACCGCGCCGGCGTCGGCGCAGGATGCCGGAGAGATTATCGGGCGGGCAGCGCGGGTCTATCGGTCGCTGGCGAGTCTTCAGGCTGATTTCGAGCAGGTGATCGACAATCCGATGATCGACAGCGCGGAGAGCAGGGGGACGCTGGTACAAGCCGGCAACGCCAAGCTCGCAATGCGGTTTACCGATCCGTCAGGAGAAGCGATCGTGGTAGATGGAAAGCACGTCTGGATCTACACCCCGAGCACCGTACCCGGGCAAGTTATTCGCATGCAGGTCCCGAGCGGAGGTCCAGCGTACGGATACAACCTTCTGGCCTGGCTGTTGGACCGCCCGGCAGAGAGATACCAACCGTCCTATGTCCGAACCGAGCGTGTGGGCGGCCGTACCACCGACGTCATCAAGCTCGTTCCGGCCGTGCCCGACCTGCCGTTCACCCAGGCCGTAATCTGGCTGGATCGGGAAGATGCCCTGCCCCGCCGGCTGGAGATTCTGGAACAGTCTGGGGCAACCCGTACTCTCCGGCTGGCCCGCCTGAGAACCAATGCCCCAGTTCCTGACCGGACATTCACCTTCAAGGTTCCCGCGGGAGCTCGCGTAGTCGACCAATAGTCCGGCTGTCGCTACGGCTTTGCCAGTACCTCTTCCACCCGCTGCGCCGCACCTTCGCTCAACCCAGCTTCCCGCGCCAGCGTGATCGCCGCCCTGCTTACGGTGCGATAGAGCGTCCGGTCGTCGGAGCTCAGCGCCTTCAGGTGGGCCCGGATGGTCTGCTCGTCTCCCCGCCGCACGGCACCGGTAAGGGACGCCGCCGGTCCCAACGCATTCAGGTTGGCCACCGCGCCCCCGAGCAGCGGAAGATAAATCCGGGCAGCGATGTCGGGCGCCACTCCAGCCGCTCGGGCAATTCGCTCGGCCACCCCCACAAGAGCTACAGTATAATTGGCCACGAACGCGGCCCCGGCGTGGTAGGCCGGCTTCGCCGCTGCGGGTATGCGCACTGGGATCATCCGTAGCGTATTAGCCAGTCGCTCGGCTGCAACGAGCGCGCGGTCATCTCCCTCTATCCCCACGTACGCGCCCTTTAACCGCTCGGCGGCGGTGGCGGCCTCGGCCACCGACTGCAGCGGATGGAATGATCCGCACCCGGCCCCGGTCTCCTCCAGTGGCAGCAGCGCGTTGCGGTCGAGCAGCCCGGACAGGTGCAATACCACCTGATCTCGCGCGATCGCCCCCTCAGCCGCCAGCTCAGCCGCCACGGAGCCGATCGCGTCGTCGGGCGTAGCTATCAACACCAACTCGGCGCCGGAAGTGGCCTCGGACCGGCTTCCCTGGTGGAGCATCAGAGGAGGCGTCACATCGCGTAAAGTCCGAGCCACAAGGGCGATCTTGTAGCCCCGCCGTTTCAACGCCAGGCCCAGACCCTGGCCCATCCTGCCCGCCCCTATGATCGTCACCCGTGGCTGCGACACCAAGACGCTCCTTGAGATGCTCTGATTCTAAACGTCGAGCGATCGGTGTAGGTGTGCTGCTCCGAATCTAGTTCTGGGCCGAAGCCGCAGACTTATCGGCTTGGGCCAGGCTCAACAGCTGCTTGGGGGTTTGCGCCTTCCGCAACAGACCTAACGCAGTCTGCATCTGTACATCCTGTGCGGCACCGCGCCGGAATTCTGCGGGGCGACCGAACACGTATCTGGCTACCTCGTTGCCAAGCTGCTCGTCGATCAGGGCTCCGGCACCGTTGAACACCGCCGAGCTGATCTCAATCTCCTTGGACCGAAGCCGCTGATAGACCTGTTGGCGCATCTCCGGGGTGACCTTGAACGCCTCCGACGTAATGAGATTCGCCTTCTTCGCGTTCAGCGCTATCGTCGTGAGCGCATCCCGGTACTGCGGCAGTGCGTTACCCAAGGCCTTCGCGAAATCGCGCTCAGCAGAGGTCAGTGTATCGGGGCGGATTACCAAATCAGGCACAATTCCGCCGCCGCCCCGCACCACGCGTCCTGCGTCGGTATGGAAGATCGGTCGTTCTTTCAAGGCGGAGTCGGTGGATTCCTTATCCGGTGCGCCCAAAACGGTGTCTTCTACCACGGCCATTGCGGCTTGAGTTGCCTGATCCTCTTCGTCCTTGACGATCCGCTGGATGGTGCGGCCGCTGGGCGTAAACCAGCGTGCCGTGGTCAGCTTCAAAGCCACGCCCTCACCCAGGGGGAAGAGTGTCTGAACCAGCCCCTTCCCGAAGGTGGGAGAACCTACCACAACTGCACGGTCGTGATCCTGCAAAGCGCCCGCGATGATCTCGGCTGCGCTGGCAGTCCCGTCGTTAACCAACACCACGATCGGCAGGTCCGGCCACGCCTGCCTGGCTTCATCGAAAAACTCCTTGGTCGACCCACGTGCGCGGCCCCTGGTAGAAACGATCTCCTGGCGGGAATCGAGAAACAGATCGGCAACCTTGACCCCCTGATCCAGCAGGCCGCCGGGATTTCCCCTCAAGTCCATGATGAGTGACTTCATTCCCTTGCCCTTCATCCCGGTGATTTCCTGCCGTAGTTCCTCGGCAGAAGTTTCACTCACCGGGTTCAGGGAGATATAGCCGACCCCGCTGTCGAACAGCGTGCCCTGCGGAACTGACCGCATATGGATCTGCGCCCGGGTCAACCGGTACTTGATCGGCTCCGGGATTCCGCCGCGGCGCACTGTGATGACGATCTTGGAACCAGCCTCGCCCCGGAGAGCCTTGACCGCCTGGTCGTTTTTCCAGCCTTCCGTGGACTTGGCATCGACCTCGATAATTTGATCTCCGGTCTCGATGCCGGCTCGTTCGGCCGGTGTCTCGGGCAGCGGCGCAACAACTGTGATCCACCCGTCGCGCACGTCGATCTGGATACCGAGCCCGGCGTAGTTTCCCGAGGTTTGCTCGGTCAGAGCCTTGTAGTCGTCGCCGGTCAGCAGAACTGAGTAGGGATCCATGAGCTGCTCCAGCATCCCCCGAGTGGCCTTCTGGTACAGGCCAGTTTCGCCGATGGAATCGACAAAGTAAGTGTTGACGTGACCCAGCACGTCGTCGAACAGCCGGGCCTGCTGATAGACATTCCCATCGCTGGCAACGCCGCGCTGGAGCAGCCACCCGCCGCTGAAAAAGGAGATCAATGCGACTAACGCAACCAGACCCCAACGCTGCTTCATACTCGCCTCCACTCCCGCGAAATAGCTGACGCTTGGATTCGACAGTAGGCAGGGGGAAATCTCGTGACCGCCCCGCGCAAAGCGGCGGACGAGCTCGACCCTAGAGTTTAGCCACCTATACGCTTAACCGATCGCGCCCGGAAAAGTTTCCGGTGCGGCCCTGCGTACCTCCGCCCATGCGGCATGCAAGAGCTGGTCCGGCGGGAGGCGGGCATCTAAATGTCGCACCCCACTGCCCTGGGCCGCCAGGTAGTACTCCAGGACGCGCCGGTGAAAATCAAGGCTTTCACGCTCGAGCCGATCCTGCCGTTTTCCGGCGGCGATCTGCCTGGCCTGCCCCAGCTCGGGCGCCAGGTTCAGAATCAGAGTCAGATCGGGACGCAGGCCGAGTGTCGCGGCCTGGTTGGCTGTCCGCACCATGACCGGATCGAGTCCGCGTCCAGCCATTTGGTAGGCCTCAGTTGAAAGGGCAAACCGGTCGGAAAGCACCACCCGGCCCGCGGCAAGCGCCGGCGCAATGATGTTCTGCACCAGATCGGCTCGCGCAGCCAGATAAAAGAACAGCTCCGCCACCGGTCCTACGGGGTGCTCGGGGTCCAGCAGGGCTTGCCGCGCGATCTCTGCAGCCCGGGTGCCTCCCGGCTCCCGGACAACTACCGGATCGACCCTGCTGGAGCGCATGCACTCGGCCAAGGGACCGAGCATGGTGGATTTTCCCGAGCCCTCCGGCCCTTCCAGTACCACGAAGAAGCCGCGCGACGTCATCCCAGCGTGATGATGGTGCTGGTGGCTCCTTTTTCCATGCCCTCACTGATCTGCTGATTGACCCTCTGCATCAGCTTCTCGAAGTTCGAACGCGCGACAACGTATGCTTGCCCGGTGGGGCTCACCTCCAAATCGCGCACCGCCCCTTCGTAGGCTTCGGCTGTAGCCTGGTCAGGCATCTGCCCGGATGAGACCACCTGATCCACCTGGCGGGCGAGGGTCTGAATCAGGTCGAGCTTGGCCACGGTATCCTTATCTTCCCGCAGCGAGGTTTCTGCCCGCCGGAGCGCCTGGTATTCCGCCGACTGGCCGATTTGGCGGCCCAGTTCCTGAGCCTTGTCCCAGATCACCTGTTGTTGCTCCTCCGCGCAAGCAGGTATCGCTCGCGGCCAAATAAGTCCACATGAACGGTCACATCACGCCATCCTAATGAGCACGCTCGCTCCGCCGCTGTCGCTGCTCTCGAGCAGTCCACCTCAAGGGCCAACCATCCGCCGGGCCGCAGAACGTCGCGTCCTTCCTTCAGGAGCCGCATCGTGACCAGCATCCCGTCCTCTCCGCCAATCAACGCGGCTGCCGGCTCCCAATCCCGCACTGAAGGATGGAGTGCCGAGTGCTCTGCCGCTGTAAGATAGGGGGGGTTGGAGATCAGCGCGTCGAATGCACCGTGGTGGAAAGGCTGGCACAAGTCTGCCAGGACGAAGGTCACAGCCACTCCCACGGCATTCCGGTTCAATTGGGCCAGTGTAAGAGCCTCGGTGGAACGATCTGTAGCTACTACCTGCCCGAAGTGGCCTTCCTGGGCCAGGCTCAACGCGATACAACCGCTCCCGGTACCAACGTCGACAATCCGCCCCGCCTGGACCCGCTGAAGCAGAAGGTCGATCAAACCTTCTGTTTCGGGCCGGGGAATGAGCGCCCGGCTATCACTCAAGAGCGTCAGCCGTCGAAAGCCGCTCCAGCCCGTAACATGGGCCAGCGGCTCTCCCAGGGACCGCCGCGCAATAGCTTGATCAAATAGGGCAGCTGCGGCCACGTCTACCGGCTGATCACGACCAAGCACGATGTCGGCGAGACCACCCCCGGCCAGGTCGCTCCAGATTCGCATCGCCTCACGCCGCGGCTCTGGAAGGCCGGAGTGGCGAAGCCGCTCGGCTCCGTCTGCAATCAAGGCTCCAGCCGTTATGACCAGCTCAGGCATCGATGAGCTCCTGGCGACTCGCCATCCTGAGGGCATCAATCATTTCGTCGAGGCCTCCGTTCAGTACGTCAGCCAGGTTGTGGACTGAGAGGTTGATCCGATGATCGGTGATGCGGCTCTGCGGAAAGTTGTAGGTGCGGATCTTGGCCGAGCGGTCTCCGGTGCCGACCATGGCACGGCGATCACGAGAGCGAGTGGCTTCCTGTTCGGCCAGCATCCGATCCAGTAGCCGCGCCCGCAAAACCTCCATTGCCTTGATTTTGTTCTGGAGCTGAGATTTCTGATCCTGCTGACTCACAACCACCCCGGTAGGCAGGTGAGTAATGCGCACCGCGCTGTCGGTGGTGTTGACACTCTGGCCCCCGGGACCTGATGAGCGAAACACATCGATTTTGAGCTCCTGCGGCTCGATCCTCACGTCTACTTCTTCAGCCTCGGGAAGCACGGCCACCGTGGCGGCAGAAGTGTGAATCCTCCCCTGCGTCTCGGTAGCCGGAACGCGTTGAACCCGGTGAACCCCGGATTCGCGCCGGAGCAGTCCATAGGCCTCCGGCCCCCGCACTGCTACGATCGCCTCCTTGATTCCGCCGAGCGCACCTCCGCTAACGGAAATCGGCTCCCAGGAAAGCCGGTGTCGCTCGCTGTAGCGCTGATACATTCGGTACAGATCGGCTCCAAACAGCGCAGCTTCGTCTCCTCCGGTGCCGGCACGAATCTCTACAATGGCATCACGGTCATCGTGGGGATCGCGCGGCAGAAGCAGTTCATGCAACTCAGCCGTCAGCTGGGAAATTTCCCCCGTAAGACGGACCGTATCTTCTCTTGCCAAAGCGACAAGCTCGGGGTCCGGCTCTTCAGCCAGGCCCCGAGCCTGTTGGAGTTCGTCCTGCAGCCTCTCGAGACGGTCGGCGAGCCGTACCACCGGGACCAGCCGGGTGTGTTCCCGGCCGAGGGACCTCAGCTTTTCCGGATCCTTGCCGACGCCCGGATCAGCCAAAGCCCGGGCAACCTCCTCCGCCTGGAGCAGAACCTGGCGGAGTCGGGCCTCCATGGCTTAGCCCGTGGGCGTCGTGGTGGTGGACTCGGTCTGATATCTCCGACGGAACCGATCGACGCGGCCGGCGGTATCTACCAGGCGCTGCTTGCCAGTGAAGTAGGGATGGCACTGCGCGCATACTTCGACGTGGATCGAGCCGGCAGTAGAGCGGGTCTCAAATTGATTGCCGCAGGCGCATTGCACCGTCAGCTTGCGGTATGTCGGATGAAGATCGGACTTCATGCATTGCTCCCATGGTTAGTGCTAAGCCCTTTAATTTAGGTGGGTTGTGGAGGAGCATGCAAGGGAACGCTTCAGTCGTTCCACCATTCCTTGGCCCTGCTTCTATCGTTGACAGCACTCCCAGCCGCAAGTATGCTACCCCCAAACACTTCCATAACCGAGAGGCGCTAGTGGCTCTGTCCCCCATGGAGGTCCTGCGGAAGGTTCCCCTGTTCGCCGGCCTGGGCGAGGCGGATCTGACCGCGTTTGCCGAGCTGACCCGGGAGCGCAGCTACCCAAAGGGAAGCGTGATCGTGTTCGAGGACGATCCGGGAGACGCCCTCTTTCTCGTGGCCGCTGGGCAGGTCAAGGTGGTACTCATCGCGGAGGACGGGCGGGAGGTCATTCTCTCGGTGCTGGGTGAAGGGACCTTCTTTGGCGAAATGGCCGTCATCGACGAGGAGCCGAGGTCGGCCCACGTCATCGCGATGGATGATTCCAGCCTGCTGGTGCTCCGGCGAGAAGACTTTCACGCCCGGCTGCGGAACTCGCCCGAGGTGGCTATCTCCCTTCTGAGGGAAATCTCGCGACGACTTCGACGGGCCGACGAGAAAATCGGAAGCCTGGTGCTGCTCGACGTGAACGGGCGAGTAGCTCACCTGTTGCTTCGGATGTCGGAGGACGAAGGCGGCGACCGGATCACGCGAAAGCTGACCCATCATACTATTGCCCAGATGATCGGTTCGAGCCGGGAGACAGTTTCGCGAACTATGCGCAACCTGGTCGAACGGGGAATCATTCAGGTGACTCGAAAGGACATCACCCTCAAGGACCGACGTTCGCTTATGCTTGCTGCCCGGAGGTCGTGACCAGCGTCACACCTCTCCCGTGACTGCGAACGCTGCCGCCCTTGGGCGTACCGCAAGATTTCGGAATGGCCCTCCCCCTCCTGATCCACTCGTGACACACCCGGTAACATTCTGGGGCACGCGAGGCTCCATTCCAACTCCCGGTCCGGATACGGCACGCTACGGAGGAAACACGGCCTGCATCAGCATCGGTGGGCGCGGGCAGCGACTGGTAATCCTGGATGCGGGAAGCGGCCTCCGCCCCCTGGGTCACGAATTGATGAAACAGCGGAACGGGGTCCTGGCCGCTGACATTCTGCTCTCCCACACCCATTGGGATCATATCCAGGGTCTGCCCTTCTTCAAGCCACTGAGCTCCCGCAACACATCGGTCAACATCTACGGGGCTGCTCAGGAGGGGGTGCCGCTCAAGGATATCCTCCGACGCCAGATGGATCCGATGGTGTTTCCCGTTCCACTCAACGCTCTAGCGGCCTCTCTGACCGTAGTCGAAATCAGTGAAGGAGAGTTCGATCTCGATGACTTCCGGGTCTGCGCACTTCGCCTGCGGCATCCCGGCACCACGTTGGGCTACCGCCTTGCTCCGTGTTCGGGGGGCCGAGAAGTTGCCTACGTCACCGACAATGAGCTCGGAACCGGCGGAAACTACGAGGTACCGCCGGACTGGCGAGCTAAACTGGTTCAATTCGTGGAGGGAGCCGATACCTTGATCCACGACGCGATGTACCTGGATAAGATCATTCAAGCCCGGGCCGGCTGGGGTCATTCCACACCACGCCAGGCAGTCGACCTTGCTGGGGAAGCCCGGTGCTCCCGGCTGATTCTTTTCCATCATGAGCCGGAGCATGATGACGCCGCGCTGGACCGGCTGCTCGCCGACACGCGGTCGTACGCTGCCCGTACTGCCCCCGGACTATCGATTGAAGCCGCGGCAGAAGGAATGCGTTTCACTCTCTGATGGGAACTGCCATGATGCGCATGGTTCTGTGGGGTGTAGCTGTCACGTTCGGCGCCGTTAGCCTGGCTGCCGCCCAAGGCAACCCGGTCGCCATAGCCGTGCTTCCCTTCGAGGACCGGGGCTCCTACGGGCAAGACAAAGAAGTCTTCCGGGCGCTGGAACTGGGGATCCCCGCTGTACTTGCCAGTGAGCTCAAGAACCATCCGGGGGTTCGGCTGGCAGACCGGGCTCGTCTGGGCCGCGCGTTGAAGTCCGAGAATCTCGGGGCGGACGCTCGGGTGGATGCCACCACCGCTGCCCGAGTAGGCGGCGAGTCGGGCGCCCGGTACGCCGTTACCGGCAACTTTGCCGATTTTTATGGGAAGTTCCGGATTGACGCCCGGCTGGTGGAGGTGGGAAGTGGCCGGATCCTCAAAGTGGTTTCGAACAGCGATCCGAATCTCCAGGATCGTGCCGAACTGTCGCGGATCATTCAAGACCTGGCGGGTAAAGTCCTGGCCGCGGCAAGCCTCCAGCAGGAGGGAGCCACCTCAGGCGTTCAGGCCCGTTTAGTTCCTACTGACGCGCTGACGCAGTACAGTCTTGGGCTGCTCCGTGAAAGCGAAGGGAACAAGACGAAGGCGGGGGAGCACTATCAGCGCGCGCTTTCCGCGTTCCCTAATTATCCTGACGCTCGGGAAGCGATGCACCGGATAAGGTGATCTCACGGCGGGGAAGCAACAGAGCCTGAACGATTCAACTGCCACATGCCTGCGGCAACCCCCAGGTGAATCGGCAGAGCCAGCGCGATGATCTCGCCATTTACCTGGTAGAAGGTGGCAAGCAGTTTCAGCAGCAGCCCGACGACCCCCAGCCCCGCTACCAGCCCCGCCAGGATCAGACCTCGCCGTTCACCCCAGGAACGCCCCGAACGGGGCAGCAGTGGGAGCAGCGCCAGAGAGAGCGGGTTCAGCAGGAACAGGTTCTCATTGTGGTAGGCCGCTGTGTGGTCGGTGAGTGTCCACAATCCCACCAGCATCAGGCCCATAACTCCTGCCAGCACAGCCCAGCCTCCACTGATCGCAATAAATCCTGTCCGTGCTCGGCGATTGTGTCGCGCTGCAGTACCAAGCGTGAACAAGCAGGCTCCAAGTGCCGCACCGAGACCGAGGTAAACCGGCAACCAGACAGGCGGACGATCAGGCGGGACTCTGGCGGTGGATTCAAACAGGGTACGCTCGGCGCGTACCACAGGCAGCTCAGCGCCATCTTCCCCACGGACGGTGATTTTTCGCAGGTGCTCGCGCAGCGCCAAGGGCAGAAACATCTCCTCCCAGGCGGAGATCTGCCAGTCTACCGGTTGGCCCAAGCCGAGGAGCAAGCCGGTGTAGACCAGCGGGTCGTTGGCGGTAAGCCGCTGAGTGTGAAAGCGAAAAGTCGTTCCAGTAGTCAGTGTGCTCGAGTGAGCCCGGATGCGGCCGCCCAAGGCATGATCGAGGGCGTCGCGGACCCGGGTGGAGCAGTTGTCCCGGTAGTAGTCGTAATGGTAGAAGCGATTTTCCGGGCGCTCGTTCCACTCCAGGAAATCCTGTAGCTCGCGCTTGGCGTGCGGCGGCATCTCGAGTTCCTGGATCCAAACCGATCGGTTTGCCCTGCGGTACTGTTCTACGTATGACTCTGCCGGAAACCCCTGCATCCAGTACCACATCCGGCCCTGAAGAAACCGAACCAGGAAATTTTCCTGCCGCAGATCGAAGAGACCGTAGTTATAGGCCTGATCGGTGCCTCGTTCCGGATCGTGAATCCAGATGGCGTTGTGGCCAAAGCGCTCCCACACGGCGGTGCCGGGGCCCATAGTCATGAGGTAGACGGTTAGCGGGGCCGCGGGGCCGCGGGGCCGCGGGGCCGCT
>JACCRS010000089.1 GCA_013813435.1 Gemmatimonadales bacterium
GGCTTCCTCCGCCTCGGTCCGGCTCGAGTGAAACCGAACGTTCTCCGGCCGGGCCACCCGGGCCGCGCACGATGGGCGGCAATAGACGCCGGTGGTCTTTACCGAGTAGTAGAAGGACCCGTCCGCCGTGGCCGAACGGCCCACGACCGAGGCCCAGCGGGGGTCCCGCTGGGTAGCTGCTGCTAGCTCCAGGGTATTGGCTGACAACCTCATGATATACTCTCCGACGCGTCTGGGAATTGACCTCACGACACAAGTTAAAGGCAACCCCCACGCGACGCACTCGGGTTCTTGCTCTTGAATCGACTGCGGCCTAGCGCTCTCGCTCCGCGGCTATGCGGAGGCCGGCGAGTGCGGCCTTGGCGTCGACACCGACTCCGCTGCCGACCTGCTTGGAAAGAATCAAGTGGTCCTCCCACGTGGGAATACCGCGCTGGACCAGCTGACGCACCGGAACTGATTTGGCAGCACGGCCCTCTTTGCGCCAGTAGTTCAGGGAACCATTGTGACTCTGGATCATCAGGGTCATGTACTCCCGGTCGAACGCCTGGCGGGACGTTTTCTCCAGACGCTCGAGATGGGCCCGGTGGTCCGGGCCCATGCCCGACTTGAACTTCATGCCATGGCGGGACGCCACGTTGCTCCACTGCTTCTGCAAGTCGCCGTGGTCCTTTTCCATCCTCTCACCGAAGCGCTTGACGGCTGGGTCGCGCGCCCGGTCTTTGGCCAGACGACCGAGCCGAACGTGCAGAAAGTGAGTGGCATCAACGTCACGGATGAACTGAGCGTCCGCCCTGACGTTCCGCCGATTGCCCCGGTCTTTGTCGTCTCGATCCTCCCGGTCATAATCTGTCAGATCGGGTTCCGGCCCACCAATAATCGTCGAGTCAGCCCGAGGAGGTGTGCTCGTCACAACCCCCGTGGGTGCGCCGACCTGACTGGCGACCTGTTGGGCCAGCGTCAGGTGCTGCTCCAGAGAAGGAAGGCTGCGGTTCACCACCTGCAGCGCGTCGTACGATTGCACAGCGCGACCCCGAGTTCTGAAGGAGTTGACGTTCTCCTGATGGTTCTGCACCATCGCCGCCATGTAGACTCGGTCGAACGCAGTACCTGAGATCCGCTCCAGCCGGGTAAGCTGTTCCTGATGCCGGGGGTTGACGCTGGGGGTGAACCGCAATCCGTACTTCGAAGATATCGCGGCCCATTCACTCCGCATCCGGCTGTGATCGGCAGCCATTTTCTGCGCGAAGCTTTTGACCGTTGGAGCCGCGGCCTTACTCTCAGCCATGCGCGCCAGGCGCAGCTCGGTGACGTTCCCGGCATCGACCTCGCTGATGAAGGCGCTATCCGCTCTCACGTTTTGAGCCGTCTGGCCCGACTGAGGGACCATCCGGGAGGTGGTGTCCGAGGAGGCAGTGTCCGGCTGGGCACCGGTCGTGGCCGTCGTTCCGGCACCCATCTGGGTGGAAACCTGTTGGGCCAGGTCGACGTGTGCCTGAAGAGCAACCAGGTCGCGATCGATCAGCTCCTTAAAGCCGGGCGAGTGCGGGCGACCCCGCTCTGTCTGAAAGGAGCTCACGTTCTCACGATGATTCTGCACCATCGAGCTCATGTAGGCCCGGTCGAACTCTGCACCAGACAGCTTGTTCAAACGGTCCCACTGTTCCACCTGGGGCGGGCTGAGAGTGGCCTTGAACACCAGGCCGCTTCTTGCAGCGAGGGCCATCCACTCTTTCTGCATGGAGGTGTGATCCAGTACCATCCTCTCGGCGAACTGCTTTACCGAGGAGTTCGAAGCCTTGGTCCTCGCCGCCTGGCCCAGGCGCACCTCGAGAAGGTTTCCAGCTGCCAGGCGTCCGATGAACTGCTGGTCGACGCTTTTGACGAGGGAGGTTACTTGCGCATTCAGGGTGCCGGGATTCCAACTTCCCAAAACGACCGCCAGTCCGCCGGCAGCCCCAGCCATGAGTGTTCGCATGGACATCACGACTCTCCTTTATAGGCTCGTATGCTATACTAGTCTGCTTCAACACTAGTCTGCTTCAACGATTTGCCCTGCCGGTGGGCAGAGCTTCAGGACCGAAACGAGCATAGTGCCGTAGCTGCGCTGGTGATGTGACTGCTAGCACAGAGCGCCGCGGCACCTCTACCCCGTCCAGGAAGGTTCCAATGGCTCGATGCGAAGTTTGCGGCAACGAATACTATCTGGCGTTTCAGGTGATCGCTGCCGGCCAAACCCATACGTTCGATAGTTTCGAGTGTGCTGTTCACAAGCTGGCGCCGGTCTGCGATCACTGCGGCTGCAGGATTCTGGGTCACGGAATCGAGGCGAAGGGCACGTTCTACTGCTGCGCGCACTGTGCTCGTGAGTCGGGGGTAACCGCCGTGGCCGATCGTGCGTGAGCCGGCAGCAAGCTTACCTCACGGTCTTGCCGGGTCGATCTCCACTGCAATAGTACGCCACTTCCCTTGATTGAACCGGACGACGCTCAGGGCACAGCGGGTGATGTGGCCAATAAGAATCGCGATCCAGATGTGGAGCGGCTGTAACGTTCCGGTCCGCTGAATGCTGAAGCATATCCCCAGCGGCACCAGGATCTGGGATACGATCGAGATGTAAAGCGGACTCTTGGTGTCCCCGGTTCCCTGCAGGCCGCCGGTGTAGGTCAGGGCGGCGGCGATGAAGAGGCCCGACACACTGAGCACCCGCAGCAGCTGCACCCCGATATCCACGACAACCGGCTCGTTCATGCCGAACACGGCCAGCAGCTGCCGAGGGAAGAAGAAAAAGAAGGCACCGATGAACGCCGCTCCGGCGAGGCTGTAGCGCGCAGCGAGGTGCACCGCCTGATCTGCCCGGTCCGGCTTGCCGGCCCCCAGGTTCTGCCCTGCCACGGCCGCCGCCGCGCCCATGAGTCCGACCGATGTCCATGTGATCAGCGAGAATAACTGGGAATAGGATACCGCGAACGCCGCCTGAGCGGCCGCGCTCTGCGCCAGCGAGCCAATGAAAGCCAGCATAAACACTCCGCCGACGTTCATCGCGATTCCCTGAATTCCGGTTGGCAGACCGAACCGGAACAGCGCCCGGATGACAGCCCAATCGGGCCCCCAGCCCCGGCCTCGCCGGAACGACACCACCCAGCCACCCCGCAGGAGCTTCCAGAGCGCATACCCCGCCACGATACCGAAGGCAATGCTGGTGCCTATCGCCGCCCCGGCGGTTCCGTACCGGGGGATGGGGCCTAATCCTCGGATAAACAACACATTCAGCAGAACGTTCAACCCGGTCGTGGCGATGCCAAGAACCATCGGGGTCCGCGCGTCTCCCGCGGAGCGCAGAGCGCCACTCAGCATGTAGAAGATCAGCATCCCACTGCTGAACAGAAACATGATGCGCAGAAAGGGCAGCGCTTCCGCTTTTACCGCCGGTGCGGCGTTCACCAGATCGAGCAAAGATGGGGAGAGCAGGTAACCGACCGGCGCCATAATGCCGAGCGAAATGCCGATGGCAGTGAGGAATGCCTGATAGACGGTACGGTCGACTTTCTCTCCGTCGCCGGCCCCCGCGAAGCGAGCAACGAGCACGCTCATCCCGGTGAAGAGAGAATTGATGAATATGATAACGATGATAAAGATCTGAAACGCCACCCCGATGGCGGCGTTCCCATTGAAGCCGACTAAATGGCCGACCAGTACGTGATCGATGATGCCCTGAAGCCCGCCGATGATGTTGGTCAGCATCGTGGGCCACGCGATCTTCCAGACCGCCGAGTGCAGCGGTCCGTTTACAATGGATCGGTCGTAGCGCCCACTGCTTGCTGGGGGAGTGTCAATCTCGGCTGGCGCCGTAGCCTCGGTCACGCTGAATTCTCGGTGCTAGACGTCGACCAGAACTTCGAAACCTCCGTACGCCATACGCTTTACGTCGAAAGGCATACTATCGCCCTCCATCATCTTTGCCATGCGCGGGTCCTTCATCACTTTGGCATTGACTGAGTCACGGTGGGCTCGCGACTTGAATACGATCCACGAGAACACCACTGTCTCCCTGGGCTTGAGCCTGAGGGTGCGCGAGAATGGCATGCCCATCTTCACTTTCAGGTCGTCGCCGACGCACTCGCGGTACTCCAGGGCGCCGTGATCACGCCAGACCTTGCCCGCCTTCTGCGCCATGCGGCGGTAACGCTGCAGATTCTTCTTCGGCACCGGCAGGAGGTAACCATCAACGTATCGCACCTGAATTCTCCTTGATTAGAAAAGGCTGAGCGGGCGCACCGCCCAGCCTCGCCACGTCGAAACGATGGTCTGCCTGGGGACGTCACCCGCTGACCAGCGCGTGGATGTTCCCGTCAGGGTCCTTAAACCATGCTACTTTCATGTCCCCGCCAACGTGGACGTCCCCCTTTAGAGTCATCCCCGGCATTTCGTAGTGCTCGAAGGCGATTCCCTTGGCTTTGAGCGCCTGCACTGTTTTTTCGATGTCGCCCCCAACGTCCCAGGTAGCCGCAGTAGCCTTGTTGGTGCCGGCGTACTGTGACTGATACACCATGATCCTGGAGCTCCCGGCCTGGTAGACCAGAGCCTCGGGCTCATCGGCATTGTCCAGTTTGAGGCCGAGAGTGCCTTCATAGAACTTCTTGGCGGCCTTTACATCCTTGACGGCTATTGTCGCCGCGGCATCTTTACCTCCCAGCATTGCCAACCTCCTCGGTGAGTGCTTCTGCGGCCTGTCCCGAGGTGGGATCGGTTTCCCAGATGGCAAAGACGTTTCCCTCGGTATCGGTCAGCTGAGCGAACCATCCCATTCCAGGCACCGGCATCTTCGGCACGATGACCTTTGCGCCGAGTCGCTCCGCCTTGCGGGCGAACTCGTCGACGCTATCTACCCCGATGTAGTTGACCGGAGTCTGCTCCGGCATCATCCGGCGCATGAGCCCGCCGTTGACACCCGGCCGGGTAGGCTGTCCTTCGGCGTCGGTGGGGACCGTTTCCACCAGCCAGTAATCCATCGGGCCTCCCATGTGCTTGATTTCCCAACCGAAGAGCTCGCTGTAAAACTTTACCGCCCGCTCAGGCTGATCCGCGGGGATCTCGAAATGCACGACGGTGTGTTCCATACCGTATCCTCCTTGTCGGGTACCCGGACGAGCCGCCGCCGTGATCGCTGCGGCTCCGGCCTACCGTTACAGACCGGATGGTATGTATAGTACAATACGCGGTTCGTCAAGATGGGGTTTCTACCGCACTCGAAATCGTTACATACCGCATGGTCTGGAGTGGATTACTCTGGAAAAACATGGCGAATAGCTCGACCGATCGGCGCAGCCGGCAACCCGATGTCACTCGCGACAAGCTGCTCAAGGCCGCGTTTGAGGAGATTTACCGGCGGGGCTTTCAGTCAGCCAGCCTTGATACAATCCTGGCCCAGGCAGGACTGACCAAGGGCGCGCTCTACCATCACTTTCCCGACAAGGCGTCGCTGGGCTACGCCGTAGTGGATGAAGTGGTGAGAGGCTTCCTGTTGGAGAGATGGGGTGTACTGGAGCCGCGCACCGGCGATCCGCTGACCGCGCTGCAGAGAGTTTTACAGCGCAGGGCCGCCGGTATTACAACGCGCGAAGTCGAGCTCGGCTGTCCGCTCAACAACCTGGCACAGGAAATGTCTCCTCTCGACCAGCGATTCAGGCGCGCGGT
The DNA here is from genome assembly GCA_013813435.1 of Gemmatimonadales bacterium. GTDB lineage: Bacteria > Gemmatimonadota > Gemmatimonadetes > Gemmatimonadales > GWC2-71-9 > CAVVWJ01. Next base: position 5,698 of record JACCRS010000089.1, read on the forward strand.
CGCTGCCACCTTCGATACCTGGACGGGTGCAGTGGCGAAGGATCTCGAGCGGGGGCAGGCGGAAGGTCTGGTGCGGCGGGATGTGGATGCCCGGAAGGTCGCCGGCTTCATCGTGGCCGCGATCGAGGGCTCGTTCGGGCTGGCCAAGAGCGCCAGGAGTGCGGCGATGCTGCGCTCTTCCCTGGAAGTGTTGGGGTCGTTCCTGGATAGCTTGCGGCCAGTCCAACGGAAGAGTCAGAAGGCGCCTGACAAACCGGCGCCCCGAAAACGCAGGGTCTAACGATGCCGTCTGAGACCCCGCTCAGCCGACGGTCAGTGCTCGGCGCCGTTGCCGCCGGCGCCGCGGCGGCCGTGCTCCGGCCATTTGACGCTCTGGCGCAAGCTGCGCCGATCACGAAGCCGATCCCTTCCACCGGTGAGCGGCTCCCGGTCGTGGGTCTGGGAACCTGGATCACCTTTAACGTCGGTGATGACGCTGAGCTGCGCGATGAATGCTCCGCGGTGATGGCAGCCTTCTTTGCGGCGGGCGGGCGCCTGATCGACTCATCACCCATGTACGGCTCGTCGCAACCGGTCATCGGCTACGCTCATCAGAAGCTCGGGCGGCCTCCGGCCCTGTTCGCGGCGGACAAGGTGTGGACCTCATCGGGGTCGGCCGGACCGGAACAGATCGAAGAATCCAGAGGCTACTGGGGGGTGCGGCGCTTCGACTTGCTTCAGGTGCACAATCTCCTTGCCTGGGAGAGCCATCTCCCCCAGCTGCTCGCCATGAAGGCAGAGGGCCGGGTGCGCTACGTTGGCATAACAACTTCAGAGGGGCGGCGCCACGAGGACATAGAGAGGGTCATGGCGAGCCACCCCATCGACTTTGTGCAGATCACCTACAACGTTCTCGATCGCGAGGTGGAAGACCGTATCCTGCCGCTGGCACAGGAACGCGGCATCGCCGTTATCGCCAATCGGCCGTTTCGGGAGGGTTCCCTCATACGAACAGTCAAACGCCATCCGCTGCCCTCGTGGGCCGGAGAGATCGGGGTCATGAACTGGGCGCAGTTCATACTCAAGTTCATCGTTTCGCACCCCGCCGTTACCTGCGCCATTCCGGCCACCAGCAAGGTGGCTCACGTGAAGGAGAATATGGGAGCCGCGACCGGACCGGTTCCTGACGCTGCCCTGCGCCGGCGTATGGCGGCGCACGTCGAGGCACTCTGATGGATGAGTGGTGGACCTACACTCTTTCGGATCTCCTGCTGTTCTCACCCCGTACCTACTATCGGATGTTGCAACGCCACAATGAGACTCTCTGGCCGGGACAGATCCTTACTTTGGGGCTCGGACTCGGGATAATGGGACTGCTTCGACGCCCAGCAGCATGGCAGGGTCGCGCCATCTCGACCATCGTCGCCACTCTCTGGGCCTGGGTAGCGTGGTCGTTCCTGGCGAGGCGGCACGCGGCCATCAACTGGGCGGCATCCTACTTTGCCTGGCTGTTCGCGGCCGAGCTGCTGCTCCTGGTGTGGATCGGCGGGATCCGGGGCCGGTTGCGCTATCGGCCGAGCCGAAGCATTGCCGGCGTTCTGGGCTTCGGCCTCTTCGCTCTGGCGCTGGCATTCTACCCGCTGATAGCTCCTCTCTCCGGGCGCCCATGGCAACAATCTGAGGTCTTTGGCATCTTCCCCGATCCCACCGCCATCGCGACCGTCGGCCTGCTTCTGCTGGCCGAAGGGTCGCAGCGGTGGGGACTTCTGATCGTGCCGCTGCTATGGTGCTTCATAAGCGGGGCCACACTTTGGGCCCTGGGATCGACGGCAGCGTCCGCATAGAGGTGCTAGCGAGCACATTCGTATTGGTGAGGAGAGCCTGAGCCTCATGGACGTCGCGATTCCCGTTTCTGCGAGGAAATTCGCCGCTGCCCTGAGTCTGATCACGGCGCTGTTAGTGGCCGCAAGCCTGGGGGCCAGCTATCTGTCCTTTGTGCCAATCGAGGGTCACTTCCTGAGAGAGGCGAGGGAGAGCATCGTCCGGCTCCTCTGGGTTGATGGAGAGGGCAATATCCCAACCTGGTACTCGGCGTCTCTGCTCCTGACGTGTTCCGTGCTGCTGGCGGTCATCGCAACAGCTCATCGGCAGCATCGAGCAGGCAATGTCGTCGGCTGGCTGATCCTGTCGCTGATCTTTGGGTTCCTGTCCCTGGACGAAACCGCGCAGCTCCATGAGCTCTCTATCGCACCGCTTCAGGACGTCTTCCACGCAACCGGGTTTCTCCACTACACCTGGATTGTCCCGGCCGGCGTCTGTGTCGTCCTCTTTGTCCTCGGCTACTTGAAGTTCCTGATGCAGCTGCCGCGGAGAACCCGGCGGCTGTTCGTATTGGCTGAGCGATATTCGTGGGTGGCGCGATCGGCGTGGAAGCAATCAGCGGAAAGCAGGCCTCACTCCACGGCGAACAAAACTCCACCTACAATCTGATCATCACCGTAGAAGAGCTCCTCGAGATGGCAGGCGTCATAGTCTTCATCTACGCGCTCCTGGACTACATCAGCCGTCAGTTCACGAAGCTGGCTTTTCAGTTTACCAGCCGGTAGTGGACTGAGGCGTAGAGAGGATATATGCCAGCATCGGCGCTCAGCGTCCGGCCGATTATTACCCCTGCCGAACGGATCGGTCCTCGGTACTTTCCTCGACGTTAATCTGCTCGCAGCGGCGTTCATCGTTCACACCGGCAAGGCGGCGGCGTACGTGTACGGCGGCTACATGGACGGCGCCGAGAAGTACAGCCCCACTCATATGTTACAGTTCGAGGCCATTCGGGAAAGTCTCGAGCGGGGGATGGCAACGTACAACTTTGGAATGCTGATTTCGGAGGGCCAAACCGCGGGCCGCGGGGTTGATGAGTTCAAGCTCGGGTTTGGTGCCGAGCCCCGGCGGCATCTGGACACCATCATCTGGAAACGAAAGCCTCTACGACTCCATCGAACAGCTCCGCCGCGGACGCATCGGCGCAAGGCTGGAGGCCCTCCTAAAAAGAAAGTGGTAAGTCGCGGAGACACAGGATAGCTGTGCGGTGTTCGCCAAGTCCCTGAACTGAGGAACGCAGCCGGCGCAGTCTGTTCGGGTCTAGAGATACCAGAGGGCAATGATCATGAGGCCCCAACCACCGAGAAACAGCGGAAACCAGGTGAGGATGGTGTCCTCAACCTCGTCGGCGTTG
>JACCRS010000093.1 GCA_013813435.1 Gemmatimonadales bacterium
GGATATCCTGATCCTGGTCTAGCAGATTAGCCAGCGCCACTACCGAGTCGACAGAACTCATTGATCTGGTGGAAAAGAAAGCTCGTGCTGTTGAAGGCTTGCTCCTACCGCCTGAATCAAACGCTCAATGGCGTGGTGAAGGAGATCGTTGGCCGGCGCCTGACGGTCCCCCGCTAGAGCTCCTGCAAACAGGAGAACCGCAGGAGCGCCCAAAGTGGCCGCCATCCTGCGGAGCAGTGGGATGGTCGGTTCTCGTTTGTCCCCTTCAAGCTGAGAGAGATATGAAGGAGATATGTGAACGAGTTCCGCGAGTTCGGCCTGCGACAGACGTCTTGACTGCCGCAGGTGCCGAATCATTTGTCCAACTGTCATATGAGGAATGCGACGTATACCACGTCGCTGTGAGGAGGCAACGGGAAATCTCCATCAACCGAATCATCACTTCGGCGGCACACCGGACCACCCACATCCACAGCTTCACAGAGCGGTCACGCGAGTACGAACTGTCGCACCATTCAAGCCGGTGCTTCAGCTTGGCGATCTCTAGGAGCATCGCCTTGGTGGAGATCCCTGCGTTCGTGGCGTCGATCGACCGGGCGAACTGCTCAAGTGAATCGAGCGATTCGCGAGTTCGGATCTTCGCCCAGCAATGCGGATCCATATCTCAGTCACCTCCTCTCTTTGACGTGATGGGAACGCAGGAACGCCTTGAGTGGCGTTCCCGATTGAAAGCGCAGGTGGCTAGAGTCCTGCCTGACACCGTTACGTCCCGTGGCGTCTTGCTACGCCTCGCGTCGCCAGTTCAAAGGGTCGATTTGCATACCTGTGAACAGACATCAGCGTCGATCACGCGTACCCGCAAAGCAAACTGCAGGTACGTGGTCCTACGGACCGTGCGCGCCTTGCGCACGGCAGAGGTCACTGTTGGAACCGCAATCACATGTCAAAGAGCGTGGCCTGATGGCCAGTAATAAGCATACATATGCATTTGCTGAAAGTCAATGTTTGATGAAGTCTCAGCAATGTACCGGGAACTCTCTAGGCTGGCCTCCAGGTCGTATCTGACCGATGAGTGGACCGCAACTACCCGCTAGTGCAACAACTTAACGGCGGAAGAAAGCTGACTCAGAGCCATACCAGCAATCGCGATTTCGCACCTTCTCCCCAGCCAGGCCAGCGAGGCTTTAATGCAAGCTCTAGAGTTCCGCTCCGGCTGACTCCCCCGTCACTTCGGGATTGAGGAGGTGGCGGTGGCAGCGCCGCAGCTGGGCAGTAAGAACAAAGACAGCGCTCGGGATCACTCCCGGGCGCTGTTTTCTTTGCCCAATGCAAACCGCCAGCAGGGCCCTATTGCACCTTCGAGTTCTTGCTCTCCATTGCCGGCACCCACTTCCCGTCGGGTCCCTGCATTTCCATTCTGAAGCTGTATGAGGTGGGGGACAGCTCCTTGATGGTGACCCGCGACTTGACCTTCCTGCCCCCAAACGTGGCTTCATCGGTGTAGGTCCAGGTATCAGCTCGAACTGTGCCCCGAGGGACGCTGGCCATCGTCATGTTCGAGTTGTCTATGCCGTAATAGGTGTAGACTTTCTCCTCAGTGTTGTAGCCCAGGATGCCCATATTCTTGGTCGGCCCCATCGGTCCCGTCCCTTCCGAGCGGCAGATCACGCTGTACCGCCCCTCGAACCACTCGCAGGTGTCAGAGGACTTCGTCTTGCCACCGGGTCCCATGGGCCCCGGCTTTACCTCGCCTTCTGCGGTCCATTTGCCGACGAAGTACCCGAGCCGCGCGTGTTCGGGTCCTGGTTTAGACGCTACGGGTGCCTGGGCAGCCGCAGACTGCAGGCCGGCAATCGATACGAAAGCAAATGCAGCAAGCATGTCGAGTGTTCGTTTCATGGCTCCTCCGGTAAGGCAGGTGGGAATTCCGTCGGGTGAACATGCAGAGGGGGGCCGCGCGGCGTCAAGCAGCGCCGGAAGCCTCGGCGACAAGGTCGCCATCGTCACATTCTCCTTGAGGAGGACTCTTGCGGGAACCTCCCCCGGAGCGGTGTTCGAACCGCTTGTTACCTATCGAGAGTACCCGCCGGCTGAGATGGAGTCGGGTCGTCGTCGGCCCGGAGGGGGACGGAATCGGTAGCAGAATTGGCTGGGATTGGAGTTGCCATGGAATCCTTGCCGGTCGCAGATCGGCCTCGGCGCTAAGCTTACCGCGAACTGGCCGGAGCGCGGTCGGGTGTGAAATAAATGCGGCGCAGACCCGCGAGGCAACGCCTTCGCTGAGGTGGCAGTCGGAGTGACTAGGCTCACCGACCTGGCGGCAGGAGTGAGATTTTATTGCTGACAAACTTCACACAAGGAGACCCGTGGGAACCACGCTCGACGTCCCAATCCACAGCATGCCCGGGTCGTTCAAGTACGTTGTCGATGATGTGGCGCGGCTGGTTACCGTATTCGTTAATGCCTACATGGTTGGTCGGCGAGAGGGGCCGTGGGTACTGGTGGACAGCGGCCTTCCCGGCTTTGCACCCTTGGTGCGCCATGCAGCTGAAAAGCGGTTCGGTCGAGCACACCCGCCGGAAGCCATAATTCTTACCCATGGGCATTTCGATCACGCCGGCTCTGCCGCCGAGCTGGCCCGCTACTGGCAGACCACCGTGTACTGCCATCCACTCGAGCTACCCTTCCTCACTGGACGCTCGGACTACCCGCCCCAGGATCCCACCGTAGGTGGTGCGCTCGGATTTCTCTCCCGTACCTTTCCCCATCGGGGCATGGATCTCGGTAGCCGGGTACGGGCTCTGCCGGGCGACGGCGCGGTTCCCGGACTGCCCGACTGGCGCTGGATTCATACACCGGGCCATACGCCGGGGCATATATCCCTGTTCCGGGATGCGGACCGCACCCTGCTGGCCGGCGATGCGCTAGCCACAGTCGATCAGGACTCGGCCATCGCCATGATGATTCAGCGTCCAGCGTTCTCGGTACCGCCGGCGCCTCTCACTACCGATTGGGACGCCGCGCACAGCAGTGTGCGCCACCTGGCTTCACTGCGTCCATTCGCCGTTTCCGCGGGGCACGGCCGGCCAGTGCGCGGTCCCGGGGTAGCCGCAACGCTGGAGCGCTTTGCCGATGCGTTCATGCGACCGCGAAGGGGGAGGTACGTCCATCAACCAGCACGGAGTGACGAAAACGGCCTCGTCTACCTGCCTCCGCCGGTGCCCGATGCGCTACCTCGTCAGCTCATTCTTGCGGGTGTAGTGGCAGCCACTGTGCTCGCCGTGGCCAGGCGTAGGCGTTGAACGGGGCTCAGGCTCGCTTCATGCCCGCCAGAGCCTGCAGGTTGGCGCGAACGATGAATGACAAGATGTGGCGGGCAGATTCATCGGAGAAGATCCTGACTTCAGGCCATACCCGTCGCAGCAATGGACTGTCGCCGACGCGTTGCCGGGCCAGTTGTGTCAGATACGTGGGCGCTTGGTCTGGAATCGTGCCGAGGTCATCCTGACCAATTACCAGTGTACGCAGATTGGCTGCCCCTGGATCGCCCTCAAAAATCTTGTGCAGCTTGATCGCAAACCGGGGGTCTACCACGACAAAAAAAACCGAAGTGGCTGGTAGCAGCCGCTTCACTTCTACGAACAGGTCGGTGCACATCGTGATCACCACTCTGGGCGCGCCGTGGTCCGGGGCAAGCCGGTCGACCTGGGCCTTATGGAACGGCGTGGTGACGAGTATATCGGCCTGCCGAATCGCCGCGGGAGGCCGCCCATTGCGGTCGAGCGAGTCCAGATCCACAGCGGTCACCTCCAGGCCGTAGTCACGCCGAAGTTCTGCGGGCACGGAGTACAGCTGGTCGGCATTGCACTCCACCACGACCGCATGAAGGCGGAGTGTTTCCAGGCAGCGGTGAAGGCCATCCGGCATCTTCAGCGCAGGGGTGCCATGCAACAGGCCCTGCATGAGAACCTCCACCATCCAGTTCGCCGGCATCCCGGGATCCGAGTGCCGGAGGGTGGCCGCAGGTGCCACAAAGATCCCGGAACGCTGCCGCAGCTCAACCAGCCCCTCCGCCTCGAGCTTGCGATACGCCGCCAGTACGACGCGCGGATCAACCTCGAGCTCCTGGCCCAGCTCCCGGACGCTCGGAAGCCTTCCACCCTGCTTGACCAAGCCAAGATGCATCGCGCTGAATAGTCGCCGGCGAATGGTTTCCGTAACCTCAGCTCGGCGAGGGATCATGAGTGCCGGTCAATCGCATCGAGATTTGCCCGCACGATGAAGGAGAAGATCTGGCGAGATGTTTCTCGCGAGAAGGTCCGCTCCTCGGGAATGAACTGCCGGGGAATCCCCTTCTCTCCCAGACGCTCCCGGGCCAGCCGGGTGACGTAGGTGGGAGCTCCTTCCGGAATCTGCGACATGTCGTCTCGTCCGGTCACCAAGGTGTGGAGATTTGAGGCGCCAGGTGACTCCCGATAAATCCGCTCCAGCTTTCCCGCGAACCGAGGGTCTGCCAATACGAAATAGACCGGGCCATGAGGTAGCCTCCGTGCGATATCGACGAAGGGATCGACCCGCAGCTCGGCTACCATCCAGGGGTTGCCCAGAGACCTAGCGACCGGCTCGACCTCGACCGTGTGAAATCGGGTGGTTACCAGGAGATCGGCCCGCTGCACATCCGTCGGCGGCTCTGGTCCTGACATAAGAGTATAGGTGTCGACCCCGCTCGCATCCACGCCGTAGTCATCGTGCAGCTCATTACTGAGCGAGGCAATCTGATCGTGGTTGCACTCGATGCACGCCACCCGCAGGCGAACCGTCTCGAGCGACTGGCGCACCCGGTCCGGAAACTCCCGGGCTGCGATCCCGCGGCCCAAACCCTCCATCAGCACGTTCACCATCCAGTCCGCCGTGCGGCGCTGAAGCTGACCTTCGACTGCGTCGGCGGCGGCGACGAAGATTCCGGAGCGCGACCTTACCTCAACCAGTCCCTCTCGCTCGAGCTCGCTGTAGGCGGCCATTACCACTCGCGGATCCACCTCGAATTCGGCCGCGAGCTCTCGGACGCTGGACAGCTTCTTACCATGAGCCAGGGTGCCCAGTTGAACCCCACTCAGCAATCGCTGCCGGAGGTGATCTGCGATCTGAGTTCGTCGGAGCGCCATGGTGGAAGCTACGCACTACTCGGCCCAGCGCTAGACTTCAGTTGCATGGTAGGTGCATCAGCTGAATGCAGAACAGTCCTTCTGTTGCAGTTTTTCGCCTACCACCTGACACAGGGCCACAATTTCGGCGTATCTGATGCATTGCCGGTACACCAGTACATCATAGGTTAGATGAGGCGGGTATCGCTGCGGTGAGGCTTGCCTGAGTGGTTCAGATCGCCAGATGAGATAGAGAATGGAGCTGGCCCCCAGCTGTTCGTGGAGTCTAAAAGTCCCGAAGTCATGACCTGGCGGTTTGCCGCCGACGACTCGGTAACGCGCGGTCTGGGTGGTAGAGATCTCTTCGAGCTGGTATTCATCGAGGCGGGCGAAGGAAGCCAGCGCATAGGACCTCACACGTATCACGCGTGTACCGGGACCTGTTTCTGATTGCACCCTGGGAGATCAATGATCTGGGGTGCCAGGACGGCACCACTCGTTGGATCGTTGCCTTCGAGACCGACTCTTCTCGGGGCTCCAGAGGATCTTTTCCTCGCCGCGGGAAAGATGGACAAAATGCAGATGGATAAGATGATGAGCGGCTGGCCGGCAGTGAGATGTCGGCCAGGTGCGACAAAGAGGGCGCAAACTTCCTCGCCTTCAACCTTGCTCACGATCTCGTGACTGGGAAAGCTCGCTCGAGGATGCGCGCAAGATGGATGGCGAACAGATCATGGCGATGAAGGCCAGTAAACCGGCGCCCTACACCGAGAAACTCCTTTTCCAGACTACTGCCGGCGGCGCATCCGACCCCGATCAACCGCTTGAGCGAATGGCCGGCTCACGGGAATAGCTAACACTCACCTAACTGTCGCCGCATCAATTCCGGCGATTTCTGGAGGCTCTGTGGCAAGACAAGCATCAGCTCTCTTTTTGCTGATACCTATGGCAGCACCCCTCATGGCGCAACAGAGCGACGCTGGGGCGGCTGGCGCAGAAGTTACCGCACTGGCAGCAACGGCGGCAAAGGAATCAGGCCGACCGGCTTATACCCCAGCAACGGGGATAAAGTTCAAAGCAAGCGACAACGTCTTCCTGAAGAGCGCCCTTGCTGTCGACTTCACCTATCGCAATGCTACGGTTACCCTGCCGCTCTATCGCGGCCAGTCGCCGCGCGGCGAGAATATTTACTACATTATCACCGAATCGTCGGACTACGCGGTCGCGAAGCGAATGGGCATAAACTACTCGCCCAAGATGGCAATGGCGGCTGGCACTCCGGGCGCACAGGCAGTGACGCTCAAGGATGGCGTCATGCGCTTCAAGGGGAACGTAGATTTTGCGCCGGAATACAAGGTGACCCCCGGCGACCCCCCAACATATTTTCCGCCAAAATCATTCAACCCTGGTGCCAAGGGCGACGCGGAATGGTCATCGATGGCGGTGCTTCCGAGCGGGGTCGTGCTGAATGTGCAAATGGTGCAGAATGCCAGTGGTGCGCATGACCGGCTGAAAGCGATCGATCTCGAGAAGCGCACGGTCACGTTGTCGCTGCTGGACGGCTTTCATGACGGCAAGCAGTACTACTACCACCTCGTCACCGACGTCTCAGCGGACTTGCCGGCGGTGCTGGAGAAGGGCGTATTCACCCCGCGCCTAGCCAACGTACCGGGTTATGGGAAATCCATGCCTTCCGACAAATCGGCACTGCTTGGCTTTTCGCCGGTGCTGAACGGAAGTACTGACATGAAATCAGGCGAGGACCAGGGCTTCTCCACCTCACTCCGTAACGGCGGCATCGATCCAATCAACGTTTTCCCGATTCCTCCGAGCAACGAGGATGCATCGCGAAACAACAATTACAGTCCATTGTGGGATGCCCACGTCAACATGTGGACACCGGCCGCCGTCAAGGACGGCAAGGTGAAGCGCATCCGTTCCCTCGAGGAATTGAAAGGGCTGATCAAGTCGGGATTAATCACCAGCGCAATGATCAACCCGCCGGGGCCAGGTAATCCATACATCGGCGGTCTTCGTCCGACCCAGGCGATCATCAACTGCCCCGTGGTTGCGCAGCCCGACTTGCCCCCACGCTGATCCTAAATGCCGACCGTGCCGAACCCGAGGAGCAGTTCGTTTCAGCGGATTGCTGGAACGTCGTGATCGCGTTGCAAACCGGAGCTGGGAATTCCGCCAATGCCTCATTGCGCCATTCTTACTCGAGGACGGCGCTGTCGCCGCATCATGAAGGTTGGCGATGTTCCATTCCCGGTTCGAGCTACGGAATCGGAAGCGACGGCACGCTCACCCTGATCGAAGCTGTGGCGGCCCGAACCAGCGCGGCGCTGGGACCCCGCGATCAGGACCTGACCGGGGACGGCCGGTACCTCTACGTCATCGATGTCGGCACCCAGCAGTTGAGCGGCTACGAGGTGGGCAGCAATGGCAGTCTAACGTCGGTCGCTGCGGTGGGCGGCCTTCCGCCCACGATCGCCGGCCTGGCAGCACGCTGACAAAACAGGCACCACACAATGGCGTGATTGACGCGTTGAAGGGTCATTGGCCCGAATACTTGATGGAAGCGGCAGGCCTGGCCTGTTTTGTCGCGGTCGCAAGCACCGCCACCACGCTCCTCGAGTACCCGGGCTCGCCGCTCCACCGGGCCATCGAGAGCCAGCTTCTCAGGCACGGCGTGCTCGGCCTCGTCCTGGGCGGGGTGATCGCCGCGATCGTGTACTCACCCTGGGGACAGCAGTCCGGAGCCCACATCAACCCGGCGGTCACCTGGGGGTTCTATCGACTGGGGAAAATCAAGGCATGGGACGCGGTCTTCTATACGCTGGCCCAGTTCGCCGGAGCCGTGGCGGCCGTGCAGCTCATGCGGGTGATCATCGGGGAGCCATATTCGCACCCCGACGTCAACTACGTCGTCACCCGACCTGGCCCCGATGGCCTGGTAGTCGCGTTCGTGGCTGAGTTCGTGATCTCTTTCATTCTGATGATTGTGGTGCTGGTTTCGGTCAACTCACGGCACCTGGAAAAGCTGACCGGGTTGTTTGTCGGTCTCCTGATCGCGGCCTATCTGGCTTTCGAGACGCCGCTCTCCGGAATGAGTCTCAATCCGGCGCGCACCTTCGGGTCGGCGCTTGCAGCCGGGGAATGGGCATCGCTGTGGGTTTATTTCGCGGCACCGACGGTGGCTATGCTCCTTGCGGCGGAGGTGTATCTGCGGCTGCGTCCCGAGCGACAGCTGGCCTGTGCCAAGCTGCATCACCGGAACGACAGGCGCTGCATTTTCTGTGGCGCAGCACGGGGCCCGAGCTATCCCACCGAGACGTACGTCCAGGAGTGATCGGTCCCAGCAACACGTTCGGAAGGGAAAGACGATGAGCGATACAGAGTGGCGACCGAAAGCCGGTGAGATCCGGGGCCAGAAGCTGCCCTACCCGGCCAGCCAAGCCGACATGGCGCAGGCACCGGACAGCGACCTCTCGAACTATCGGCCGGCGGGCAAGCTGCGCAACAAAGTTGCACTGATCACCGGCGGCGACTCCGGTATAGGCCGCGCGGTGGCCGTTGCGTTCGCGCTGGAGGGCGCCGATGTCGCAATCCTTTACAACGAGAACGACGGCGATGCCGGCAGCACGCGGGAAATGGTGGAAGCGAAGGGGCGGCGTTGCCTGGTGATCAAGAGCGACGTGCGCGACTCGGCGGCTTGTCGGGCCGCCGTCACGCGGACTGTCACGGAGCTGGGCAGCCTCAACATCCTGGTCAACAACGCGGCCTATCAAATGGCGCAGCAGCGGTTCGAGGATATCAGCGAGGAGCAGTTCCGGCGCACCTTCGAGACCAACATCTTCGGCTACTTCTACATGGCGCAGGCCGCCCTGCCACACCTGTCGGACGGCGATGCGATCATCAACACCGGCAGCATCGTCGGACTCACGGGGCTCGCGATTCTGATCGACTACACTGCGACCAAGGGAGCGATTCACGCCTTCACGAAATCGCTGGCCCTCTACCTGGGCAAGCGCAACATCCGGGTCAACTGCGTGGTGCCCGGCCCGGTGTGGACGCCGAACATCCCGGCGACGATGCCGATCGAGGAGGTGGCAAACTTCGGTCACGAGGTGGCCCTCGGGCGCCCGGGCCAGCCGGAAGAGCTCGCGCCGGCCTACGTCTTTCTGGCATGCAGTGACTCGAGTTTCATGACCGGAAGCCTGGTAGAGGTCACCGGTGGCAGGCTGTCAGCCAGTTGATGCCAGGAGAGAATCGACTGATGCCAACGACGGATGCAGGGGACGCGGGGGGTGGATATCCACTCGGTACCGTGCGCGCCTTGCTCGGTACCGACTGGGTCACCCGCTCCACTCGGGATGCGCTCCAGGCGCGTCTCGAAGCTCATCACCCACGGTCGGGCCGCTTCTTCCACCCCGAGGCACTCGTAACGCTTCGTGCGGCTTGCGCCCGCCTGGTGCCACAACCGCACCGCGAAAATCCCATCGATATAGCCGGGTGCATCGACGACCGTCTGGCCGGCGCTACTGGGAATGGGTGGCGCTACGACTCGATGCCGCCCGACGCGGAAGCCTATCGAGTTGGACTAGCCGGTTTGGATGAGACGTCGCGCCTCAGGTATGGCGGCCCCTTTCACGTGCTGGTAGCTCGACATCAGGACGATGTCCTGCGCCGGGTTCAGCGGGGCGAGGCCGAGGGGAAGGCCTGGGAGCTGATCATGGCGCCTCGCTTCTTCGAGGAGCTCCTGGCTGAAAGCGCCGAGTTCTATTACAGCCATCCCCTGGCTCAGGAGGAGATCGGCTACGTCGGAATGGCCGATGTGGGCGGCTGGCAAGCGCTGGGGCTGGACCAGCTCGAGCCACGGGAGCCACGGGTTGGGAACCCCTCGCATGCATAGACAGAGGCCCGCCCCGATG
>JACCRS010000120.1 GCA_013813435.1 Gemmatimonadales bacterium
ATTCTGCACCTGCACCTGCGCCAGGTCGACGTCGGTGCCGACCCGGAAGGTCACGGTGAGCGTGAGGACGCCGTCCGATGTGGACTGCGACGACATGTAGAGCATGTTCTCGACCCCATTGATCTGCTCCTCCAATGGGGTGGCGACGGCTTCAGAGAGCACCCGCGGGTTTGCGCCGGGGTAAATGGCTCGAACTACGACGGAGGGTGGAACTACTTCCGGGTACTCGCTGATGGGCAGGGAGAACATCGCGATGCCACCGGCGAGAAAGATCACGATCGAGAGCACGGCCGCGAAAATCGGCCGGTCGATGAAAAAGCGGGAAAATTGCATGGGTTAGCGCTCCGCGGCCGGCTTAACCGAATCAGGCACCATCGCCTCGACCGTTGGCGTCACCTTCATGCCGGGCCGGACCCGCATCAGGCCATTGACCACGATGCGCTCCCCCGGCTTGAGGCCGGAGGTGACGATGCGTAGGCCGTTACTTAGCCGCCCCGGCACGACCGGCCGATAAGCCAGGGTATCACCCGGTCCAACCACCAGCACGAACTTGCGATCCTGATCGGTGCCGATGGCGGCATCGCGCACCAGCGTCACGGTCTTCTGCTCAGTGCCCACCAGCTTGACCCGGGCGAAGAGGCCCGGCGTCAGGGCCCGGGAGCGGTTAGAGAAGACCGCGCGGGTCCGGATCGTTCCGCTTTCGGGATCGACCTGGTTGTCCACGAAGTCGAGACGCCCCTCGTGGGGAAAGCCCGACTCGTTGGCAAGCCCGAGAAAGACCGGTAGCCGCGCCGTCCGCCAGTTGGTCCCGCCCGAGTCCCTCGCCCGGCCGGCGTACCGGAGATAGGTCTGCTCGTCGCTGTCGAAGTAGAGATACATGGAGTCGACCGAGACGACGGTGGTGAGGACGGCACCCGCCGGTGGCCCCGACTCCACCAGATTGCCCTCGGTGACCATCGCATTACTCACCCGCCCGGCAATCGGAGCACGAACCTTGGTCCACTCCAGGTTGAGCCTGGCGGTCTGCACCGCGGCTTCCGCAGCACGGACCTGGGCGCCACCCTGGATCTCGGCGCTGGTCCGGCTATCGAACTCCTCCCGCGAAATCGCCTGCATATCCACCAGCGTGCCGGCTCGTTGCTTTTCACTCTTAGCCAGCGCCGCTGCCGAGCGGGCGCTCTCCAGCTCCGCCTCCACCCGGGCCAGCTCGGCCTGATAGGGTCGAGGATCGATCTCGAACAGGACCTCGCCCTTCTTCACCTCTCTCCCTTCCGCGAAGGCCACGCGCCTGATGTACCCGGAGACCCGGGGACGGATCTCCACCTGGTCCACGGCCTCGAGCCGGCCAGTGAACTCGTCCCACTCGGTGATCGTCTGCTCGGGAACCGGGGCCACTGTCACAGCCTGGAGCGGAGGAGCAGCCGGCGGCTTGCTGGTGCCGCCCAGAGTGAGAACGCCGAGCACGATGGCAACGGATGCTGCCAGTACGATGATGACGGAACGCATGAGACCTGTCCTCGAATCAGTAGATCGGATGGTCCTTATTGACCTTCCGGTAGGTAGCTAGCTAGTATATACCTACTCGTAGGTATGTCAAGATATGCTTTCCGGTGATACATTTCTGTTATAATGTTTGGCCGGTACCTCGGTCCGCGTCATACGAAGGGGCAGATGGATAACTCATTGGATCAGGTTAAGATCGGGCCCGACACTCGCCCGCAGCGGCAGCGGCAAAGGCCGGAAGAGCGGAAGGAAGCCATTCTCGATGCAGCCTTGGCGACCTTTTCCGACTTGGGCTACAACCAGGCGACGCTGAACGATGTGGCCGACCGCCTCGGCGTGACCAAGGGGTGCCTCTACCACTACTTCGAGTCGAAGGAGAAGCTCCTGGTCGACCTCATCCGGGATCGGATGGGCTCGGCGGTTGTGCCTGACGAAGGGGACGAGGCGGTGATGAAGGCCGGGGGAACGCGGGAAGAGGTACTACGGGGATTGCTCGAGCGGATATGGCAGCGTCTCCATCAACCGGGACAGGCCGACGTGGCCATCCTGGCGATGACGGAGCTACCGAAAGTACCGGAGGGCGGCCGGCTGGTGTTCGATGAGGTAGTATGCCGCAGCCGAGAGAGTCTGCATCAGCTGCTGGAGGAAGGTCAATACTGCGAAGACATCACCGATGAGGACATCGAGCGCGCCGCCCGGGTGATTCCACTGATGATCATGGGCGTGGCTCTGGGCACCCGGGTATTCCGCTCGATTGATCCGGTTCAGCTCTCGGTCGATCAGGTCGTCAAGACCGTCACCGATATCCTCATGTACGGGTTGTTGGTCACCTGCCCCTGCGATGAAGGCTAGTCATGACTACTTTCTCGCCGGCTC
>JACCRS010000143.1 GCA_013813435.1 Gemmatimonadales bacterium
AGCACCTTGACTCCGGCGCGGGCCAGGTAGGCGGCGGTGACCAGACCGTTGTGACCGCCGCCGACAACGATGAGGTCGTAAGACGCAGACATGATCGCCCGGGATAAGAAGGCGTATCTTAGCGCCGTCCGGAGCGACGGCGCTAGGCAGGGGGTAGGCTATTGACTGAGCTGCATCTCCGTTCTGACGTAGAGGTAGCGCCCGTTATAGCCGAACGGCGAGGTAATGGCCCAGGGGAAAGTGAAATTGTTGTTGTTGTCGAGGTCAAAAAGCCTGGACGGGTAGGTGTCGAAAAGGTTCTTCGCCCCGATCGAGAGATTGACCTGGTTGAAGCGATAACCCACCTCGGCATCGAACAGGGTCTTGGCGGCGAATGTCTCGCCGACGCCGCCGCCGAATTGGGCGGATCGACCCGAGCCATAGTAAGACCCGCGGCCCAGCGCATGGAAGCGGCCGGTAGACCAGTTCGCCGTGAGCGTACCACGCCAGTCCGGGCGCTCCTCGGTAATGGCCAGGGTGGTAATCAGGTCGAGGGCGCCGTCGTATGTCGTTGCGGTGCCCTGTAGGATCGGCGGCAGGCCTCCGACACGGCTGATCTTGTTCTTGGTGTAGTTGGCCCCGAGGTTGAGGTCCAAGGTTCCGTTACCGGTCGGAAGACGGAGATTGCCCGTTATGTCGATACCGTCGGTCTTGGTGTCCAGCGCGTTGGTGGGGAACTGGACGCCGCCGATCGTCGTGAATCCGTTGTCGGTCAGGATCCGCGCGACCACGGTGTCGCTGTTGTCGTAGGTTGCGCCCAGCAGAATGCGATCGTTGATCTCGATGTGGAATACGTCCACCGCGAGCGTAAGATTGTCCATCGGGGAGAACACCAGGCCGCCACTGAGGTTCACCGACGTCTCCTCCTTCAGGGGCTGGGCACCGAAGAGCCGCGATGCCGGGTGGCTGACCGGGAAATTGCCCACCTCGACCAGGTTACCTAAGATGAAATTCGTGGTCACGTGACTGAAAAAGCTCTGCGCCAGCCCCGGGGCGCGGAAGCCCGTGCTCGCGGCAGCTCGGAAGACCAGCTGCTGGCTCGGCTGGAAGCGGAGCGCTGCCTTGCCTGTCACGCGTGAACCGAAGTCGCTGTAGTGCTCGTAGCGGCTGGCGACGTTCAGCAGCACCTGCTTGGTGAGGCCCGATTCCAGTTCGACGTAGGCGCCCACGTTGTTCCGCGAGTTCTTGCTGACATCGCTCGGGGAAAAGCCGGAGAATACCGATGAGCCGGCCGGCGCCAGTTCCACGCCATCCTGATCCAGGTTCCCGCCGTTGATCCAGGACGCCGTCTCCCCCGCGACGATTTCGTAGGTCTCCCGCCGGTATGCCCCACCGAAGGCCACGCTGACCGGATTGGGCAGACCGAGATCGAGCGCCTTATACAGGTTCAGACCCGCGAGGAACTCCCCGCGCTTCAAGCTGCCGGCGTCGAAGTTGGTCTGGTTGGGGATGCCCGGGTCGTCGGCATTGCCGAAGACGCCATCGGCCCCGGGTGCACAGGCGGTCACCAGGCAGGGGCCCAGCGACGGGTTCAGGGTGTTGCGCAGCCGGTAGTCGAAGGTGTTTCGGCCGTAGGAACCACCGGCGTCCACGGCCCA
The DNA here is from genome assembly GCA_013813435.1 of Gemmatimonadales bacterium. Classification (GTDB taxonomy): domain Bacteria; phylum Gemmatimonadota; class Gemmatimonadetes; order Gemmatimonadales; family GWC2-71-9; genus CAVVWJ01. Next base: position 1,638 of record JACCRS010000143.1, read on the forward strand.
GCCGGAAAAGCTGGTGCGAATTCCGCCCGCGGCCGAGTAGTCGTTCACATTGGGACGGAATTCCGGAAGGAACCCGTTCGGGTAGATCGTAGGCCAGTTCCGGTTGTTGAGCGGCTTGCGATAGTAGCCGTTACCGGTGCCGACCCGGTTGCTGAAGCCGCCAAAGGCGTAGAACTCGGTGGAGCCGCTGGCGTTTAGTGGCATGCGGAGGTTGGCGAACGACAGCAGGTCGCGTTCGAGACCGTCGCCCAGGTGGTTGACCGGCTGAGGCACCCCGTTCCGCTTCTGAATGATCTCACCCGTGACCGTGTCGACGAGGTCGGTAACACCATTCAAGTCCTGCAGCGTCCCGTCCGGAAAGGCGCGATTGGTGGCCTCGCGGTTGAGGAACTCGCCGAATAGTCCGAGGGAGCCCCGGCCCAGCTTGATCCCCACCCCGCCGTTGACGTCCACCGAGGTGCCGTCGTCCGGGTAGCCTTCAGTGAAGTACCGGCCGGCATTGGTGTTAACAAACGGTGAGAACTGTC
>JACCRS010000153.1 GCA_013813435.1 Gemmatimonadales bacterium
GACTTGAGCGCCGCGCGGCCGTCCCTTTCGTGACCGCCAAGCGAGAGTCGGCAATGCTGGTAGGGCTGGTGCTGGCGGTCGACGCTGCTTTCGTGGCGGTGTACTTCCTGGCCCGGATCCAGCGCGCTTCGGACACCACAAAGCTGGTGTTCACCGTGGTATGGACCCTGATGACGTTGGGCGTGGTGCTTCGGGGATTGAACCGGATTCGAAGCGCTCGCTCGGCCGGGCCCGGCCTCCTCGGCCGGTAGAAGGGAGGGCCCAGCCGGCAAAGCTTGCGGAAACTTAACTAAACGATTAATTAAGATCATGCCCGAATCGCCCAGCCGGGAACAGATCCTCGAGGCCGCCCAGCGCCTGTTTGCCGCTCAGGGTTTTTCCGCCACAACTATCAAGCAGATCGGTCGGGCTGCGCGGGTCAACACGGCGCTGTTGTACTACTACTTCGACGACAAGGAGCGGCTGTATCGCGCAGTGCTCCAGCGCCTGATGAGCGGGCTGGTAAGCCGCACCCTGGTTCCCCTTGAGTCAGATGCACCTCCTGCCGTCAGGATGCGCGGCTTTATAGAGGCTCAAGTGCATACCTTCATGGCCAATCCGGAGCTACCCAGACTCTTCATGCGTGAGATGCTGGATCACGGCGTTGCCCACGCGGTCGACCAGATTCAGCACCTGGCGGCAACCAGCTTCAAGGGGCTGTGTGACACGATCCGGGAAGGTCAGCGTCAGGGAACCTTTCGAACCGACATTCAGCCGGAATTCGCCGCCATATCCAGCGTAGCTCAGGTGGTTTACTTCTTTCTGGCGCGTCCGGCTGTGCGCGTTCTGCTCGGCAAGGAGATTTCGACCGCCACCGTCGAGGCGTTTGCCCGTCACGTCGCCGATTTCACCCTGGCGGCGCTTACCTCAGGAATCGATGTAGCCCCGAAGCCGCGCCCACGGAGGAGGTCATGATGTCACGGAGCTGGTTGCTACTGATCGGGCTGACCGGCTGCAAACAAGATGACTCAGGACGGATCGAGGCCACCGGCACGATAGAAATGATCGAAGTGGACGTCTCGCCCCAGGCGCCGGCCCGGGTGGCGGCTATACTGGTCGAAGAAGGCCAGAGCGTCCAGGCGGGCGACACCATAGCCACTCTGATTCAGTCCACCACCCGGGCCGACGTGGCCGGTCACCGGGCAAAGGTGCGGGCTGCGGAGGCGAGCCTGCGGGAGGTCCGGGCGGGTGCTCGCCCGCGCGAGATTGAGAGAGCCGAAGCCGAGCTGCGGCGGACCGAGGCAGAGGCACTCCGGGCCACACAGGATCTGAAACGAATCCAGCCGCTGGTGGCGGCCGGGGCCGAGAGCTCGCAGCGGCTCGATGCCGCCACCGCCGAAGCCGCCACAGCTGCCGCTCGCCGCGATGCGGCCCGTGAGGAGGTCCAACTTCTCCGCGAGGGCACCCGGCCGGAGCGCATCGAGCTGGCCCGGGCCGAACTGGCCAACGCCCGCGCGGAGCTGGCGGCTGCGGATGCCGTGGCTGGGGATCTGATCCTGACCGCGCCAGTGGGCGGAACGGTTCTCTCCCGAAACGCTGAGCCCGGGGAGATGCTGTCGGCCGGGGAGTCGGTCGTAACTCTGGGGCAGACCGGGGCGGCCTACACCCGCGTGTACGTCCCGACCCGCCAGCTTCCCTGGGTGCGTGAGGGTCAACTCGCCACGGCCCACCTCGATGGGTTCCCCGACCGGCCGTTTCGCGGGAGGATTGTGGCGATCAGTCCGAGCGCCGAGTTCACACCGCGAATTGCTCTCACCGAAAAAGAGCGAGCCGATCTGGTTTTCGGGGTGAAGGTGGCACTGGAAGACACCACTGGAATGCTGAAAGCCGGGCTGCCGGCCACGGTAGAGATACACCGCGCCGAGGGGCTATGACGGCAGTCTCCGGTCGCACGGATGCGGTCTTGGTTCAGGGGCTGCGCAAGGTTTTCGGCTCTCGTGTGGCGGTGGAAAAGCTGGACCTCACCATCCATACTGGTGAGGTCCTCGGACTCCTGGGGCCGAATGGGTCGGGTAAGACCACCACCATTCGCATGCTGTGTGGTCTGATGACGCCCACCGCCGGGTCCGCCACCGTCGTGGGCCACGACGTCATCGCGCACCCGGAGCAGGTGCGCCGCCGGATCGGCTACATGTCTCAGCGGTTCGGATTGTACGACGACCTTACAGTGGCCGAGAACATGCGTTTCTACGCCTCCGTCTATGGTCTGCGTGGCGAAGTTCGGCGCCGGCGCATCGCTGAGCAGCTGAACGAGCTCGGCCTCGTGGAGCGGGCCGGCCAGCTTGCCGGCACTATGAGCGGAGGCTGGAAGCAGCGGCTGGCGTTAGCGTGTGCCACCGCTCATCATCCCGCAATGCTGTTCCTGGACGAGCCTACGGCCGGAGTGGACCCCGCATCGCGCCGGCTCCTGTGGCAGTGGATCTACGGCCTGGCCAGGCAGGGAACAACCATCCTGGTGACGACTCATTACATGGACGAGGCGGAGCGGTGCGAGCGTTTGGCCTTTCTCTCCCGCGGGCATCTTATCGCGGTCGGCACGGTGGGGGAGGTTCTGACGCAGTTCGCGCAGCCCACCATCGAGGATGTGTTCATAGAGCTTCAGCGCAGAGATGAGGGGGCGGTGGTTTGAATCTGCTGCCCATGCTGTGGAAGGAGGCGGTTCAGCTCCGCCGCGACCGCTTTACGCTGGCCATGATGTTGGGCATTCCGGCCATGCAGCTCATACTCTTCGGCTACGCCATTCGCACCGAGGTGCGCCACCTGCCCACGGTGGTGCTCGACGAGTCCCACACTCCGGAAAGTCGGGCGCTGGTCAGCGTACTTCGTAACACCGGTAATTTCGATATAACCGAATGGGTCTCCAGCAGAGCAGAGCTGGCGGACAGGATAGAGGGAGGCAAGGCCAGCGCCGGCCTGGTGATCCCCCGCGACTACATGCGTGACATCAAGCGCGGCCGCACCGCTTCCGCTCAGATGATCGTCGATGCCGCCGATCCCATGGCTTCCTCGGCCGCCATGTCCGGGGCCGCACGTGCCGGCGCAGCGCGCGCGGCCATCCTGTCAGGTGCCGACAGCCGGAGATCGACTCCCCTCGAAGTCAGGGTCCGGCCCTGGTACAATCCCGGTATGCGGGACGCGGTGTACATCGTCCCCGGGATTATCGGGGTGCTGCTCTCGCTCACCATGGTGCTCATTACCAGCATTGCAATAGTCCGCGAGCGGGAGCGAGGAACTCTGGAGCAGTTGATCGTTACGCCAATCGACAAGACCAGTCTGATCCTCGGCAAGATCGTGCCATTCCTCATCATCGGCTTCGTGCAAATGAGCGTCATTCTGGTGCTGGGATGGCTGCTTTTCGACATTCCGGTGCGGGGCAGCCTCGCTCTGCTGTACGTCATGGGCTTCGCCTTTATAGTCGCCAACCTGGGGCTCGGATTGCTTATGTCGACCCTGGTTCGCAGCCAGCTTCAGGCCATGCAGCTGGGCTTCCTTTTTCTGTTGCCGAACATTCTACTTTCGGGCTTCATGTTTCCCCGGAGTGCAATGCCCGCTCCAGCACAATGGCTCGGGAGCGCGTTACCTCTGACCTACTTTCTCGATGTTCTCCGGGGGGTGCTTCTGAAGGGCGTAGGCCTGGACCATCTTTGGCAGGAAGGGCTGATCCTCACTCTCTTCGCTATTGCTCTCGTGACCCTCAGTGTGATCCGATTCTCCAAGACTATCGAGTAGAAATGACCCATGTCTGGCCCGGTGCTCCGGCACCCCTCGGCGCCACTTGGGACGGCGAGGGGACCAACTTCGCCGTCTTTTCCGAGCACGCAAGCCGGGTGGAGCTCTGTCTCTTTGGGGATCCCGAAGATCCGGCCGAGTCGACGCGCGTTGACCTGCGGGAGCGCACCGGCCACGTCTGGCACGGTTATCTCCCTGAGGCCCGGCCCGGGCAGTTGTACGGATATCGGGTTCATGGGCCATATGTGCCCGGTATGGGGCACCGGTTCAATCCCGCCAAGCTCCTGATCGATCCTTACGCCAAGGCCCTCAGCGGCAGCATCAGGCTGAGTAATGCGCTGGGTGGCTATCCGGTTCGGAGCTCCGATGCCGATCGCGATCTTACTGCGGACCCTGCCGACAGCGCATCCGCGATGCCAAAGAGCATCGTTATAGAATCTGCCTTTCCCTGGGGAGGCGACCGGCCACCTCGGACTCCGTGGGAACGTACGTTGATCTATGAGTGCCATGTGAAGGGGATGACGATGCTTCATCCCGGCGTTCCCGAATCGCTCAAGGGAACCTACCGGGGCCTGGTAACCGACCCCATTCTGCAGCACCTGGCGAGTCTCGGGGTCACCGCGGTCGAGCTGCTGCCGGTGCATCAGGTGGCCAATGAGCGGCGGCTGATGGAGCAGGGACTCACCAACTACTGGGGCTACAGCTCCATCGGCTACTTCGCGCCCGACGTGCGCTACGCCGGTGGAGCGGTCGAACACGGGGAACAGGTTGCCGAGTTCAAGACCATGGTGAAAAAGTTTCATGAGGCTGGGATCGAGGTCATCCTCGACGTGGTCTACAATCACACCGGTGAGGGCAGCCACCTTGGCCCTACGCTCTCATTCAGGGGTTTCGACAACGCCCGCTATTACCGCCTGCGGCCCGAAAACCTACGGTTCCACGAGGATTTTACCGGCTGCGGCAATACGGTTGATCTGCGTCACTCCCGGACCCGGCAGCTGGTAATCGACAGCCTGCGGTACTGGACGGAAGAGATGCATGTCGATGGATTCCGTTTCGACATCGCCCCGGTGTTGGGCCGCGACGATCACGGCTTCAACCCGGAGGCGGAGTTTTTTCGCCTCGTGCGTCAAGACCCCGTGCTCTCGGAGGTCAAGCTCATCGCGGAGCCGTGGGACCTGGGTCCCAACGGCTACCAGACGGGAAAGTTTCCCTCCGGATGGAGTGAATGGAACGACAAGTATCGGGACGCGGTGCGGCACTTCTGGAGAGGCAACCCGGGCCGGGTAGGGGACCTCGCCTCACGGCTGGCGGGAAGCAGCGACCTTTACGAGACCACCAGACGCAGTCCGCAGGCCAGCGTGAACTTTGTCACCTGTCATGACGGATTCACCCTGCACGACCTGGTCAGCTACGAGGTAAAGCACAACGAGGCCAACCTGGAGGATAATCGCGATGGCACCAGCCATAACCTGAGTCGGAACTGGGGGGTTGAGGGGCCCACCGACGCAGCGCACGTGATTCGCATGCGCGAACGTATCAAGCGGAACCTCCTGGCCACGCTCGCCTTCTCCCAAGGCGTGCCCATGCTGTCTCACGGCGACGAGCTGGGCCGAACCCAGTTCGGCAACAACAACGCATACTGCCAGGACAGCCCAATCAGCTGGATCGACTGGCAACTCAGTTCCCCTAACACGGAACTGCTCGAGTTTACCCGCCGAATCTTCGCCATCCGGGCGCAGAACCCGGTGCTAAGGCGCCGAACCTTCTTTAGGCACGAGCCCGAAGCCACCGGCAAGGCCAGGGAGCTTATCTGGCTGAGATCCGACGGGCAGGAGATGACGGGCAAGGATTGGGATGATGAAGGCAATCATGTTTTGGGAATGCTCATACGAGGCGACGCGCCGGAGGTGGCTGGCGGACCGGAAGGTCAACCCCGGGGAGGCTCGCTTCTCCTGTTACTGAACGGCGGCACCAGCGCGGGACAGTTTACCCTGCCCGCTCTGGAGCGGGCCGGCAGGTGGACCGAGCTTCTCGACACGTCTCAAGAGCTGGCTCGGCCGGTTTTGAACGATCGGATAAACCTGACCGCGCACTCGTTGATCCTGCTGTCGTTCGATCCTTCCCCCTGAAACTGCACTGAAAGCTGAGGCCGGGAGCGACTGGGCTAGCCGTCCGGCTGGTGCCCGCTCAAGGCACGCTGTACCTGTTCGGGGAAGCTCCGTATGTCGATCGGCTTGGTGATGTAACCGTCGAATCCCGCGTCCAGCGCCCGCTCGCGATCGCCGGTCATTGCGTGGGCGGTTAACGCGATAACACGTACCTTGGAAGACCCCGATTTCCGAATCTCCTGCAGCAAAGTGAAGCCGTCCTTTCCCGGGAGCTGGATGTCCATCAATACCAGCTCAGGCGACCTCTGCTCGATGGCCTCCAGCAACCCGTCCCCCCCTGAAAGGCCGATCACCTCGTGGCCCTTGAGCCCGAGGATGGTTCGGAACAGCTTCATGTTGTCCGGACTATCTTCTACGATCAGGATCCTTGCCATTCACACTCCGGCTCGAATCGGGTGCCCTATCAGTACACTCCTTGCTGACCTCCGGCAACGTGGGCGGACCAACCTGGCCTGAAACATTTTGCGCCCTTCTTCTCTCGCCGTGATCGGTCTCGGCGCAATCGGAGGCTCGCTGGCCTGGCAAGCCCGTCTTGCCGGGGTCGAGCGCGTGACTGGTTTCTCGCCGGAGCCCAGCGAAGGGATTCAGGCCCTGAAGGCGTCTGCTATCACCGAACTGGCGGACACACCGGCCAAGGCAGTGCAGGGAGCTGAACTGGTCGTGCTCGCTGCTCCGCTCCGTCCTACCATCGATCTTATCACCCGGCTGGCATCGGTTCTGGGGCCGGCGGCACTCCTCACCGATGTGTGCAGCGTCAAGGTGTCAGTGGTCAAGCAGGCGGAGGCGGCGGGGATCGGTGACCGCTTCGCCGGCGCTCACCCACTCGCCGGCACGCATGAGAGCGGGTTTGCCGCGGCGCGACCCGATCGTCTGCGCGGCTGCGTCGTATACATCTGCGAAGGTAGTACGCCGGCGGGCCATCGAGCAGCCGACCGCGTAGCCAGTTTCTGGGAGCGAACGCTGGACGCGTCGCCCATCCGGATCTCAGCGGAGAACCATGACCGGCAGCTCGCATGGACCAGCCATCTGCCTCAAGCTGTGGCCTATGCGCTGGCGCGAAGCCTGGCGGAGCACGGCCAGCCGGGAGTCTCGTACGGCAGCGGGGCCAGGGACACGACACGGCTCGCCGCCAGCAATCCCGATATGTGGGTGGATATCCTGCTCCATAACGAGCCGGCGGTCGGTGAGGCGTTGACGCGCACTGAGTCCCAGATTGGGGAGCTCAGACGCCTGATCGCCAACGGCGATGCTGCCGGCCTTCGAACCTATCTCACCGAGGCCCAATCGTTCCGTAGAGGAATCGACCGATGAAGGTGGCGGGCAGCGTCAGGGTGCCCGGGGACAAGAGCATCACCCATCGAGTGCTTCTGCTGGCCGGACTCGCCCGTGGCACCAGCCACATAGGCGGCGCACTAACGTCACTCGATGCCCAATCGAGCGCGCGGGTGCTGCGCCAGCTCGGCTCCGAGCTCTCGCCGCTCCGGAAAGGCACGACGGTAACTGTGCGGGGCAGGGGGAAATTCACTGCGCCAAAAGTCACTCTTTTCTGCGGAAATTCAGGCACCACCACGCGGCTGCTGCTTGGCCTGCTGTCTGCCCACCGATTCTCCGCCACCCTGACGGGCGATCGCTCGCTTCGCCGCCGGCCTATGCGGCGGGTTACTGTCCCACTCGCCACTATGGGAGCGCAATTCACCGAGCAGCAGGGCGACGGCCTGCCCCTCACCGTTCGGGGTGGGCGGCTGCAGCCGCTCCGCTATGACATGCCGGTGTCCAGCGCCCAGATCAAGAGCGCGCTGCTTCTGGCGGGGATGGCGGGGGAGGTGGGGGTCTCGCTCCGGGAACCGAAGGGCCGGTCGCGGGATCACACCGAGCGGCTGCTGCAGGCGTTCGGATTCGGGGTCACGGAGCGGGATGGATGGATCCACTTCACCCCCGGCGGGCGACTGGAGCCGTTCGACATCCAGGTGCCCGGTGACCCTTCGTCCGCCGCCTTTCTAGTTGGTGCGGCCACAATGGCGCAATCGGGTGAGCTCCGCGTCAGCGGAGTGGGCGTGAACTCCACCCGGACCGGCTTCCTTGACGTCCTGGGGAGAATGGGAGCGAGGGTCGAGATCGAGGAGCCCGCGACTCACTTCGGAGAACCGGTGGGCGATCTCATCGTCCGTCCCGCAGCGCTTTGGGGAACGGAGGTAACCGCTGGGGAAATACCGGGGCTGATCGATGAGATTCCGCTGCTGGCGATTCTTGCCTCGCGCGCGGTGGGCACGACGACGTTCCGGCAGGTGGGAGAGCTGCGGGTAAAGGAGAGTGACCGGCTGGGCCTGATAGCAGAGAATCTGAGGGCTGTGGGCGCCGGCGCAGAGGTGGTGGGTGATGACCTGGTCATAGAGGGCACCGATCGGCTGCCGCGGGGGAAGGTTCGCACCGCGGCCGACCACCGGCTCGCGATGGCCTTTGCGGTACTCGGCACTGTCACGGGCGCGCGCATAAGCATCGACGACATGGCGTGCGCCGCCGTAAGCTTTCCTGGCTTTACCGAGACACTCCGAGAGATCCGCGGGAGCGGCAGGTGAGCGGCGGAGTGGTTGCCATAGACGGCCCCTCCGCCTCCGGGAAATCCAGCACTGCCAAGGCGGTGGCGGAGGCCCTCGGGTTTGCTCATCTGGATTCGGGTTCCTTGTACCGCGGAGTCACGCTGGTTGGCTTGCGCGAGATGACCCGGCACGGTATCCCAGGGAACGATCCGGCGCGGGATCTGACTCCCGAGACCCTTCTCCGCGCCGCCGAGGACCGGGGTCTCATGCTCCAGCCGGATGGCGCCGGCTTCGCGGCCTACCTCGAAGGCGAGCCAGTGGACGATGAGCTCAGGTCGGCCCGGGTAACCTCACGGGTCTCCGCCATCTCAGCGATTCCGGTAGTGCGCGAGTGGATCAACACCCGCCTGCGGGCCATGGTGCGTGCCGGCCAGAATGTTGTGGTTGATGGGCGGGACATCGGCACGGTAGTGTTCCCCGACGCTGATCTAAAGATCTTTCTCACCGCTTCACCGGAGGCGCGCGCCGGGCGCCGGATCAGCCAGCGGGGGGCAGCAGTCGAGGATCAGGATCTCGATGCCGAGGCGGCCGCCCTGGCCGCCCGTGATCACGCCGACTCGACGCGGAGAGTGGCGCCGCTTCGTCCGGCCGAGGATGCCGTCCATCTCGATACCACAAGCATGGGATTCGAGCAGCAGGTTCGCTTCATAGTCGA
>JACCRS010000187.1 GCA_013813435.1 Gemmatimonadales bacterium
CCTGCCCTGAACGAAGTGAAGGGATCTCTCAACTTCACTTCCGACCTGTCACGCCGCACTGCCTGGGTCCACTCTGCACTTCCCTCCGGTCACATCGCACTGTCAGCCGTAGCCGCTGCACTCCTGGAGCATCGCGCTGCACTCCCGACGCAGTCCGCCGCACCGATGAGGATTCGCGTTCTCGACCCTGTTCACCGCCTTCGAGGGGTGCTGACAATTCTGGCACGAAATATCCGATGACCTTTTGCACCCGGCGAAAACATCAGAGTCGCCGGATTCGCAAGTTCACTTTCACGTGTGCCGGTTGGTGTTCCGGTCACCGCCCGGCCGATCGAGCAGGAGGTACCACAGTATGGACCGCGTCACACGAAGTCGGTTCGAGATGGGGGCTCGGGCCCTGGAATTCAGCCGAGCCCACCCGGACGAGAGCTCCGGGTACACCGGGGCGATTGCGGAGTTGCAGGGGTTGCTCGCGCGTTCGGAGCAACTCGCCGACCAGCACCGTCTCGGGGTCCAGAAGGTCCGGGCCGCCAGCGCGCGGAAGCGGAGCTCCGCCGCGGGATCCGCCAGCAGCATCTGGTGCTCGGCAGCCTTAGAACTGAAATCTGCTCACTGGTACCTCTCAGGTGTCAGGGAGTCAGATGCCGCTACAGGTCCTCCAATTGGGCCGGTTCGCTTCACGATGAGTGCTGGCGTCCGCGGGCCTATCTCTTCCCCGTCATGGGGGCAAATGAGGCTGAAGCCCCCACCTGCATCCACCACTGCGCTTGTCAGGCGTCAACTTTGCGGGATCGGCGGCGGGTTCGCTCCTGACTAAGGCGCTCGGCCAGATAGACCTTGAGGAGCGATTGGTAGGGCACGTCCTGCTCATTGGCTCGTTGCTTGAGTTCCTCGAGCATCGCTTGAGGGAGCCGCACCGAAATCGTGGCGGTGGAAGGCGCCAAGGTCGGGAGGCGTACGCGCTGGGCCCGCTTCCAGTCCAGGTAATCGGTGGAATCGTGAGTCGCCCAGAACGCCCGCTCTTGGGCCTCCGACTTGAAGGACGGGATTCTACGACTCGGTTTCGCTCGCTTGGGCATCAGCATACGCCTTTCGTTCCTGACGGCTCATATCCCGCGCGGAGATGACCCGGATGAGGGTGCCGCGAAGGGTGAAGACCAGAAACAGCCGTCGCGCAGCCGCCGTCTGGCCGAGGGCATAGAAACGAGGCTCGGCCTTGGAGTGGCTCATATCCGGCGCAACCCGGAAAGGCGAGCCGAAGAAGACCTGTTCACACTCGCCCTGACTCACCTGGTGCCCCACCCAATTCTTGGTGGCATTTCCCTCATCCCACTGGAAACCGGTGGCGCCGGCCAGCCGGGCCCAGATTTCGGCAGCCATGCTAATGTATGTGTCTCACATATACACTTGTCAAGCGGGCAGTGTGGACCGGTACGTGCAGCGTCAGACCATAGCCTTGGATGATGCAAGAAAATCTGTCGTACGCCCAGACGCGACATCGGATGAGGACGGCTGAGACACTGCTTAGTGCGCTCCTGGAGGACCCGCGGAATGCCACGCGATCACTCGCGGATGCCCGTACCCGCTCCCGTTGACTGCTAGCGGTATCCCGCCGCCTGCAGCTGAAACAGCTCCGAATACAGCCCCCCCAGCTCCACCAGCGCCTCGTGCTTCCCCTGTTCCACCAGCTCACCACCCTTCAGCACCAGGATCCTATCCGCCATCCGCACCGTCGAGAACCGGTGCGAGATCAGCACCGCCATCCTTCCTTTAGTAAGCTCGCTGAACCGCAGAAAGACCTCGTACTCCGCCCGCGCATCCAACGCCGCGGTGGGCTCGTCCAGAATGAGGAGCTGCGCGTCCCGCATATACGCCCGGGCCAGCGCCACCTTCTGCCACTCGCCCCCCGACAGGTCCACCCCGCCGTCGAAGCGCTTCCCCAGCATCTGGTCGTACCGCCCGGTCAGCCGCTGGGCCACCGAATCGGCCAGGCTCCGCTCGGCCGCCTGGTGGATCGCCGGCTCGTCCTCCAATCGGCCGATGTTGCCGACTGCGATGTTCTCTTTGAGCATGAAATCGTAGCGCACGAAATCCTGAAAGATGACCCCAATGTTGCGGCGCAGACTCTCGATGTCGTATTCCCTGAGGTCCACGCCGTCGAGCAGGATCCGGCCCTCGGTCGGGTCGTACAGCCGGGCAAGCAGCTTGACC
>JACCRS010000193.1 GCA_013813435.1 Gemmatimonadales bacterium
ACCCAGATCTACACCCACACCAGCGTCGAGCGGCTCAAGAAGGTGTACAACCAGGCGCATCCGCGGGCGTGAAGGCGTGAGGAGTAAACGGTGAACAGTAAAACGTGGGCGGAAGGCAAGAGGCAGCCACTGCGAGGGAGCGAAGCAACCGAAGCAATCCAGTGGGCTCCGTTCGCGAGCTGCGGGATTGCTTCGGCGCAAAGCGCCTCGCAATGACTGATCAGGACCTATGACCTCATTTCATGGAACGACCATTCTCGGAGTCCGCAAGGACGGGCGCGTCGCCCTGGGCGGTGACGGCCAGGTCAGTATAGGCGAGACCGTCGTCAAGTCGCACTCGAACAAGGTGCGCACCATGAAAGGTGGCAAGGTGCTGGCGGGGTTTGCCGGCTCGGTAGCCGACGCGCTCACACTGTATGAGAAGTTCGAGGAGAAGCTCGACCGCTATCCCGGCAACCTGCCTCGGGCGGCGGTCGAGCTTGCCAAGGACTGGCGCAGCGACCGGATCCTCCGCCGGCTGGAAGCGCTGCTCGTGGTTGCCGACCTGGAGCACAGCTTCCTTTTGAGCGGGTCCGGGGAGCTGATAGAGCCGGATGACGGCATCGTCGCTATTGGATCCGGGGGGAATTTTGCGCTGGCTGCGGCGCGCGCGCTCCTGCCCGAACCGGATCGTACCGCGCGGGAGATCACCCACCGCTCGCTGGAGATAGCGGCCGACATCTGCGTGTTCACCAATCGCAGTATCACGATTCTGGAACTCCCGGGGGAGAAAAGCGTAAGCGGGAAGGAGAAAACGTGAACCGGGAAAGAAAGACGTAGGCGGAAAAGTAAAAAACGTAAGCGAGAAGAAAAAGCGCAATGCTCACGTTGTTTCCTACCCGCTTACGCTGTTGGTTCCCCGCTCACGCTGTCTCTTCCCCGCTTAAGCCTTACCTTTCAGAATGACCGACGCCGCTCCCAAACTTCCCGTCCCATCCGGCCCCGAGCCGGTTGCCCCCATGCCATGGCTGGAGGAGATGCCTCCCCGGTTGATCGTGGCCGAGCTGGATCGCTACATCGTGGGTCAGGAGGCCGCCAAGAAGGCGGTGGCGATCGCGGTGCGAAACCGGTGGCGCCGTGCCCAGGCTCCGGATGATATCCGGGACGAGATTACTCCCTACAACATCATCATGATCGGCCCCACCGGAGTGGGAAAGACCGAGGTCGCCCGCAGGCTGGCGCGACTCTCCGGGGCGCCGTTCATCAAGGTCGAAGCCTCCAAGTTCACCGAGGTCGGCTACGTGGGACGAGACGCCGAGTCGATGGTGCGCGACCTGGTCGATTCGGCCCTCAACCTGGTCCGCACCGAGCGGGAGGACGAGGTCTATCCCCAGGCGGAGCAGCGGGCCGACGAGCGCCTGCTGGACCTGTTGCTGCCGGCGGGGCCGCAGCCAATGGATAAGCCTGCCCCGAGCGGGAGCGAGGCGGCGGAAGCCTCCTCGGTATTTGTGGTGTCGTCCAGTGGCCAGGCAAAGCCCGAGCGGCCGCCCAGCGCCGAGGAGGAGCGGCGGCAGCGCGCGCGGGAGAAGCTGCGGCAGATGCTCGCGGATGGCCGGCTGGACGACCGCGAGGTCGAGGTCGAGGTGGCACAGCAGGGATACCCCATGATGGAGCTGATCCAGCCCCCGCAGGGTATCGAGGGCACCGACATCAACTTCACCGAGATGCTCCAGGACATGCTGCCCAAGCGGAAAAAGCGCCGCACGGTGAAGGTGCCCGAGGCGCGTCGCGTTCTTATCGACGAGGAGCTCAAGAAGCTGGTCGATATGGACGATGTGGTGAACGAGTCGCTCGACCGAGTGGAGAATCACGGCATCATCTTCATCGACGAGATCGACAAGATCGCTGGCGAGCGGGGGCAGGCCGGCGGCCCCGACGTTTCGCGGGAGGGTGTCCAGCGCGACCTGCTGCCCATTGTGGAAGGCTCCACGGTGCAAACCCGCTACGGCTACGTGAGAAGCGACCATATCCTCTTCATCGCCGCCGGGGCGTTTCACGTCTCCAAGCCGTCCGATCTCATCCCGGAGCTGCAGGGTCGTTTTCCCATCCGGGTCGAGCTCCAGTCGCTGACCGAGCAGGATTTCGTCCGGATCATGACGGAGCCGGAGAATGCGCTGACCAAGCAGTACCAGGCCCTGGTGGCCGCCGAGGGTGCCGAGCTCGCGTTTACGGAGGATGGAATCGCGGAGGTGGCCCGGGTGGCCTTCATGGCCAACGACCGGATGGAGAACATCGGCGCGCGCCGGCTCCACACCGTCATGGCGGCGCTGATGGAAGACGTCCTGTACGAGCTGCCCGACTACCCTGAGAAGCGGATCGTGTTCAACGCCGAGAACGTGAGAGACCGGCTGGTCAAGATAATCAGCGACGACGACCTCCGGCGCTACATCCTCTAGCCCAAAGATGCTACAGCAGTGGATCCCTCCCCGCTGGGCCGTGTTCAGCGCCGCGGTTCTGTCCCTGCTCGTGGTGAGCCTGTGGCTTAGGGCCGCTAACCCTGCCCGCGGGCAGCCGGTGCGTGCTGCCGTCCGGGCCAGCTCTGTGGCCGTGCTCCCGTTCGTCAACACCAGTCCGGACCAGGCCGATAATTACCTCGGATACGGGCTGGCGGCTGAGCTGACTACAGCGCTCCGCGCAGTAAGAGGACTACGGGTGGGCGCGCGCTCCTCCGCGTTCGCACCCCGGCAGGTGGGCGGAGATCCCCGCATTGCCGGCCGGCGGATGGGCGTTGCCACCATTCTGCTGGGAAGCATCCGTCGCTCGGGTGATCGCCTGCGGGTCACGGCCCGCCTGGTGGACGTGGACGAAGGCTTCGACGTTTGGTCCGAGGCCTACGAGAGGGAGGCGAGCGAGCTCTTCGACATCGAAACCGAGATCCGGAACGCCGTGGCCGCTGCGCTGCGCACACCGAGCCCTGGTGATTCTACCCTCCAGCGTCCTAACCCGTCGGCCAGCTTCCGGGCATACGACGCCTACCTCGCCGGGCAGTACGAGCTGGATCGGCTCAGCCCTGGCAGCGTCCGGCGAGCAGTGGCGCACCTCACCCTCGCGGTACGGCTCGACTCCACTTTTGCCCGGGCTCATGCCGCGCTGGCTGAAGCGTACATGAGACGTGGGGGCCAGGAGGCCATGTCGCCTCTGATCGGTGTCCCACTGGCCAAGGCATCAGTCGCACGGGCGCTGGAGCTTGACAGCACCCTGGCTGAGGCACACGCAACGCTCGGCAACATTCTCTTTGTATTCGACCGGGACTGGAGCGCCGCGGAGGCGGAGTTCCGCCGGGCCATGACGCTGGAGCACGGTCTGCCGGAGCTGTACCAGCGGTATGCCCGGTTCCTGATGGCTATGGGACGAATTGATGAGTCGGAGACTATGAGCCAGCGTGCCCTCCAGCTGAGCCCGCAATCGCCCGAGCTCACCCGTCATCTGGGCTGGCACTATCTCCACGCCCGGCAGTACGACCGCGCTCGCGAAACCCTCCAGCTTGCGATCCGGTTGGACTCCACTGCTTGGCAACCGCACTTCGATCTGGCCCTGCTGGAGCACGCTGCCGGAAACTATCCGGCAGCCGAAGCCCACCTCCGCTTTGCGCTGTCGTCGTTTCCGCAGCGCGCTGAGTTCCAGGCCGCACGGGGACAGCTATACGCCGGCAGCGGCCGCACCGAAGATGCCAAAGCCGTGCTGGCGCAGCTTCAGGCAACGGCGTCCGACCGCTACATCTCGCCCTACCTGATTGCGACGGTTCAGGCATCACTCGGACGGCGAGCCGGGGCGTTCGCCTCGCTCGAGCGAGCCGTCAAGGAGCGTTCCGAGCTGGTGCCGTACCTCCGGATTGATCCTCGCGTTGACTCTCTCAGATCGGATCGCCGTTTCCCCCGCCTGCTGCGCCGCCTGCGATTGCCGTGACCGGCCGTGTGAAAAGACTTGTTCGTGTCCCCTACAAGAAGTGGAGCCGGTCTGGCTCCGCCCGGCCACATGCCGTATGTTGACACCCCGGACTCAGGTTCAGAAGCTATGGTAGACGTTTTGGATCGCCTGCGCATCGTTCTGGCGGAACATTACGCGGTGGACCGTGAGCTCGGCCGTGGAGGCATGGCGACCGTTTATCTGGCCCGTGACCTCAAGCACGGCCGTTTCGTAGCCATCAAGGTTCTGCGCCCCACACTGGCGCAGTCGCTGGGTACCGGCCGATTCATCCGGGAAATTCGCATTGCCTCCCGACTGACCCATCCCAACATCCTTCCCCTTTACGCCTCCGGCGAGGAGGACGGGCTCCTCTATTACATCATGCCCTACGTGACTGGTGAGAGCCTGCGTGATCGTCTCCGACGGGAAGGGCAGCTGCCGATTGGGGATTCAATCCGGATCGCGCAGGCCGTAGCGGATGCTCTGACCTATGCGCACGCGGAAGACGTTGTGCATCGGGACGTCAAGCCGGAGAACATCCTGCTCGAGTCCGGTCACGCGGTAATTGCCGACTTCGGCTTAGCACGAGCGATTCACGTCTCTACACTGGACGATTTAAGCTCGGCCGGTCTTGCGGTAGGAACTCCGGCGTACATGAGCCCGGAGCAGACAGCGGGTGGAAACCAGGTGGACGGAAGGAGCGATGTGTACAGCCTGGGCTGTGTGCTCTACGAGATGCTTGCCGGCGAGCCTCCGTTCAGCGGACCTTCGGCCCAAGCCATTGCCGCAAAGCATCTGCATCTGTCGCCACCTTCCGTACGCTCGGTGCG
>JACCRS010000216.1 GCA_013813435.1 Gemmatimonadales bacterium
TCCTCTCAAATCCTCTGGAAGAATGCTCTCACTATCGATACTGGCCGCATGCACGCTTAGGCCGGTTGATGTTGTCTCCACCAGCGCTGCGCTTCTTCCTGGCTCCAGGGCTCAGTCTGAATTTCCCCCAGCTCCCGGTCCAGCTCCGCCGCGGTCTGAGGCCGGCCCTCCGGGTTCTTCGTCAGGCATGAGAGCACCAGCCGGTCGAGCGCGGGATCGATCTCGAGCTCGGTGCGCTGGGAGGGGGGAACCGGGTCCTCCTGTATGTGCTTTGCGATCACCTGCAGAGACGCACTACCCTCGAAGACCAGTGTGCCGGTGAGCAGGTAGTATGCGACGCACCCCAGGGCGTACAGATCGGCACGCCCATCCACCTCCTGGCCCAGGGCAATCTCCGGTGCCATGTAGGCCGGCGTTCCTGGCGTAAGCCCGGCGGCTGTGGCCATCGAGTCTTCACCGGTCAACCCGCCTACCGACTTGACCAGACCGAAATCGAGTACTTTGACGAAATCCTGCCGCAGTCCCAGGCGGCCCACGTGGATGTTGGCCGGCTTGATGTCCCGGTGCACCAGGCCGCTGGCATGCGCTTCCTCAAGTGATTCGCAAACCTGCCGCAGTATATGGATCACTCTCTTGGCCGGCAGCGGGCCCTCCCGCTGGACCAGGGTTTCGAGGTCCATACCCTGAAGCAGCTCCATTACGAAGTAGAGGACCCCGTCTTCGGTCACTCCGAAGTCGTAGAGCTCGACAGTGTGCGGTGATCTCAGATTAGCGGCGGCTTCCGCCTCCCGCCGGAAGCGGGTTACCGCCAGCCCGGCACTCCCGCCACTGCGCTCGGCCAGCACCTCCGGCCGGATGAGCTTGATGGCGGCGGGGCGCGCGAGCATGCGGTGGGTGGCTCGGTACACTTCACCCATCCCGCCACGTCCCAGCAACTCACCCAGTCGGTAGCTACCCATCTCCCGCTCCTTCGTCACCTGCTGTCCCAGGCGGGTCACGGCACCCGAGATGACGACGGCAACCCCGAGGAGCAGAAAGCTGGGATAGTGCATCAGAAAGGCGTTGCTGAGGGGGCCGAACTCGTACATGCCTGCGCTGCGCGCCAGCACCATACCGAGCGGGTCGAAAAGTACAGCGATCAACCCCGCCAGCAGCATCTTCACCGGCGGTGCCGGTACGATCGCGGCGAACATCAGAATCACCGGACCCACCCAGCTGATCATAGGGTCCACGTCCACTGACTGGCGGGCGACCGGGCCAATATGATCTATCAGACCTAGGGCGAAGGCTGTGACCACCATGTATGCCAGACCCAGGTCCATCACATGGGCTGGATTGCGACCGCTCTTTCGGAGGAAGAAGTACAGGGCCAGGGACACCGCGATGCTGGCTGCGGCTATGACATCGGAAGCCTGGAGCTCGGTCCAGCGCGGATCGTCCGGATTCAGGGCATGAAAGGCGAAATGCGCCAGCGCGGGCGCGAGGAACCAGAGTCCTGCGCCGATCAGCGCTATGATCTGGAGCCGCCGCGAGACTTGGCGCAGCAAGTCGGCAGGGAGGCGTCGCGGCTGCTTCGGCGCGCTCTTGCTGTCCGCCGGGGTTTCTTTTGGTCGCTGGCAGATCAGCTTGGCTTGAGTCATGAATGCGTCAGGGAAGGCGGGCTCGGGATCTTGGGATACCGAAAGCTATGCGCCGGGCTGACTCTTTCAAACCGTGCGTGTCGGGCGAGACTGCTAGATTTGTGCTGAATGAGTGACATCCCCGAGCGCCTCGCGGCCGCCCTCAGCGACCGGTACGTCGTGGATCGGGAGATCGGCGCCGGCGGCATGGCCACCGTATATCTAGCGCGCGACCTCCGCCACAAGCGGCTGGTGGCGCTGAAGGTCGTGCGCCCCGAGCTGGGCGGGCGCGAGGGGGTGGAGCGCTTCCTCCGCGAGATCGAGCTCGCCGCCCGTCTGCAGCACCCCCACATTCTTCCGGTCTTTGATTCCGGCGTCGTCAGTGATGAGGCTGGGGCTCCGACTCCGTATTTCGTCATGCCCTACGTCGAGGGTGAGACGTTGCGACAGCTGCTGCAGCGAGAAGGGCGTCTGCCGGTAGACGCCGCCGTTACCATCGCTGGTGAGGTCGCGGATGCCCTGGCCTATGCCCACGGCAAGGGCGTGGTGCATCGCGACATCAAACCCGAGAACATATTGCTGAGCGGCGGGCACGCGGTCGTGGCCGACTTCGGCGTGGCCAAGGCACTGGAGCAGGGCACTGCGCCCGCGCCGGATGCCGCATCCACCCGCCTTACCCGGTCCGGGATGGCGATGGGCACGCCGCACTACATGAGCCCCGAACAGGCCACCGGCGACGCTGTGGTGGACGCCCGGTCCGACCAGTACAGCCTGGCCTGCGTGCTCTACGAGATGCTGGCTGGCGAGCCACCATTTGCCGGGACCACCGCGCAGACGATCATCGCCCGGAGCCTCACCGCGCCTCGCCCCCATGTCGGCCGCATCAGAGCTGGGGTCACTCCCGAGCTCGATGCCGTTGTGCTGAAAGCGCTGGCCCTGGAGCCGGCCGGCCGTTTTCCCGATATGGGGGCAATGCGGTCGGCGCTCCGCGGTGCTGGAGCGCCGGCGGTGTCGGGAGTGCGTCCGCGCTACCTGCTGGCCGGCGCATTGGCCGTTCTTGCTGTAGGGGGCGGCCTGTGGTTTACCACTCGAACCCCGGGGCAGACGGTTGCGGCGGCGGTCGAGATGCTGGCGGTGCTCCCCTTCCACACCTCAGGTCCTGGGGTCGAGTTCCTGGGCGAAGGAATGGTGGACCTTCTTTCCACCAACCTGCGTGGGGTAGGCGGCATCAACACGGTAGATCCCCGTTCGGTACTCAAGCGCTGGGGCGGCGCGGGGAGGAGGGGTTCGGATGAGGTCGCGCGGGCAGTAGCCGTGGGGCGCGATCTAGATGCCGGCTCGGTGGTGCTGGGAAGCGTGGTCTCTACCGGTGGGAGGGTGCGGGTCGCGGCCGACCTCTACAGCATTGCCGGCGAGCGAATCGGCCGAGCGCAGGTGGACGCTGCGGCGGACAGCGTGCTGGGCGCGGTGGACCGGTTGAGCCTGGCGCTGCTGCGCGACGTCTGGCGATCCAAAGAACCGATCCCGAACATGCGGCTCGCCTCGCTTACCACCGACTCGATCGACGCGCTGCGCTCCTATCTCCAGGGCGAACAATATTACCGCCGGACGGAGTGGGATTCAGCGCTGACTGCCTACACCCGGGCGGTGGAGACCGACTCCACCTTTGCCCTGGCCCATCTCCGGCGGGCCCAGGTCTTCGGGTGGATCGGGGGGTACGGCAACAAGGACGCCCACGACGCCGTTGCCGCCGGGGTTCGCTTTGCCCAGCGCCTGCCTCCCCGCGACCGGCGGCTTCTGGCAGGGTATCAGCTGTTCGATCGGGGGAAGCCCGCGTCGATCGATTCGCTGCGCGCCTTTGTCGCCGAGTTTCCTGAGGACGTCGAGGGCTGGTTCCTGCTGGGCGAGGCGATGTTCCACACCAAGAGCTTCCGGCCCAGCGCGCCGGACTCCATTGCCGCGGTATTTGACAGCGTGCTGCGGCGGGATTCGACCCTGTTTCCTGCGCTGATCCACCCGCTCGAGCTGGCGCTCATGTACCGGGATACCGCCCAGTTCGCGCGCTACTTCCCGGCGTTCGCCGGGACGGCGCCGCCTGCCAAGGTGAGCGCGTTACGCACCGCAGCCAACCTGGTCTGGGGGCCGCCACCGACCGACAAGGCCCTGGGCGCCGCATTCGTGGAGCAGGGGTCGTGGCTGATTCAGTCGACGAGCTCGGCCTATCACTGGGACCAAGCCTCCTCGGACTCCATTGTGCGGCGGTTCGCGATGGTGCAGAGGGCGGGGCCCCGGTCGACCCAGTTTATGGCGGCGGCGCTGGCGGCGAGGAGCCATATGCTCGCCGGCATGGGGCGGTGGCGGGAGGCGCGGATGCTGCTGGATTCTCTCTCGCCGCTCGACCGGGAGGAGGCACTGGGAGTCCAGGCCTGGGCGACGGCGCTGGGGCTCGCGCCCACCTCATCTGCCGGCTTCATGGATTCGGCGGTAGCGGCGTTGCCCCCCGGTCCGGAGGCCGAGTACGGGAGGGCGATGGTCCAGCTGCTGCGCGGTCAGGTGCCGGAGGGCCGGCGCCGGCTGGCTCGCGCGCTGGCCGACTCGGCCCGGATGTCGCCGCTTGATCGCGGGCTGATGGTGGCGGCCGACGGCTGGGGTGCCTTGATGCAGGGCGACACGGTCCTAGGTCTGGCGCGGCTCCGGTCGGGTCTGGACCAGGTGGCGGCGCCGGGAGTGGCGCAGGAGAGTGGGTTTCTCCGGCTTCAACTGGCACTGGCCCTGGCGGCGCGTACGGATACCCGGGCGGAAGGAATCCGGTACCTGCGCTACGGGTTCGACACCCAGCCGCTCTACCTGCCGCTCACTCAGCTGGCGCTGGGACGCACCTACGAGGCGGCGGGGCAGCGCGACTCGGCGGCGGTGGCGTATGGCCGGTTTCTCCGGTTGTGGGATAAGGCCGATCCAGAGTTGCAGGGCAGGGTGAGAGAGGCAAGCGAGGTGTTGCAGGAGCTGAGCCGTGAGCGGCCGAGGTCACCGTAAATTGAGCCCAGCGCCCGCCAAGAATGGCCCCAGCAAGAACGAGGGGAAGCCACGACGCAAGAAGAAAGCGGAAGCCGAGCCCCGATCCCGCGGCATCGCTCCCGACGCCATCGGCTCTGGTAGCCCGCCCGCGGCCATAACCCGGCTGGCCGAGGCGATCGAGGCTGACGGCGGGAGCGTTCTCGCCCCATACAGGGATCCACTCGGCGGGAACTGGCAGATCTTCGCCGCACTCCCCATCGATCTGGTCGAGCCCACCCCTTACCAACGTGATCTCTCCAAACCCCATGTCGAGCGTCTCTCCGTCGCCATGGACAAGCTCGGCCGCTACCTCGACCCCATGATCGTGGTCCGGTCAGACCAGGGAAATTACTGGACCCCCAACGGCAATCACCGGCTGGCCGCCCTCCGCCAGCTCGGTGTTAAGTCGGTCGTCGCCATCGTGGTGCCGGACATGGAGGTGGCCCACCGAATCCTGCTGCTCAACACCGAGAAAGCGCACAACCTGCGTGAGCGCTCCCTCGAGGTGATCCGCCTGGCCCAACTGCTGGCCCAAAGCGAGACCCGACCCGAGAAGGACTACGAGATCGAGTTCGAGGAGCCGGCCCTCCTGACGCTCGGGCTCTGCTACCAGGAGAACGGCCGCTTTGCCGGTGGTGCGTATCACCCGATCCTGCGCCGAGTCGAGCAGTGGGAGTCATCCGCGCTGCCCAAGGCGCTGGAGACGAGGCGGGAGCGGGCGGCCCGGGTGCTCGAGGTTGACGCGGCTGTGAGCGAGGCTATGAAGAAGCTGAAGGAGCGTGGGTTCGAGAGCCCCTATCTCCGGCCTTTCGTGGTGGCCCGGATCAACCCGATTCGATTCAAGCGCGGCGCAGCGGACGTGGATGAGGTGATCGATACCATGCTGGCCTCGGCCCGGAAGTTCGACGCCGGACGGGTGCGGGCTGATCAGGTTGCCAAGGCAGGGGGAGCGCCGGAGGAGTAGAGAGGTAGGAGGGAAGGCGGGAACTCCAAGGCCTTCCAGGACTCCGTTAACTAGCACCCGCGCTCCTACTGACCTGCCCGCTTTCCCGCCTACCCGCGTCCCCGCTTATACTTGCATTTCCTCCGTGTGGAGACACGCCTCATGTTCCGGCACCACCCAATACCATTCCTGACTTTGACTGCCGCCTTTGCGGTGGGCTCGGCCGCCTGCAGCCCCCGCGACACCGCCGACCGCAGTGCCAGCGTGGGCGACACCGCCGCCGCCGGCGACAAGTCCGCGGCCGGCTCTCGCATGGCAACCAAGACCGGCGAAGTCCGCGACCTCCAGGCCCCCGAGGCCGCGCGCTGGGACTTCGACCAGAACGTCTGGTTCGTGGCCAACATCAACGGCGATCCCTTCGGCAAGGACAACAACGGCTTCATCGCCCGGCTCACCGCCGACGGCAAGGTGGACTCGCTCAAGTTCATCGCCGGGGGCAGGAGCGGCGCCACCCTGAACGCACCGAAGGGAATGGCGATAACCGGTGACACTCTCTGGGTGGCCGACATCGATGCCGTTCGCGCATTCAACAAGCGCACCGGGGCACCTGCCGGCTCGGTGAGGGTGCCCGGCGCCAAGTTCCTCAATGACATCACCGCAGGGCCGGACGGCACGCTGTACATCACCGATTCCGGCCTGGGTCCCAACTTCTCACACCCGGGGCCCGACCGCATCTACCAGATCAAGAGCGGCAAGGCCACGGTGGCCTTCGAGTCGCCCGACCTCGCAGCGCCCAACGGCATCACGTTCATGGACGACGCACTGCTGGTGGTGCCGTTCATGGGCACCAACCTGGTTGCCTGGAGCCCAGGGGAGAAATCCGTACGGACCATCGGCACCGGACCGGGCCAGCAGGATGGAATCGAGATCCTGCCCGACAACCGCTTGCTGGTCACCAGCTGGACCGACTCCAGCCTGTTCCTGGTGGATGACGGCAAGGCAACCAGGATCGCCCACCCGGTTCCCTCCCCGGCGGACATCGGATTCGACGGCAAGTCACGGGTGGCCGTCCCGCTCCTGATGGAGAACCGGGTCGAGTTCTGGGAGCTACCATGAGAACCCTGCGTGCTCGGGCCGGTGCGGCCGCTACCTACGTTCTCATCGGACTGCTGGCGCTTCTGATCGGCGCGGCGGCGATGTGGACCTACAAAGGTGAAAGGGGCGAATCAGCCCTGAGCACTGCGCGTACCGCACCGGGGCAGTCGATGACTCCGGTGCAGCCGGACTCGGTCACCACCCACGGCGAGTGGATCTCGATCAAGCGGGGCCGGGATTCGATTCGAGCCTACGTGGCCTATCCCGAGCGGAAGACCAAGGCGCCGGCCGTCATCGTGATCCACGAGATCTATGGCCTGACCAAGTGGGAGCCGACCGTGGCCGATCGGTTGGCCAAGGAAGGCTACGTTGCCATCCTGCCCGACCTGCTGTCCTCAAAGCACGGAATCACTCCCGCCGATCCCGATTCCGCCCGCAAGCTGGTGGGACAGCTGGAGCCCAAACGGGTGACCGCCGACCTCGATGCGGTCTACGCCTACGTGAACAACTTGCCATCCGTCGACCGGGACCGGGTCGGCACCATCGGATTCTGCTGGGGCGGTGGGGAGAGCTTCCGCTATGCCACTAGCAACCCAAACCTGCGGGCAGCCGTGGTCGCCTACGGTCCCGCTCCCGACACCGCAGCGATGAAGCGGATTCAGGCGCCAGTGCTCGGCATCTACGGCGAGAACGATGAACGGATCAACGCCAACCTTCCCGACGTCGTGGCGGTGATGCAGTCCGCGGGCAAGACGTTCACATCCGAGGTGTATCCCGCCACCGGGCACGGCTTCCTGAAGCCGGGCCGGCAGGGGTACGACACACCGGAGCGGGAGAAGGCGTGGACCCGAATCCTGGAGTTTTATCGGGCCAGGCTGGGGAAATAAAAGCGTAAGCGGGAAGGAACAGCGTGAGAGGTAAGCGGGAACACTATGCAGCCTGGGCAGACATTCTTTAGCAGGGGTGTTTCCCGCTCACGCTTCTGCTTTCCCCGCTCACCGCTTACGCTTTGCTCATGATCCCCCTCCTCCTGCTGCTGCAAGCGGCGCCGCCGCACGATGCGCTGCACTACGACATCACCCTGATCCCGAGCGACACCGGCACCCATGTGCTCGGGGAGGTGCAGATCACCTGGCGGCTCGGCTCCACCGCACCGGTCAGAATGCAGCTCGACTCCTCCATGCGGGTCATCCGGGTTCTGGTGGACGGCAAGCCCAACACCCGGCTCTCGCGCACGATGTACGCCCGGTCCTCCACCGACATCGACGTCCCCCACCAGAAGCAGCCAGGAGACTCGATCAGCACCCGGGTACGCTACCGCGGCTTCCCCACTGATGGCCTCATCATCGGCAAGAATGCCTACGGTGAGCGCACCACCTTCGCCGACAACTGGCCCAACCGGGCCCACCACTGGTTTCCCACGCCGGATGTCCCGGGAGACAAGGCAGCAGTTTCATTCCACGTCCAGGTGCCGCTCGGTCAACAGGTGATCGCCAACGGCGTCCTGGCAAAAATCGATACGCTGCCCTACGGCCATGCGGTGTGGCACTACAACCTGAACACGCCGGTACCGGTTTACACCATGGTGGTGGGGATAGGACGTCTGGCGCGCACGCCACTCCCCGACGCCGGCTGTGGGGTGAAATGCGTTCCGCTCTCGGTCTGGAGCTACCCCCAAGACTCGGCCTACGCCGCCGGCACCGCCTTCGGCCGGGCGGGGCAGATGGTGGATTACTTCAGCAGACTGATCGGCCCGTTTCCCTATCCCGCGCTGGCGCATGTCCAGTCGACCACCCGCTACGGCGGGATGGAGAACTCGACCGCGATCTTCTACGATGGGAAGCTCTACCGGGACAAGAAGCTGGGGGAGCCGCTAGTGGCCCACGAAACGGCTCACCAATGGTTCGGCGACGCCGTAACCATACGAGAGTGGCCCCACCTGTGGCTCTCCGAGGGGTTTGCCACCTACCTCTCGGCGCTCTGGACTGCAGATACTCAAGGCG
This sequence comes from Gemmatimonadales bacterium, assembly GCA_013813435.1. Lineage (GTDB taxonomy): Bacteria > Gemmatimonadota > Gemmatimonadetes > Gemmatimonadales > GWC2-71-9 > CAVVWJ01. The sequence continues at coordinate 8,715 of JACCRS010000216.1, forward strand.
ACAGCGCATTTCGAGCGAGGATGAGAAATGCCGCGCTGACCATTTATAAGTCGCCGGACACCGAGCGGGGGGTGGTGGACTCGGCCACTTCCGACCTGACGGAGCTGCTCAACAGCAACAGCTACCAGAAAGGAGCCTGGGTCCTGCATCAGCTCCGAGGGATGCTGGGCGACTCCGTCTTCTTCGGCGGTCTGCGCAGCTATTACGCTGCCTACCGCGACAGTACCGTGGTGTCGTCGGATTTCGCCCGGATAATGTCCGAGGCGGCGGGCCGCGATCTCGACTGGTATTTCCGGCAGGCACTGACGCAGCCCGGCTATCCGATACTCGACATCCGATGGATGCACAAAGGACAGAAGCTGACGATCCAGGTAGACCAGAGTCAGAAGACGGGATGGGGAGCTTACCGCATCCCCAACCTGCAGCTGCTGATCGACGGGAAAGTGGTACCCATTGAGGTGCAGGGTCGTACCACGAGAACGGCGATCGATGGCGTTACCCGGCCCAAGAGGATCGATGTGGATCCGGACGGATGGTGGCTTCTCAAGAGTACAGTGAGAAGTGAGAAGTAAGAAGGGTTGTCACCTTCGCTACGCCACGGCTCAGGGGGACAAACATTTTTCCCGCTCACCGCTCACGCCTTTGCTCTTCCCGCTCACTCTTCTTCTCATCGCCGCCTGCGATCCGACGCTGCCGCCTCTGCGCGGCCAGATGGAGATCGGGCAGGACGGTTATGGCGTCTTCGTCGGAGGTCCAGCACTCAACGGCGACCTTTACGCGGTCCGGCCCGATGGTGGGCCACCGGTTCGAATCACTTTCACCAACGTCGCCGAGCTGTGGCCCGCGCTCTCGCCTGATGGCGGGGGGCTGGCATTTCTTCGAGGCACATCGCTGCGTGACTCGACGCCGGCGACGGTCTGGCTGATGAACCTGCTGAGCGGTGCCGAGCGGGAGATGGCGCTTCCCAGGGGTGCCGGGCCGCCGGTCAGGGTAGGCTGGGAGCCGGGTGGGAGCTCATTGATTGTATCCACCGCGGATGGATTCTACCGGATCAGTACACCCCCGGCGGCGCCCGATGCGCGCCCGGTCCCGCCCCCGGAACGGGCAGAGGCCGAATCGAGCCTGGCGGTGCTGTTGGGAGATCCGGTATTTGCCGGCGTCGTGCGGTGCGAGAACGCCGCTGATCTCTGCGTAAGCGGCGACAGTGGCTCCGCGCTACTGGCCCGCGGGGCGCGCGACCCGGTGCGGTGGGGTTCGGACTCGGTCGGGTTCTTCGTTGGCGACAATTTCGAGATTCGCCCGTTGCGTGCCGGACGCCCGCGCCGGCTGACGTGGTCCAGGCCGCCGGAGCGGCCGCGGGAGATGACGTTCTTTTCTGGAAAGCGTGAGCGGTAACTGCAAAGAGCGTGAGCGGTAGGCGGGAAAGGTTGTCTCGTGCTCAGGTGACATGGGGGTAGCCCACCGGCTAGTTTCCGGCACTTTTCTCCTTTCCTCTCTCCCGGATTCGGTGATGAAACTGCTGGTTCTCGGTGCCGGACTTCAGGGCTGCGCCTGCGCCTACGACCTCCTCCAGAATCCTGCCGTCGGTCAGGTGACCCTGGCCGACGTGAGACCGGTCAAGCTTCCCAAGTTTCTGGCGGGGGATTGGAAGGGGCGCTTGCGTACCATCCAGCTCGACGTCACCGATGCCCCCGCCGTACGGGCGGCCTTCGAGGGCCAGGCGGCTGTGATGAGCGCCATCCCCTACTATTACAACGGTCCCATGGCCAAGGCCGCGGTAGAGTGTGGCTGTCACTTTTCCGATCTGGGTGGCAATACCGATATCGTGCTGGAGCAGAAAAAGTTGCATCAGCAGGCACTGGCCAATGGTGTGTCGGTGATTCCGGACTGTGGCCTGGCCCCAGGGATGGTCAACATCCTGGCGGCGGAAGGGATTCGGCGGCTGGACCGTGCCGACAAGGTAAAGATATTCGTCGGCGGTCTGCCGCAGGCCCCGGAGCCGCCGCTCAACTATCAGATCGTGTACTCGCTCGAGGGGGCCCTCGACTACTACACTACGCCCTCCTGGGTGCTCCGGGGCGGCAAGCCGGTACAGGTAGATGCCCTGAGTGAGGTTGAGCCGGTTGAGTTCCCCTCGCCGGTGGGCACGCTGGAGGCATTTCATACTGGGGGCGGAATCAGCACACTGCCGTTCGCCTACGATGGCAAGATCGACACCATGGAGTACAAGACCCTCCGCTATCCGGGACACGTAGCCATCATGCGGCCCATCCGCGAGCTGGGTCTCCTGGCCAACGAGCCGATCGAGGTGAAGGGGAATAAGGTAGCGCCCCGTGACCTGTTTATCGCCGCGGTCCATCCCAAACTGCACAAGCCTGAAGGCCGCGATCTCGTCGCGCTTCAGGTCCAGGTGACCGGGAAAACCGGCGCGAATCCTTCCCGCATCACCTTCCGGCTGATCGATTACTACGACGCGCTACATGGAATCAGCGCGATGATGCGTACCACCGGCTACTCGCTGTCCATTACCGGCCAGATGCAGGTAGACGGCCGGGTGAAAGCCAAGGGGGTTCACACGCCGGACGAGGCCATGCCCTTCGGTGAGTACGTGTCCGAGCTGGCCCGGCGGGGGATCAGGATCGAAGAGTTGTGAAATTGTTGTCAACGTTCGCTGCGCTCAGTATTACACCGATGGGGAACCTCCCCACTCGTGAGGGTGTTGTAGCAGAGTTCGTGTAACGGAGACGGGATGCTGGACTTCAAGGCACTGTGGGACAAATCGCTAAGTTTCGACTCGTTCGTCGCCTCCTGTAAGGCCGAGCACTGCGGATTATGGCAGGGGATACGGAGGCTGGCGCGGATTCCCGATTGGGCGCTTGCCGCCGTGCCGGCCAACGCCGGGCGCAAGCTGCTGGTGATTGTCGAGGATTGGTGCGGGGATGCCTCGAACACCGTTCCGATCATCGCGAAGCTGACTGATATGGCACCCGGGCTCGAGCTTCGAGTGATCCTGCGAGATGAAAACCCGGAGCTGATGGATCGATATCTGACCAACGGATCGCGCTCGATACCCATCGTGATTGCGCTGGACCACCAGTTCCAGGAGATCGGCCACTGGGGTCCTCGCCCGACTGAGCTCCAGGCCTGGGTGATGGCAAACCGGGGCACCACGCCCAAGGCCGAGCTCTATCCTCAAGTTCGAAAATGGTACGCCCGCGATCGGGGGGAGACCACCCTACGGGAGGTGCTGGAGGCCGCTGGGTTGCCGGCTGAGAAGGTGGCGTGAAGGAAAGCCGCTCACGTCTTTATTTTAGAACATCCACCCGCTCCCCACCGAGTAGTTGAAACCGTCCGGCCCGCCCGCGAAGTTGAACGTGAAGATCGACGAACGCAGGATCCGGAGTGCCACTCCCCCCCCGCCGCCGACTTTCACACCGTCAGTCGTCAGCTTGAACGACTCCCCCTCGAACACCCGCCCCGCGTCGACAAACCCGAGCAGCGTTATGGCTCCCAGGTCGCCGAATGGCAGCAGATCGTGACGCACCTCCAGATTGCCTAACATCACGTGCTTGCCGGCAAAGCGTCCGGTGTCGAAGCTGCGGTGGGAATACTGCCCGCCTAACACCGGTATCTGGTTCTCCCAGGCCGGCAGATAATATCTGGCGTTGAGAGTGGGATCGCCGCCCATTCCCGAAGCGGCAAGGCGGGCGGCGACAACTGTTCCCTCCCGAACCGATAGGTATCCCCGCAGCACGCCGTACAGCCGGGTGTACCCATCGTTGCCGCTTCCGACCTGGGCGCCGGCCTCGAACAGAAGCCCCTGGTGGGTGTTGAACTCGTTATCCCGGGTGTCGTATACCAGAGCAAGTCGAGCGGAGACATCGGTCTCCCTGAGCTCGGTGCCGAAGTCGCTCCTGAAGAGCGAGGGCTGGGGAAGTGTGGAGAAGCGGGTCCACTCGACATTCGCCAGTAGCGCGGCCTGCCATGGCCCGCGCAGTCGGCGAGAGGCCTCCACTTTTCCGCCGTAGCGGACGCGCCGGACCCGATACAGAAATGGCTGCTCCGGGGTCACCGCCTCGTCGTTTTCTACCGTCTCGTTGCCGAGCCCGAAATATCCGAAGCGTGCTTCCCTCACTGCTGCACCGAGTGCGTTGAACCGCCAGTTATCCCAGAGCTGTGGAGCGCGGAATCTCACGGCGACGTGTCGGCTGCCCCGGTGGGTGATGCCGGCATCGGCTGTCAGGGCGGCATTGGTGGTAACCCGATCATCGTACTCGGCCGGTTGGAAGTGATGTACCCGGAATGCCACCACCGGCCCGTCATTGGTGCCACCCGTCAGATAGGGGAAGTAGCTGGTTCGCCAGGGAGAGTATGGGACCGGTTCCTCCGTTGTTTCCGAGGTGTCGAGCGTGACCGGCTCGGGAGTGTCCGTAGCTGAGGGGACCTGGGCGCTTAGCCGGACCGCGAGGACCAGTGCCGGCAGAAGCAGAGCAGTCAGCCGCATCAGGCGCGCCTCGGGTAGAGATAGGCGGTGTCTCGCAGAGCGCCAACCCGGCCATCATGCGCCGCGAAGGTCGCGGGATAGATCGAGGCTGAGCCGAGGTCGCCCCTCTTGTTTACGGCGTAGAAAGAGATATTGAACGATGGACGGCCGTTTTGGAGGAGCCGGGGCGGGGTGAGCTGAACTACCCGCTTCAGCGTTTCCAGGCACGCATCGGTCGGCTTGAGTCCCCGGCGCATACCCTCCACGGTGAGAAACCCGCCGCACGCCGTGATGTTCGCCTCGCCTCGTCCAGTCGACCCGGCGGCTCCCACGTCGTTGTCCGTGTATTGGCCGGCACCGATTATGGGCGAATCGCCGGCCCGGCCCGGAATTTTCCAGGCCAGCCCGCTGGTGGTGGTAACCGAAGAGATTTCGCCCTTCGGGTTTACCACGTTGAGATTGATCGTACCGGTCGGTCTTGTTGGGAGCGGCTCGTTCTCCGGAACGTTGAGCCAGTCATCGTCGGCGCCTCGGTTGGCGCGCCATCTGATCCAGAGTTGGCGTGACTCGGGTGTCAGCAGGTCTTCCTCCTTGAAACCATACGAGAGCGCGAACCGCTTTGCCCCTTCTCCGACCAGCATGACGTGGTCGGTGTACTTGAGCACCAGCCGAGCCACCTCGCTCGGGGTCTTGATCCCTTCGAGCGCCGCGACCGCGCCGGCTCGCCGGGTGGGCCCGTGCATGCAGGACGCGTCCAACTGCACCACGCCGTCCTCGTTGGGAAGACCGCCGTAGCCCACTGAGTTGTCGCTGGGGTCGAGCTCCTGAATCTTCACGCCTTCTATGGCGGCGTCGAGGGTGTCGGTTCCCTCCAGCACCAGCTCCATGGCTCGAAGCACCGCCGGCAGTCCGTTGCTGGAGCTCACCGCTGCCGGTCGGATTGCGCCGCGAAGGATTATGGCCGGAGAAATGGACGGTAACACCACGGTAGCCGCCGCAACGCCGCTCGCGCCGATGAAGGTGCGGCGAGAAACCGGCAGTGACATGAGGAAAAGCCTCCACTGGCTGTTTAGGCGCCAGGCGGCGCCACGGGGATTTAGAACCGCCGTGAAGCTAAAGTCAACCGAGGGGGCGCGCAGTCAGAAAGAAATGGTGATCCAACGCACAGCACCTTGATCCCGGCTTTCTATACTTGGCCACAGTGGAAGTGCGGATGGACGGCGACCTGCGAGACGTCCGAAACAGCCCTGAGTCCCCTGCTCTGCGGCCGGATGAGCTGTCTAACCCAAGTTTCCGCTGCTTCTCCCATCACTACCCCCTTCTCTATATATCTCGCCGGGAACGGGCCTAATCGCCCGTTCCACCCGCCTTCTTTTGAGAGCTCTTGGCTGCTGAACTCGCTCCCAGTCGTGTGACCCAACCCACAGCAGCGAGTACTCACCAATCTATACTTGCGACGTCTGTGCATTTCAGGCTACCGGCCGCTTCGATTTCTACCGGCCATCCTCGAGATCGGCATCCGACTCAACCACACGGGAGATCACGACCATGCCACGAGGCGACAAGTCGTCCTACACCAGCAAGCAGAAGCGGCAAGCCGAGCACATCGAAGAAGGCTATGAGAAGCGGGGTAGTTCACGTCGCCAAGCAGAGCGGCGCGCCTGGGCAACCGTGAACAAGGAAGACGGTGGCGGCAAGAAGAGCGGCTCTGGAAGGGGAAAGAAGAGCACCAAGAGCTCTTCCCGTAAAGGAGGCAAGAAGGGTGGGGCTGCCTCGGGATCGAGGTCCAAGGCCTCGGGCTCGAGGTCCAAGGCCTCGCGCTCCGCTGCCGCACGCAAGGGCGCCGCGACACGGCGCAGGAAAGCGGCAAGCAGTGGACGCAAGAGCAGCGGAGCCGGCCGTAAGAAGAGCACCGGAGGATCTCGCAGCAGGTCCACAGCGAGCTCTCGCAGCCGATCGACCTCGGGCCGGAAGAGCAGTGGCAGCAGCCGCAGCAGAAAAAGCAGCAAGAAGAGCTCGCGCCGCTGATACGGTAGTTCGGTCAGCGGTAACCGGCGAAAACAGCAAAGGGCAGCTTCCAAGTAGAAGCTGCCCTTTGCTTTGATGAATAGCTGCGCTCACTCCCCCATCTGGCCCAAACCCAGGAGGGGAATGCCGATGCCGAGAGAGAGGTGGATGTCATTCTGGGTCTTTTTCTCATCCGCCGGCCCGAAGCCCGGGATCTCTGCCTTCGGCTTGTAGATATAGTCCTCGGCACTGAGCTGGAGCCGGAGCAGGTTTCCCAGGCGAAACCTCGCCGACGCGCCGAACGTGCCGCCTACGTCCGTCTTTTCCTCCACGTTTTCGTAGAAGTCACCACTGCGGTTGATGACGCCCACCCCTCCAGTGATTACGAACGCAACCGGGCTGGTGTAAGGCACCAGCTGGAAGCTGACCCGGCCGCTTCCAGTAAACACATTCGCGTCCAGACTCTGATCGCCGAGTCCTGATGCAGTGAGCTTGAGGTCGCTGGGTGCATAGGCACCGGTGAACTCGAGCCCCAGCCGCCGGCTGAGAGCCACTCCCACACGTCCCCCGAGCGTGATGCTCACTTCCTGCTTGAATTCCTCACCGCCGGCAGCCCTGACCAGCTCGGTCGTCGGGATGTAAACACCGATGTTGGGAGCGAAGCTTATCCCCTGAGCCGTCAGCCGATCCGCCTGAGCTACGAGCAATATGCCACCCACCAAAACGGCACGACCCAACCACGCGCTGCCACGCATTGTGCCTCCACTTGGGAATGAAGGAAATAGGGCGGCTCCTACAGCTTAAGCTTGATATCGATATTAACCAGAACTGATGGCTCTGCTTCTTCGAAGAACACCCGGTCGCGCACCGTCCGGATCACCATTCTTTGAAGCGGACCCTTACCCTTGCCCCGGCCGTTGTTGCCCCGCCGGAAGTAAATCACCTGTGTGGCTCCTACGCGCTCCACGCGCACTACATAATATCCTTGCTCGATCAGCACGGCACGGCTCACTCGAACAGCCTTGTCGCTCGACACTGCATAGTGCTTGTCTTTTCCCTTGGCCTTGCCCTGGGCATGTGCCGGTGCGGCAGTGAAGCCGAACAGGACGAGAACCACGAGACCCATCCAGAGCGTGTGGCGAGCAGCGAACATGGGACCTCCTCTTGGCGCATGGGTGGGGGGACAGCCTCGGAGGTCCCAAAGCAAGAACCATGCAGAGGCTATTCCGCGCCGCGCGTTCGAAGGTTGAGCTTGTAAGTCACTGCTATATAGGGGTAACCAACGGATGTTACAGGCGAGGATTCAGAGCTCTGATGGGAAAATGAGTGGAGACGGGTGGTCTGCGGTCCTCAGCTTTCTCGACGCACGTCTCGGGCTGGCTTGTCGTCTCGCAGGCCGAGGAAACGAGGGTGGCGCAGCAGTCCGGCGGATGTCCACTCGGAGAACCCGATCTCGGCTACCAGCTCGGGGCTGACCCACTGAATTTCGCCGGCCGGCTTGGGTCCCTCCAGGAAAGGCGAGGTGGTGCGGTGAAGCGGAGCCAGCAGGGTGTGCAGAAGCTCGAGGGTCCTGCGATCATATCCGGTGCCCACCTTACCCGCGTAGCGCAAAGCCTGCCCTGAGCCCTGCCAAGGGGCGTAGTGACCCACCAGCAGCGCACCGAGTCGCTCGCGCGATCCCTGTGGCGCAGTGTAGCCGCCGATGACCAGCTCCTGGCGGCGCAGGCACTTGATCTTGAGCCAGTCAGCCGAGCGCGCGCTCACGTAACGCGAATCCGCTCGCTTGGCCATGATTCCCTCCTCCTCCCGAGCGCACGCCTTTCGAAGCATGGCCGCGGCTCCGGTGGTCTTGTAGCGGCTAAGCCGCAGGACATCATCAAAGGTGACGACGTCCTGCAGGACGGCTTTCCGCTCGAGCAGCGGCAGACCGGTAAGATCGAGGCCGTCGAAGTACATGCAGTCGAACAGGTAGAGGTACACCGCAACCTGGCTGCGCCGGGCGCGGACGGGGTCTCGCAACTGCATGCGCTGCTGCAGCCGGGCGAAGCTGGTAATGCCGCGTTTCTCGTCAAAGGCTATGATCTCGCCATCGAGCACCGCCTCGCCGTTTACCGACCCGCTCAAGGCTTCCACCAGCTCGGGATAGGCATCGTTTAGCGGCTTCCGATTACGAGAATAGATTCGTACGGAACCGGGGCTGACATAGATCAACGCCCGCACTCCGTCCAGCTTCGGCTCGTATACCCACTTTCCCGAAATGGGCAATTCCTCGGAGAGCGTCGCCAGCATGGGCGGAAGCCAGGCGGGAATGGCACGGCGGCGGAGACCTGCTGCTGCAGCTGGGGCAGTGGTCGAGGGGCGAATCATGCAGTCCTCTCTTCCAACAGCTGGGCGAGGTCCTGCTTGGCTGAAAGAATCTCCGCCCACGGGTCGCCCCGCTCCTCCAGAAGATCCGGCGCCGTACGTAGGGTAAAGTCCGTGGGATAGATCTCCTCCAATTGCTCCCAGGCCACCGGCATCGAAACGGTCCCGAGCGCGTTCCGGCGGGGCGAAAAGATGGCTGCCAGAGATTTGCCGCGGCTGTTCTGGTTGTAATCGAAAAAGATCTTCCCGGTTCGGCGCTCGACCGACCACTCGAGCGTTACCTCCCCAGGCCACTGCTGAAGGGCGTACCGCCCGATGGTCTCGGCGATGCCGCGAGCAGCATCGTAGTCGAACTTGCGGAGGATCGGCAGATACAGATGCAGCCCGGTCCGACCCGATGTCTTGACGAACGTCTGAAGGCCCAGACCGGTAAGGAGCTCGCGCAGACGGAGCGCCAGGTCTCGCGTGCGATTGAATGCTCTGCGATGCAGCTCCGGCTCCTCGCCCTTACCCTCGCGCCCGGAATATTCATACGGGTCCAGATCAACCACTACGAAGTCAGGGAAATTGAGCACTGACTTATCCAGGGTGGCTTCAGAGCCCGAGAACTTGCGGCCTTTCCCCTTTGCGTCTGGTTGAGGATCTATGCGGGAAAACCACGGGTGCAGCTCCAACCCCGCCATCTGCGACAGCCAGAGCAGCGTCGCGAGATTCCCACAGATCAGGTAATCGCCGTCGCCCTCCTTGTGACTGGAGTAGATCGAGATATTGCGGGCAAAGTCAGGTGGCTCATCCCAATGCTTCTGATAGAAGCTCTTGCCGTTGATTCCATCGGGATAGCGGGTGACAAACAGGGGGCGTCCGGCAAGATGGGGCAGCAGCCAGGGAGAGACCCGAGTCATGTATCGCAGCAAATCCCGTTTGGTCAGCGGACTGCTGCCCTCAGCGGCAGGCCACAAGACTTTATCGAGATTGGTAACAGGTAGAGCGTGTCCCTCCACATTGAGTACCAAGCGTGGCTTGCGCTCGTCGAGCTGAGCCAGCACATCGCCAACCTCACTCATCCCACCTTCCGCGTCCGGCGGCGCGCGGGACGGGTCCCAGCGCGGGCCGGCGGTTTGGGCTTGCTGCCCTTCTTCGCCGCTTCGACGCTTCGCTTCAGCGCTTCGGCCAGATCGATCACCCCGGTGTCTCGGGCGGCTGGTGCACTCACGACCTGCTTGCCTTCGAGCTTGGCCTCGATGAGCTGCGCTAGCGCCTCTCGATAGGTGTCGCGGTATTCAGAAGGATCGAAGGGCTTCTTCAACAGCTCGATCAGAGTAAAAGCCATGCCGAGCTCCTTCTCCGACACCTTCACCCGGTCCAGATCGCTGCTCCGTTCCTGCCTGATCTCGTCGGGGTAATACAGTGTCTCCAGCATTATGGTGCCCTTATGCGGCCGCAGCACGCAGAGCTGCTCTTTTTTTCTGATGGTAATGCTGGCCGTAGCGCTCAGCTTCTTTTCCTCCAGAGCCTTCAACAGCAGCGCGTAAGGTTTTTCTGCCCGCTCAGCCGGCTCGAGATAGTAGCTCTTCTCGTAGAAGACCGGATCGATCTCCTGCTCTTCCACAAAGGCGCTCAGCTCGATGGTGTGCTTGCTCGGAAGCGGCAGCTGCTCGAAGTCCTCTTCAGTCAGCACCACGTACTGACCTTTGGCGAACTCGTATCCCCGTGAAGTCTCGTTCCAGGGCACTTCTACCTCATCGGTGGGGCACCAGCGCTTCTGCTGCAGCTTGGACCCGCAGGTTGCGTGAATCAAATTGAACCTGATGTCACGGCTCTCCGTTGCCCCGAAGAGTTTGACGGGTATGGTCACCATCCCGAAGCTGATCGAACCACTCCAGATTGCCCTCGGCATGTGCAGCACCTCCGAATAGGCCCGGAGCCGAACTATCCCCCGAGACTTTTCCACAACGGATCGCGTATTGTCCACAGAGTTGTCAACACAACCTGTTGACAAATAATAGCTTACGAAGTTTGATAATCAGGCTGATACCAACGGGTTGCTGTGGGGCAAGTCACAGGGGTCCTACTGTTTCGATGATTTGGCCTCGGAAACAGGTGAGCCACCGATGGTGCGGAGAATTCGCTTCATGGCCTGTTTGCCGCTGGAGTCTACCGCCGGGAGTATCAGCTGTTCGTTCTCGAGGGGAACGCCAGGCGTGATAGAGCCGGCGTCGGGGGCAGCCTCGATTTCAGATGTTGAGCCGCTCACCGGTGTAAAGTCGAGGGCAGCAGCAACAGGTACGTTTGGTTCAGGCGGGGACACTATCCTGGAGCTCACTGGAACTACAATCTTCGCGACCGATGCCGTGCCGCCCGGCGAACGGAGGCCGGGAATCGGAATGGACTGAAGCATTGGCATTACCGCGGCCACCGTGCGAGGAGTGACGTCTTTCAGTGCCTCGGTTGGCGCCGTGATCAGTTGCCGCGGCGTGCGGGGACGCGCGGATACGTCCGATGCCGACGTCGATGTGCCCGACACCACCAGCTGCGCACAGGCCACCATCACCGCGCCGCCCAGCGCGACCCGAAGGTAGTGCTGGGGCTTACTGCGGCGGCGCGAGCCTCTGGCCTGCACCGGCCCCGCCACTTTTGCCGGCTCCACCATGCGGGGAGCTGCTGCCACCGGTACTGGCGTGGCCATTCGCTTCGGGTTCCTGCGAGCCGGCTCCGTCGGAGGCTCCGCTGCCCGCGGTGAGCTCGGCTTGGGTTCAGGCCATGCGGTGAGCGCCGCCTGTGTAGCAGCCTGCCGGGTTGAGGGTGCCGGGGTCACAGCTGGAGCGGACTGCGGCTGACCCTCACCCAGCTTCAACGCCGAGAGTGGGGCTACCGGCGGGCCAGCGACAAGATCCGCCTGGGTCAGCGGCATCGAGAGCGCGATCTTGTAGTGCGGATGGAACTGGATGGGCAGCCACTTGCTCGTAGCGTTGTGATAGATGCGTGCGCGGGAAGTCACGACCTTCCGTCGGATCGCGACAGCCAGCTCTTCTATCGACCGAAACGCGGTCTCTTCGCCGGGCGAAAGCTCGATGCGATACATACACACCTCAACGGGCGGGGAAGTGTGCGAGGGGTGCTGAGGTAGTTCATCGCATGCGATTTTCGTGCGCGGCGTCTATGCATTTTCGTTCATGACGGCCTGACAAGCGGTGGGGGGATGCAAAGAGTGTGACCTGATAAGACTGGCGTGGTGGCGCTATAGGAAATCCCGCTGCGATCAAATGGTTGCGAGCCTTCCCACAACCCGAAGAGCAGGTGCTCTTTTCTGCAGCTTGCCGGGACGGCAGAGCGGCTGAATTTTGGGAGGGGGGGCGAAGGTTTTGCGAACTCTGGTGGATTGCGAGGAAAGCTGCCCGGAACAAGACAGGATACGGATCTGGAAGAGCGTGACTCGGCGGCAGCCGCGCTATGGGCAGAGCACGTCTCCAAGCGCTATGGTCCTGTCCTGGCACTGGACACGGTCTCGATCGGCGTGTGGCCGGCAGAGTGCGTGGCGCTGATAGGGGAAAGCGGTTCGGGAAAGACCACGCTGCTCCGTTGTTTCAACCGGCTGATCGTTCCCGATGCCGGGCGGGTTCGGGTGGACGGAACCGACGCAGCGGAGCTGGATGCCATAGCCTTGCGCCGGCGCATGGGATACGTCCCCCAGGATGGCGGGTTGCTTCCTCATTGGACCGTGCAACGCAACGTGGAATTGGTACCGTGGCTCCTCCGAATGACCAACGCTTCCGAGCTGGCCGAGCGCGCATTGACGTTGGTAGGGCTGGAGCCGGCCCGGTTCCGTGGGCGGGCACCGGGAGAGTTGTCGGGGGGAGAGCGCCAGCGGGTGGCCGTAGCGCGCGCGCTTGCCGCACAGCCGCAGGTCATTCTCCTGGATGAGCCTTTCGGGGCGCTTGACGCGATCACCCGTGCGGATCTTCAGATCGCATTTGCAGCGATTCGGCGGGAGTTGAGAATCACGGCATTGTTAGTGACGCACGATCTCAACGAGGCGTTTCTTCTGGCCGACCGAATCGTGGTGATGCGGCAGGGCAGGGTAGAGCAGGACGCGAGTCCGGGACAGCTTCGCGACGCTCCTGCCACCGACTACGTGCGCCGGCTTTTGTCCCGTGCGCCGGTCGTGCCGTGAGTACTCCGATACGGGTGTCCATACTAATGGTCATCCTGACGTTCCTCTCGCCGATCGTTCCGGCTGAGGGCCAGAAGGTGCGCCCAATCATCGTGGCCTCGAAGCCGTTTGGCGAGTCGTTCCTCCTGGCTGAGATGTTTGCGCAGCTGCTGGAAGCTCGCGGCTTCGAGGTGGATCGCCGCCTCGGCCTCGGAGCCACCGAGATTGCATTCAATGCCCTGCGGACCAATGCCATCGATGTTTACCCGGAATACACCGGTACCGGCCTGCTTGCCATACTCGGCCAGCAACCCAGCGCGGATCCCCGAGAGGTCTACCGCGAGGTCTCACGAGAGTTCGGTCGCCGCTATGGTGCCCGCTGGCTACCGCCGCTCGGCTTTCAGAACACCTACGCCATCGCGGTTCGGCGGACCACAGCACGGGACCTGAGGCTGGTGACCCTCAGCGATCTTGCGCGCAACAGCCGGACCCTGAGGGCCGGGCTGACTCCCGACTTCATCGGACGGGCCGACGGCCTTCCGGGGCTGCAAAAAGCCTATGGCCTCCGCTTCCAGTCAACTCGCGCCCTTTTGCCGGCGGTCAAGTACCACGCGCTCGCTGCCGGCGAGGTGGATGTGATCGATGGCTACTCCACCGATGGATTCATTGCGCGCTATGATCTGGTGATCCTGGAGGACGACCGGGCGTTTTTTCCGCCCTACGAGGCTGCAGCACTGGTCAGCCCGGGCCTGCAGCGGGAGGTGCCTGCCGCCACCGCCACCCTGACGGAGTTGAGCGGCCTGTTGAGCGAGAGTGCCATGAGGAGACTCAACCGGCGGATCGAGGTTGATGGCGTCCCGGTAGCCCGCGTTGCCGCCGGTCAGCTACTGGCTCTGGGCCTCACCAGCCGCGCCACTGCCGAATCCCGCATGTCCGCAACCGATGCATCCGACCGTGGGGTTCTGTCGTACCTCTGGGGACAACGGGTGACCATCTTCGGCCTCGCGCTTCGGCACCTGCTTCTCGTGAGTGTCTCCCTGATAGCGGCCATTGCAGTAGCCTTACCGCTGGGCCTGGCTCTGGAGCGGGGCCGGGGTGCGGCGGAGTCCGTCATCCGGGGAGTGGGAGTACTGCAAACCCTCCCCAGCATAGCTCTGCTGGCCTTCATGATCCCGTTGCTGGGTATCGGGGTGATACCCGCAGTCGTGGCGCTGTTTCTCTATTCGCTCTATCCGATCTTGCGCAACACTTACACCGGAGTAAGGGACGCGGCTCCCGCGGCCGTCAATGCTGCCTGGGCTCTGGGGATGACTCCGCGGCAGGTACTACGTTACGTTCGACTGCCGCTGGCGGCGCCGGTGATCATGGCGGGCATCCGCACCGCCGCTGTACTCAATGTCGGTACAGCCACCTTGGCGGCATTCATCGGCGCGGGTGGACTCGGAGACCCCATCGCTGCGGGGCTTGCCTTGTCGGACACCCGGATGATTCTCTCCGGCGCGTTGCCGGCTGCACTCCTGGCCCTGCTGGTAGACGGCGTACTCGGCGTATGCGAGCGTGCGGCTACCCCGCGCCGTTAGTCTCTCTTCATATACCAGGCTGAATAGTCAGGTGCGACTCCACCCTTTCGACGCGCTTCGCCCCCGCCCAGAGCTGGCGCCTCAGGTGGCTGCCGTCCCCTACGATGTTGTGAGCCGGCAGGAGGCCGCCCAGCTGGCGCAGGGGAATCCCCACAGCTTCCTTCACGTCGGACGCTCGGACATAGACCTCCCTGAGGATGTCGATGCCCATGATTCGCGGATTTACCGCCAGGCTCGCGAAGCATTGGATTCGTTTGTCGCTGGCTCTATTCTGGTTCGGGAGGGCGCGCCGGCGCTTTATCTCTATCGCCAGATCATGAATGGCCGGGCCCAGACCGGGCTGGTCGGGTGCGTCCACATCGACGATTATGAGCACAACGTCATTCGCAAGCACGAGAAGACTCGCCAGGACAAGGAGGACGACCGCACCAGGCATGTGCTGACGTTGGGGGCACACGCCGAGCCCGTGTTCCTGACCTACGCCAGGCGTCCTGAGGTGGAGGTGCTTTACCAGCCGGTGCTCCTGACGGATCCCCTCTATGACTTCTCGGCTCCCGACGGGGTTCGGCACACAGTCTGGCGGATCTCCGATCCCGGGACCTGGATCGATGCGTTCCGCTCGGTGCCGCACGCCTACGTGGCCGATGGCCACCATCGCTCAGCCAGCGCATGGCGCGCCGGCCGGGAGCGCCGCAACTCCAATCCGACCCACCGGGGCGACGAGGAGTACAACTGGTTTCTAGCGGTACTTTTTCCGCACGATCAGCTCCGAATTCTGCCCTACAACCGGGCGGTACGAGATCTGGGAGGAAAGTCGCCCGCCGCCGTGCTCCAGGCCTTGAGACAGTTGGGTGAGATGTCGCAGACCGATGATCCGCGTCCGTCACAGCCCGGGACATTTTGCGTCTATCTCGCGAAGACCTGGTACCGGGTCGAGCTCGACGAAACCAGCATTCAGCGCCACGATCCGATCGGGTCGCTCGACGTGTCGTTGCTGCAGGACCGGGTTCTGGGGCCCATTCTGGGAATCGGCGATCCCCGGACGGACGCACGGCTCGACTTTGTGGGTGGCATCCGGGGTACGGCCGAGCTCGAGCGGCGGGTGGACGCGGGCGAGATGGCAATCGCGTTTTCGTTGTATCCAACCACGCTGGATCAGCTGATGGCGGTCTCCGACGCCGGCGCTATAATGCCGCCCAAGAGCACCTGGTTCGAGCCCAAGCTGCGGAGTGGGTTGTTTGTGCATACGTTTTAGAAGCGTCTAGGGTCTAGGGTCAAGAGTCTACGCTTCGACCGTCAACTCGGGTCGGTCGACTCAGGCTTAGACCCTTGACCCTGGACTCTAGACCCTAGACCCTAGACTCTGGACCCTAGGCTCGTGGTTCATCTCTCGGAGCATCGATGAAGGTTCTTGTAGCAGACAAATTCGAGAAGGTTGGTATTGACGGTCTCAAGGACCTCGGCTGCACCGTTGTGTCCGAGCCTGAGGTGAAGTCGGATGCGCTTCCCGAGCTGATTGGGCGGATCGATCCCCACATTCTGATCGTCCGGAGCAAGAAGGTAAATGCCGACGCTTTGCGGGCCGGCACGGCGCTTACGCTCGTGATTCGAGCTGGCGCCGGCATCGACACGATCGACGTCGCGTCGGCATCCGCTCTTGGCGTGTTCGTCTCCAACTGCCCCGCTAAGAACTCGATCGCCGTGGCGGAGCTGGTGCTGGGATTGCTGCTCGCCTGCGACCGGCGCATTCCGGACCAGGTGGTGGAGTTGCGGGAAGGCAAATGGAACAAGGCCTCATACTCCAAGGCGCGTGGACTCTACGGCCGAACCCTTGGGATCGTGGGTCTTGGGCAAATCGGCCGGGAGGTGGCCCTACGAGCCCGCGCGTTTGGCATGCGGGTGATGGCCTGGTCCAGGAGTCTCACACACGAAGAGGCTGAACGACTAGGGATAACCTACGCTCAGACACCGCTGGAGGTGGCTCGCGACGCCGATGCCGTCACTATTAACGTCGCCGCCAATACCGACACCAGGAACCTGGTCGATGCGGAGTTTTTGGCGGCCATGAAGCCGGGGGCGTATCTCATCAACACCGCACGGGGATCGGTAATCGATGAAGCGGCTTTGGCGCAGGCCGTACGCGACAAGGGGATCCGGGCTGGCCTCGACGTCTTCCAGAATGAGCCCACCGGAGGGAAGGGCGAGTTCTCCAATGCGTTGGTTCAGATTCCGGGGGTGTATGGGACTCATCATGTGGGCGCGTCCACCGATCAGGCGCAGGTGGCCATCGCGCACGAAGTGATCCGGATCGTTCAGTCGTTTCAGACAACCGGCGAGGTTCCCAACGCGGTCAACCGTCTGGCGCGGAGCTCGGCGACTCACGTGCTCACCATCCGGCACCGAAACCGCCCGGGTGTGCTGGCCCACGTCTTTGGCGTGCTCGCCGGCGCCTCGATCAATGTCGAAGAGGTCGAGAATATCATATATCACGGGGCGCAGGCCACCCTGGCCCGTATCCACCTCGACGGGTGCCCCGAGGGGACCACGCTAACACAGATCCGGGAGGGGAACCCGGATATCATCAGTGCGGACCTGAGCGAGCTGAATGGCCGGAAGTGAGTCGGGATTCAGGAGTCTGGAGTCTCGACAATCCCACCACCTCCCCCGATCTTCTGGTGAAGCCGCTTTGCGCCTTGGGAGTTTCAGCTACTCCCCAACTCCCGACTCCCGACTCCCGACTCCCGACTCCTGACTCCTGACTCCCGACTCCCGACTCCTATGACTGACCGCATCCACAACTTCAGCGCAGGTCCCGCGGTGTTGCCCGAACCCGTGCTCCGTAAGGCCCAGGACGCCATCTGGAATGCGGAGGGCAGCGGCATCGGAATCATGGAGCACAGTCACCGGGGAAAGGTGTTCGACCGTATAATCAACGACGCCGAGCAGGCCTGCCGTGAGCTGGGCGGAATACCCGACGGTTATCGGGTGTTGTTCCTCCAGGGGGGTGCTTCGCTCCAGTTTTCGATGGTGCCGATGAATCTGCTTCCGGCCGACCGCACTGCCGACTACCTGCTCACCGGCGTGTGGTCCCAGAAGGCGATTAAGGAGGCCCAGCAAACTGGCAAGGTCCACGTGGCGGCAACCAGCGAAGCCACCAACTTCGACCGGATCCCCAGGCAGGACGAGATCCGTTATTCCCCGGCTGCCGCATATGTGCACCTCACCACGAACAACACTATCTATGGTACTCAGTGGCAGATGGAGCCCCAGGTTCCGGCCGGTACTCCCTTGGTCGCGGACACTTCGAGCGACATGTATAGCCGCCCCATAGACGTTCGGAAGTACGGATTGATCTACGCTGGAGCCCAGAAAAACCTGGGACCGTCGGGAGTCGTACTGGTAATCATACGGGACGATCTTGTAGAACGGGGGCCCAAGACCCTGCCGACCATGCTGCAGTACCGCACCCATGCAGCGGAAAAGTCGCTCTACAACACCGCCCCAACCTTCGCGATTTACGTTATGGGAGAGGTGTTCAAGTGGATCCAGGCTCAGGGCGGGCTCTCAGCCATGGCTGAGAGCAACGAGGCCAAGGCTGGCACTCTGTATGATTACCTCGATGGCAGTGACTTCTTTCGCGGCACCGCGCAGCCGGACAGCCGGTCCCGCATGAACGTCTGCTTCCGGGCCCCGACCGAGGAGCTGGAAGAAAAGTTCGTCAAGGAAGCCGCCAAGCGGGGGTTCGATGGTCTGAAAGGCCACCGTCTGGTGGGTGGTATGCGGGCCAGCATTTACAACGCATGTCCGACCGCTGCAGTGGAAGCACTGGTCTCGTTCATGAAAGAATTCGAGCGCGCGAACCGCGTAGCCGCAACCCGGAGCTGAGCGGTGCTGATAGTAAACATGGTTGTTCCCGCGTTGCTTCTGACGGCTCCAGCCCCGAGGCCACCGGATTCGGTAGTCGCATTCGTGGACGTGACCGTGATCCCCATGGATCGTGACCGAATGCTTCCGGCGCAGACCGTGGTGGTGCAGGGCGACCGCATCTCGGCTATCGGGCCGCGAGGCCAGGTCAAGCTGCCGCGTGGTAGCCGGAAGGTGGACGGGCGTGGCAAGTTCCTGATCCCCGGCCTGGCGGAGATGCATGCGCACATACCTGGCGGCGAGGTTGCGGACAGCTTGGTGGAGCGCACCCTCTTCATGTATGTCGCACGGGGAATAACCACGATTCGGGGGATGCTTGGCCATCCGAAGCACCTCGACCTTCGCGCTCGCGTAGGCCGGGGCGAGCTGCTCAGCCCGACAATCTACACCTCAGGACCTTCTCTCAATGGCAACAGCGTTCCCACTCCAGGCGCCGCCGCCCGGGCAGTCACCGAGCAGAAGGCTGCTGGATACGACTTCCTCAAAATTCATCCGGGCATCGACGGTGAGGTGTTCGATACTCTGGCTGTAACGGCTCAGCGTTTAGGAATCCGATTCGCCGGTCACGTACCGCTTGCGGTGGGCCTGGAGCGGGCATTGGAAACCGGGTACACCACGATCGATCACCTCGACGGTTATATCGAAGCAATGGTGCGTCAGGGCGCCTCGTCTGCCAGTCAGTCGGAATTCTTCGGGCTGAACCTCGGGCCGCATCTGGACCCGTCAAGGCTGCCCGCACTGGTGCAGGCCACCAAGGAAGCTCGGGTCTGGAACGTTCCCACCCAGGTGCTTATGGAGAATCTGGTGCCGGAGACGAGCGTAGAAGCCCTCGAACAGCGGCCCGAGATGCGCTACGTCTCACGGGAAACGAAGTCCGAGTGGGCCAAGACCAAGAGCTCGATGCTGGCTGAAACCGGCTCGACGCCGGAGTCGGCTCGCCGGGTGATGGATGTGCGCCGGAAACTTATTAAGGCGTTGAACGCCGCAGGTGCCGGCCTGTTGCTTGGATCAGACGCCCCACAGATCTACAACGTGCCGGGTTTCTCGACTCACCGGGAGCTGGAATCGCTGGTGGCTGCCGGCCTGACCCCATACCAGGCCTTGGAGACCGGAACCCGCAACATTGCCGTCTTTTTCAGGACGCAGCAGAGGACCGGTACCATCGAGGTCGGCAAGCGGGCAGACCTGGTCCTCCTCGATGCGAATCCTCTTGCCGCTGTGAAAAACACGGCCAGTCAATCCGGCGTCATGCTGCGGGGCAGGTGGCTACCCAAGTCGGAGATCGATACACGACTGGCGGCGATAGCGAAGTCAGTAGGGAACTGAGGGGAGGAAGTCTAGGGTCTCGACCTCTATCGCGCCGCGTTGATCGTCCGGATCAGCTCATCGTTGGTAGGCTGTCTCTTGAGGTCGGTTAGCAGATCGTTCATGGCGTTGATCGGGGTCATACCGGCAATCCTCTGTCTGAGGACATGAGATGCCGCCAGTGCCTCCTCTGACAGCAGCAGCTCCTCACGACGGGTAGCGCTGGCTAACAGATCGATGGCCGGAAAGATCCGCCGCTCGGCCAGCTCCCGGCTCAGCACCAGCTCGCTGTTTCCGGTCCCCTTGAACTCCTCGAAGATCACCTGATCCATCTTGCTGCCGGTGTCCACCAGAGCGGTGGCAATGATGGTGAGGGACCCGCCGCTCTGGGATGGGTCTATCCTCCGGGCACTGCCCAGAAAGCGCTTGGGTTTCTCCAGCGACTGCGCATCCAGCCCACCCGACAGTGTACGGCCGGTACCCTTCTCGACGGTGTTATAGGCCCGGGCCAGCCGGGTTAGGGAATCGACGATCAGCACCACGTCATCTCCCATTTCGACCCGGCGGCGGGCGCGTTCCAGCGTCAACTCGGCCAGGGCGACGTGTTGTTGCGCCGGGTTGTCGAAGCTGGAGGCAATGACTTCTCCAACTCCCGCGGCCTCCATCTCGAAAACCTCTTCGGGACGCTCATCCACCAGCAGGATGAACAAATCGGCGCCCGGATAGTTGGCGCTCACACCCTGGGCGATGGACTGCAATACCATGGTCTTACCCGCTTTGGCCGGGGCGACGATGAGCGCCCGCTGGCCCTTGCCCATGGGGCAAAGCAGGTCGATGACGCGGTTGGTATGGTCCGATTGCCCGGCTGGCCTGCCGGTGGCCTCGAGCCGCAGCTGCTCGTTTGGATGTACCGCGCCCAGCCGGCTGAATTCGGGCCGCTGACGCAGGACTTCGGGTGATTTCCCCAGGACGGTTGTAATCGTCTCCAGCGAGGCGCTCTTACCTCTGCCCCCCTGCCGAATCGAACCGGCAATCTCATCGCCGGTCCGGAGGCCGAACTGCCGGATGAGCCTCTCCCCTACATGGACATCGCCGTGTGAGGGCAGGTAGCTCGCGTCCCGCCGGCGGAGAAAACCACTTCCCCGGCCCGCGACTTCGAGAACGCCGAGCATCAATTGGCCGCCGTTGCCACAGAGCGTTTTATGCGTTGCAGAATGGCCGTGAGCCCCTGGGTTCGAGTCATCCCGAGCGTTTCACTGAGACCGAGCTGGTCCAGCAGGTCGTTTGGAATACGAGCCACGGCGGCGGGCGTTTCACCTTCCAGGCTCCGGGCGAGTAGTGATATGAATCCTCGAACTGTGGGCGACTCCCTCGGTACATCAGCGTGAATGTGGACCTGGCCATCGTCTACCTCGACCCAGAGAAAAACCGGAGTCTGGCACTCGTGGACCCGACTATGTCCTAACTGCTTCTCAGCTTCGTAGCGCTCAGGCAGCGGTGGGAGCTTCTTGGAATAGTCCAGGAGTGTCTCGAGCCGGGTGGTGCGGTCGGCCGCCTTAAATCGGGGGATCAATGCTTCCAGTGATGGCATGGCTCGACCCCCAAGCCCACGGGCCTGGAACGAAGGTGGCTCAGAAGGAGTCCGAAGGCCCTGCCTCCCCAGTACTCCTGCCCCTGGGGGGTTATAAATCTGGGAATCCCGAGTGTGATGGAACTTACGTCACTCGGCGGGCGTTTTACCCATTGTATACGCAGGGAGATTCCATGACAACTATCGCTGCCACCCGCCGGGTCGACCCCGAAGTCATAGCCGAGCATCTCGCCGAGGCGCGGGCTCGCACTCTCCTCCTAATTGCGCCTCTTACGGACCAGGAGCTCCGTGCCCAGCACGATCCCTTGATGAGCCCTATCCTATGGGATCTGGGTCACATCGCCCACTTTGAGGAGCTTTGGCTCACTCAAAATCTCGAGGGCCCGGTCGAGTTCGTGGAGATGCCGGGTCTCTACAATCCCTTCGAGCACCCTCGAAATGAACGGGGGGCACTCCGGCTGCCCAATATAGCCGAGTGCCGGGAGATCATGGATCAGATCCGGGACAAGGTGCTGGCGCGGCTGGCTGACAATGACTGGGATGCCTCTAATGCCCTTTTGCGGGAGGGTTACGTATATCGCATGGTGCTCCAGCACGAATACCAGCACAATGAGACCATGCTGCAAACCCTTCAACTGAAACAGGGTCGGCCATACTCGCCTGCGGCACGGTTCGACTTCCTCGATGGGCGGTTGGGGGCGGGCAGCTCTGTACCCAAGCACGACATGGTGCGGTTTCCCGGTGGGCCCGTGGATATAGGGACGGATGATCGTTCGGAGGCCTATGACAATGAACGGAGCCGTCACACACTCGTGCTGCCACCTTTCTGGATCGACCGTAATCCGGTAACGAACGGCGATTTCGCGGGCTTCGTGGCGGCCCTGGGCTATTCTACCCGGGAATTTTGGTCGGATGCGGGATGGGAATGGGTTACCAGGGCCGGTGCGCGGGCGCCGCTTTACTGGAGTTGGGAAGACGGTGGCTGGCAAACCCGCTCGATGGACCAGGCCGGTCCGCTCCAGCCCTCCAACCCGGTATGTCACGTCTCCTACTATGAGGCGGAAGCGTTCGCGCGCTTTGCCGGTAAACGCCTCCCTACCGAGTTCGAGTGGGAAGCTGCCGCTTCGTGGGACGTGTCGTCGCGCACAAAGCTCCGCTATCCGTGGGGTGAGCAGACACCATCGAAGGATCTGGCGAATGTAGATCAACTGTCGTTTGGAACCAGGCCGGTGGGAAGTTACCCGCTAAATGTCTCTCCCCTCGGGTGCTACGGCATGATCGGCGATGTGTGGGAGTGGACGTCCAGTGATTTCCGGCCTTACCCCAACTTTCAAAGCTTTCCCTACGCGGAATACTCTGAGGCCTTCTTCGGAACGGAGTACAAGGTGCTCCGGGGCGGGTCTTGGGCCACCCGGCCAGGGGCCATCCGCAACACTTTCCGCAACTGGGACTACCCTATCCGCCGCCAGATCTTCAGCGGCTTCCGGTGTGCCCGAGATGAGTGAGTCTTCCATTAACCGGTGGTCCCGGGCAGGAAGCCCCGACCGGAATGAGGTGGCGTCGCGGGCCTACAAGCACCCCAATCCGCGCATGCTCTTTGAGGTGGCCGCCGGGTTGTCTGCGCCGCGCAAGGAGCTGCCGCCGAAATACTTTTACGATCATCGCGGCTCCGAGCTTTTCGAGGAGATCACCCGGCTGCCGGAGTACTATCAGACCCGGACCGAACGGGCGATCCTCGAAGCCTGGATGCCGGAGCTCATTCCTGAGCTGGGGACCCGGGCTCTTGTCGAGCTCGGCGCCGGGAGCGCCGAGAAGAGCCGGATCATCATTACTGCCATGCGCGCTGCGGGAACGGCCGATCTCTACGTTCCCATCGATGTCAGCGCCAGCTTCCTCGACCAGACTGCGGCTCAGTTACGGCGGGATTATCCCGGGCTGACCATCGAGCCGGCCGTAGCTGACATAGCCGAGGGATTCGAGCGGCCCCGGGGACTCCCCCACCCGGCCATGTACGCGTTCCTCGGTGGGACCATCGGCAACTTCTACCCCCCGGCGGCGATCCGGCTCCTGAGCCGCGTGCGGGCCGCCATGACTTCGGAAGACCGGCTCCTCCTGGGCGTGGATCTTAGAAAAGATGCCGGCCGGATCGAACGGGCCTACAACGATTCTCAGGGAGTGACCGCGGCGTTCAACCGAAACATGCTTCTGGTAGTGAACCACGAACTGGGGGCGAACTTCGATGCGGCCGCCTTCGAGCATCGGGCCTTCTATGAGCCGATCAACCATAGAATCGAAATGCATCTCGTATCCACCTTCGAGCATGAGGTCAGAATTCCCGGGATCGGCCTGGTCCCCTTTGCCGCGGGAGAATCGATACTGACCGAGATCAGTTGTAAGCATGACCGTGACAGTGTCGCCGAGCTGTTCGAGTCGGCCGGGCTCCATATCCAGATCTGGAGACCCGATCCGCAGGGGCTATTCGCCCTGGTTGTGGGGGCGGTCGCGTGACCACTCTGACGCCGGCAGTGCTGGAAACCGATCTGGCTGCGCGGGTTTTTGCCGGACCGATCTCCGGGTCACTGACTCCTCGCCGCCTGGGCGCGGAGGTCGAGTTCATTCCGGTGGAATCACTCACCGGCCGGAGGTGCGGCATCGAGTCGGAGGGAGTTCCCGGCATCCTGCCGTTTCTCCGGCGCTATGGTGGCATGCAGGGCTGGGGAGAGAGCCGTACCTCCAAAGGAACTCCCTGCTTTACCCTCCCCGCCGGCGGTACGGTGACGTTCGAGCCAGGCGGCCAGGTTGAGTACAGCTCGCCGCCTTGTCGCTCGGCCAGTGCGCTCCTGCGGCTCTTGCGATCGGTGGTTTTCCCCCTGCGCGCCGCTGCCTCCGGAGAAGGCATCGACCTCTTGGCAGTAGGAATAGACCCCTTCAACTCGGCGGAAGCGGCACCGCTGCTGATTCACGCGAAGCGTTATCAGCGAATGGCGGAGTACCTTTCGCGCTTGGGGCCTGCGGGAGCCCAAATGATGCGGCAGACCGCGGCGTTTCAGGTGAGCGTCGACTTCGATGATGAGCCATGGCTCCGCTGGCGGGTGCTCAATGCGGCCGCTCCTTTCGTGGTGGCGATCTTCGCAAACTCTCCGATCTATGCCGGCGAGCGAACCGGACATCAGAGCGCCAGGGCCGATGTCTGGCGCAAGCTCGATCCGCTGCGCACCGGTATCCCCTACGAGGAGCGGGCGCCGATTCAGGCGTATCTCCAGTTTGCCTTGGGAGCGCCGGCCATTCTGTTTCCCACCCTCGATGGTGAGCACCGGCCGTTTGGCGAGTGGTTGACGCGCGCCAATCCGAGCGCGGAGGAATGGCAGGACCATCTCAGCACACTCTTCCCTGAAGTGCGCCCCCGCGGGCACCTCGAGCTCAGATCGGCCGATGCCGTGGCCCCCGAGTGGTATGCCGCGCCGCTGGCCCTGGCCGCGGGGATCTTGTACGACTCGAGGGCTCTTCGTGCCGCGGCCGACTTGCTGCCGCTGCCCGATCGGGGACTTCTCGAGCGCGCCGGACGGCTGGGACTTCACGATCCCGCCATCGCACGAACGGCCGCTGATCTCTTTGAGCTCGCGCTTTCCGGATGCGCCGGGCTCGGTCCCCGCTATTTCCACCCATCCGACCTGGAACAGGCCCGGGCCTATTTCGATCATTACACCAGGCGTTCGCGCGCTCCCGCCGACGATATACTGCAGGACGCCCTTGCAGCATAGGTAGCCTCGTGCAAGCCATCCGAGTTCACCAGACCGGAGGTCCCGAGGTTCTGCGTTACGAAAAGGTCGAGCAACCGGTACCCGGGCCGGGCGACGCTTTGGTTCAGGTTCAAGCCGCCGGCCTCAACTTTATCGAGGTTTACCAGCGAACCGGCCTCTACAAGGTTGCACTCCCGTTTACGCCGGGGTCTGAGGCGGCGGGAACGGTCGTCCAAATCGGCTCGGCCGTCTCCGAGGTGAAGGTGGGCGATCGAGTTACCTCACCGAGCTTCACCGGCTCCTACGCGGAGTTCTCCCTCGCCCCGGCAGAGAGGCTCCTGGTGCTGCCGGCTGGAGTGGCCACTCGGCTGGCCGCTGCGGCGCTGCTCCAGGGCTTGACCGCCCACTACCTGGCGTGTTCGACCTTCCCGCTCGACTCCACACACACCTGTCTGGTGCATGCCGCGGCCGGGGGAGTGGGTCTGTTGCTGTGCCAGATTGCGCATCTGCGGGGAGCTCGGGTCATTGGGACGGTATCTACCGAAGAGAAAGCTGCTCTGGCGCGCCAGGCCGGGGCTGACGAGGTCATTCTCTATACCCGGCAGGATTTCGCGGCCGAGACGAGACGCTTGACTGGGAATGCCGGCGTGCATGTGGTGTACGACTCGGTGGGCCGGACCACATTTGCCAAGAGCATCGACTGCCTCGCTCCCCGGGGCATGCTGGTGCTGTACGGCCAGTCCAGCGGGCCGGTGGGGCCGGTTGATCCCCAGATCCTCAGCGCGAAAGGGTCCCTGTTTCTCACCCGCCCTGCGCTGGGCCACTATGTGGCCAGCCGGGCCGACCTCCTGGCGCGGGCGTCCGCCGTGCTCGGATGGATGTCGGATGGGTCACTAAAGGTGCGCGTGGCGCGCGAGTTTCATCTATCCGCCGCCGCAGACGCACACACCGAGCTCGAAGCGCGCCGCACGGCGGGTAAGGTGCTGCTCATCCCTTGACCAGGCCGCTCCCACCGGTGGTCTCCACTGCATGGCTGGCCGCAAAGCTGGGCCATCCAGGACTGCGCGTGATCGACGCATCCTGGTACCTGCCCGGCAGCGGACGTGATCCGGCCGCCGAATATGCCGCAGGTCACATTCCGGGCGCAGTCTTTTTCGATGTAGACGCCAGCAGCGATGCCAGATCACCACTGCCGCACATGCTCCCGGCAGCAGCCGAGTTCGCGGATCGAATGGCCGCTCTCGGGCTCAACGACACGGATCAGTTGGTGGTGTATGATGGGTCGGGCGTGAACCTCAGTGCGCCCAGGGTATGGTGGACAATGCGCACGTTCGGACACGACCAGGTTGCGGTGCTGGACGGCGGAATGGGCATGTGGCGCCGCGAGCGCCGTTCGCTGGAGGAGGGGGGTATCACACTCCCGGCAGGCCACTTCACCGCACGCCTGGACAGCTCCGCTGTCCGGGATCTCGCCGCGGTACGCGCAAACATTCGGACCCAGGCGGAGCAGCTGGTCGATGTGCGATCCCGCCAGCGATTCGCCGGAATAGAACCGGAGCCCCGCCCCGGCCTCAGAAGCGGTCACGTTCCGGGCAGTATCAATCTGCCGTTCACTGAGCTGGTGCATCCGGATGGCTCGATGCTGCCACTGGGTGAGCTGCGACAACGCCTGGCAGGTTCAGGGATCGACTTCGCACGACCGGTGATCGCGACGTGTGGCTCGGGCACCAGTGCCTGCGCCTTGACTCTCGGTCTGCACCGGCTGGGGCACACCCAAACTGCCGTGTACGATGGCGCCTGGGCGGAATGGGGTGGACGCGCGGACACGCCAGTCGATTCCCAACCAATTTCCCAGCGCTGAACCTTCTCGTGGCATCCGGCCGAGCTTCACGCAAGAACGTCGATCTGGGTGTTGGCTGCGTCGTCCTTTTCCTGATTCCCTTTGCGGCCATCGGGGCGTTCATGGCCGTGATAGCCGTCCAGCGGGCTGCCGCCAGGAACTGGTCCGACGCGCTCTTCCTCGCTCTCGTCGCGATCACGTTCGGTGGCGTAGGACTTGGCGGGATAGCCGCCGTTCTCGCAGGCCGGCGCAGGCTGAAGGAACAGGCGGCGCTCGAAGCCAGCCAACCGGATTCACCCTGGCTGTGGCGGCCCGACTGGGCCTCAGGACGGATCCTCGATGCCAGCCGGGTAACCATGTTCGCGGCTTGGATTTTCGCTGCGCTGTGGAATCTGATCAGCTTTCCGGCCGGCTTTCTTGGAGTGCGTGCGGCGATTGAGGAAAACAAGCCCGCCGCTCTTCTCGCCCTGCTCTTCCCCCTGGTGGGCCTGGGATTGCTGGTCTGGGCCGTGCGCTCGACCTTGCGATACCGCAGGTACGGCGCGTCACGGCTCGAGCTTTCCAGCGTTCCCTGCGTCATTGGCCGCACCATGGTTGGGATGGTGCGCGCCCCCGCCCGCATGCAGCCCGACGATGGATTTCAAGTCACGCTCAGCTGTGTACGGCTGGTGACGACGGGAGGGGGAGAGGACCGGCCGACCTCGGAGCGCATCCTATGGCAGGAGGAGCAGCGGGTCGTGGGGGAGCCGAGCCGCACCGCCACGGCAATGGAAACACACATCTCCGTGGCCTTTCGGCTCCCGGCTGATGCTGAACCGTGCGACGATAGCGATCCGGACAGCCGGGTTGTCTGGCGGCTTCACCTCACGGGAAGTATGCCCGGTGTCGACTACCAGTCGCATTTCGAGGTCCCGGTGTTCCGGACCCCGGCAAGCGATCAGCCGCTGTCAGCGGACGAGAAGAGGATCACTCAGGCAGCACACACTGACGCAGACTATCAGCAGCCGCTCGACTCGCGCATCGTGGTCACTTCAAACACCCGCGGCACGGAGATCCTGTTTCCCGCTGCCCGGAATCCGGGTGCCGCAACCAGCCTGACACTATTCCTTCTCTTGTGGCTCGGGTGCATCGCGCTCCAGATGTATTTCCATGCACCTCTCCTGTTTCCAATCGTCACCGGGCTCTTTGGTGTGCTGATTCTGACTGGAGTGCTCGACTTGTGGCTTGAAGTATCGCGGGTGAGCGTGGACGCGGGGACTCTCACGTGGGCGATGGGATTGATCTTTCCGGCGGGTGAGCACACGGTCGGCGCCTCCGAGATTGCGGGCGTCACCGCTTCGATCGGCATGCAGGCGGGAACTACACCGTACTACGATGTTGAAATCGTTCGGCAGAACGGCAAGAAGATCAAGGTGGGTCGCTCGGTGCGAAACAAGCAGGAGGCCGAGTGGCTGGCGAGGAAGATCAGGGAAGCTATCAGCGCTTAGCTATCAGCTATTGTCATTGGAGCAGGTTCGCCCGCCCATGACTATAGCCGATAGCTAATGACTTAACAGTGCCAGCGCTTACCTTGCCGGCGGCGCCAGGTTTCCGCAAGCAACGATCGTCCCCATGTTGGCGGTCGATGCGTGCACGTTGACGAAGAAGGTTCCCGTCCTCGGCAGCGGAATCGGCAAGGTGGCAGTGCTTGTGGCCCGCCCGTTGCCTTCCACCTTGAGCGGCTTGTAGGAGTCAGTGGGACCGACGATGCCCTGATCCGAGCCGCACTGCCCCCGATGGATGTGCCAGGGATGCGCTCCGCCGGGTGCGGCGTTGGCTATCTCGGCCTGAACCCGGGTTTCACCTGAATTCTTCTCATCCGCAGCCATCCAGCCTTGCCCCCCGATCTGAAGGGCGCCGGAAAGGCTAGCAGGGGTGGACAGTGTGGCGTTCCAGCGGGGGCCGAGCGGCTGATTTTTGGGGTTGATCTCAACCGGCTGCCGCCCACCGCAGGAAGTCCCGGCGAGCGCAAAGAGAATCAGAGTGGCAGGGGTGTAGGCCTTCATGTGGTTCTCCGAACGCGGGGGTGTCAGACAAGGGGGTGCGAGGTCACCTCGCGCCTTCGCCGGGCTATATGGGTCCACCGACGCGGTTTCGCCGTGACGAGCGACACAGGCGCTACTTGAAAAGGTGCTGGTATCTCAGCTTATCGCCTGACCCCCAGGGACGGTAGCGGTTCGCGAAATCGATCCGATCCCCCAAGGCCGGGTGACTTCCCCGCCAGAGCATATAAAGCGACCCCGGTCGGGGCACCGCGAGATTCTCCTCCTGAAGCCGCACGAATGTAGCCGCAGCTGCACGATTGTTACGGGTAATTTCGAGAGCGAATCTGTCGGCCTCGCGCTCCTGGTAGCGGCTGAAAGCCATCACACCGGGGGCCAAGATCAGTGACACCACGCCACCCAGCAGCAAGAGTAGCGGAAAGGATGCGACGTCCGAAAGTCGCTGAAAGCCAAAGCGGGATGAAAATCGCCCGATCAGCCCACCAGCCAGCCGGTGCACGACGTAGAGCGACGTAGTGGTGAGAATCGTCGCCCCAAGAATCACCGCAAGCGTGTGCCGCAGGACAAAGTGACCCATCTCGTGCGCGGTAACAAATACGATCTGGTCGCCAGTCAGCTTTCCCACGCTTGTGTCCCACAGCACGATACGTTTGGAACCGCCGAAACCGGTCACATAGGCGTTTACCGCCCGGGTATCGATGCTCTTGTTCACCTGATACACCCGGCTCTTTCCGATACCCGCCCTCCGGGCTAGCGCCACTATCCTGGCCTCCAGCGCCTTGTCTTTCATCGGGCCGTAGTCGTTGAAGATCGGGTCCACCCAAATCGGGCTGATAACCAGCAGCACGGTGGTGAGGGGGACGGTGGCAACACCGGCATAGAGCCACCATCGCGCTGCACTGAGCCGGAGCAGAAAGTAGGGAATCCACAGGACCAGAGAAAGTCCGATCGCGCTCACCCCCGACCCCTTGAGCCACTCCCCCATCCATCTGCCGAAGGTCTGATTGGACAGACCATACTCATGCTGGCGCAGAAATCCCGCGTAGTAGGCCACCGGAAGGGTGAGCAATGCGGTGAGCAGCGTGAAAAGCAGAGCGTAAAGCGCGACAGTCGCCAGCCATCTACGTCCGACCCGTTCTGCCAGCGTTCGAAGCCGGGCCGACATTCCGCTGAAGAGCAATAGCGCGGGAATCAGGAGACCGAGACCGGTTTCGGCTGCCCAGAGCACGTTGCCACTCCTGTGGTAGCGAATGGCCAGCTCGCTTGGCTCCGGCACGGCCACGGCCTCCCCTTGCGTCGCCGGTGCGCTCGCCTCCGATTGGCCGCTCGATTTGATGTAGTGGATCGTCAGCTGCATGGAACTATCGCCAGAGAGCGGTCGAGAACCTCTGCGGCACGAGGAGGTGGGGTCTCCCCATAGCGCCCGATGTCTGCTACACTAACCACGCAGAAGTAAATCAATGGTTTCCAGCCCGGATGCAGCCTGTCACCTCATGAGGCCATCATGCGTGCACTGTTTGCCCTACTCGCCGTTTTGGGCCTGGCCGGTATCGTTTTTGGCGTAATAACAATTATCCAGGGTGCACAGCGGGAGCCGTTCAGCTATGAAAACTACGGTGGGCCGGGCGCGATCATCGGCGGTTTGATGTTGATCGCCCTTGGTCTCTATCTGCTGTCTGTCTGGCCCAGAATAGAGCCCCGTTCCCGAGGAGTGAATCACCACTAACCCACCCCAGTGCACTTTAAAGATTGGAGCCGATCATGCGACCGCAAGCCCTGATTGGGATCGTCCTCGTAGTTCTCGGTGCCTTCATAGTTTTCCGGGGCATGAGCTACTCTTCGCGCGACGAGGTGCTGAAGGTGGGCGATGTAAAGGCGTCGGTGGAATCCAAGAAGGCTATCCCGACCTGGGCCGGGGGCGCGGCCATCGTTGCCGGCATCGTTCTCCTGGCCGCAGGGATGAAGCGGCGGGCTTGATCTCCCGAATTTCGTGAGCTACCAGCAGATCTATCATGTGGTTCGTCGGATCCCCAGGGGACGCGTGGCCACCTACGGTCAGGTCGCCATCCTTGCGGGTCTTGGGGGACACGCCCGCCAGGTAGGGTATGCACTCCATGCGCTCGATGACGGGAGCGCAGTCCCTTGGCACCGGGTGGTAAATGCGGCCGGCCGGATCAGCGCACGCGCTTCTCCCGGTGGAGAGCTGGTCCAGCAGCTGTTGCTGGAAAGAGAGGGGGTACATCTGGATTCGCGCGGGCGCGTCTCGCTTGATCAGGTACGCTGGCAGCCGCGGTTCCGGTCCCTCGAATGATCGTCCAGGTTCTGGGCGTGCCGATGGATCTTGGCTCGGGACGGCGAGGGGTCGATATGGGTCCCTCAGCGATCCGGATCGCGGGTCTGGCTGATCGCCTGAAAGAGCTGGGGCACAAGGTTGTGGACGGCGGCGATCTCGTCATCAAGAACATGGAGGAGCTGAAGGTTGGGAATGAGCGGGCCCGATACCTGGGAGAAATCGCGCGGGTCTCCGCAGTCCTGGCTCGGAAGGTCGAAAACATCATGGAGCGGGGCCAGTTTCCCCTCGTGCTTGGCGGAGACCATTCGATCGCGGTTGGCAGCGTCTCGGGCATCGCTGCCCTGTGTCAGCGCCAGGGTAAGAAGCTCGGCCTCCTGTGGATCGATGCCCACGGCGACATCAACACGCCGGAGACCTCACCTTCCGGAAACATCCACGGAATGCCTCTGGCTACCCTGCTTGGCTTCGGTGTCAAAGAGCTGACGGAGGTCGGCGGTGTGTTTCCCAAGGTCGAAGCGGAGAATATCGCCCTGGTTGGCATCCGAAGCCTGGACTCGGGTGAGAAGAGCCGCCTGAAGGAGCAGGGGGTACAGGTTCACACCATGGCCGACATCGACCGCCACGGCGTGCACCGTATAATGAAGAAGGCGCTGGCCCGGGTTACCGACGGCACTGACTATGTGCACGTGAGCTTCGACCTGGACGCGGTAGATCCCACTGTGGCGCCCGGGGTGGGCACTCCCGTAAAAGGGGGACTCGATTACCGGGAGGCACATCTGATCATGGAAGTGATCGCTGACGCATCGGTGATGACTTCATTGGAGATGGTCGAGGTGAATCCGATACTCGACCAGGGAAATGCCTCAGCTACATTCGCCGTCGAACTGGTTCAGTCTGCATTCGGCAAAAAGATCCTGTAGGCCCGCCCGCCCTTCGAAAGGGCCCTGGGCAGGCTCTCTCTCGGGCGCGCACCAATTGCCAACGCCGCGGGAGGGTAGGTAGAATAGGTCCCATCAGTACCGGCTGGATCCGGGCTTCGGCCGGACAGCGGATCCCACTCAGGATGTCGGGGGATGAAGATGTTCGACTTCGATCATAGTCCCCAGCGTTTCCAATCAGCGCAGCTTCGGGGCCGTCGGTCGACGGCGGCCGCAAACAGCGGCAGTCATCCCCTTGAGGCCAGAGTCAAACCCGAGTGGGTACACCTGTATCCCGGAGTCGATCCGAAGCTTTGGTATCTAGTGGTGCAGGAAGGCGAGTATAAGGACGATATGGAGGGACTTTGGATCCAGGTCACCGATTGGGTTACTTATGTACTGGCCAAGCATTTCGATCTACAGGCCAGCCCGGAAGTGCACTGACCCGGTCACTGTTCGATCGGTTCTGCCAATAACTGGCGGACCTTTCTGGTCAGCTGTTCCGATGTGAATGGCTTCTGGATGAACGGTGCGGTCGGATCCAGCTCTCCTTCATCCACGATGCGCCTTGCCGGAAATCCCGACATAAAAAGCACCCGGACTCTGGGCCAACAGCGTGAGATCGTTTCTCCCAGCTGCCGCCCTCCCAGCCCCGGCATCGCCACGTCGGTGAGCACGCCGTCGATACGGCTGGAAGAGCGCTGCAGAACCCGTACAGCCTCCTCACCCCCGCTGGCTTCCAGCACTCGGTATCCCTCTCCCGCAAGTATCCGCGCAGCGAGCCGCCTTACCATCTCCTCGTCGTCCACGACAAGTACGGTCTCGCGGCCCGGTGGCGTCACTCAGAACGTCTCCGTCGTAGCAAGAAATGAGTCGAAGCTCGACTGCAACCGGCACGGGTGACGGCTGCCAGGGTGGAGAAGAGCCTCGGGGCTTGTGCGTGAGCATCATACAAGGGTTGCACGATGTTCCTTGAGAGAGGAAACAGCCCAAAGGCGATCAACGATGGGCCGCCCAAACGGGGACAAGTATTAGACGGTAGCGGCCATGAGGCCGTGCCGAGTGTCACAGGAAAGAGTGCTATACGGCTCACCTATCTGGTGCGACCCCGCGCTTGGTCGCCGAGGAACCGCAGCATCTCCGCCGTCCGTTCGAAAACCCGCACGTCGGGTGAGGCAAGCGCCCGATCCCGGGGGAGCAACTTCAAGTCGAGGTGCGGCCAATGGCTCCCGAGATGCAGGGCTGAGATGGGAGCCCCCACTCGCGCACAGAACGCCTGCAGCTCGTTTATGTCGTTCGTGGTGGAAAGTACGTGCGACCAGCCGCGTGCGTAGATGTTCTCCCGGTCCATTACGATCACCGGCAGAGGCCCTCTTGCAGGAAGGCAACAGCTCGCCGGATAACGTTGGGGTCCCGCACCAACATTCGATGGCCCAGTCCAGCTGTGGTCATCAGCTCGGCCCTTGGCCACGCGCTGGCGATCTGTTCGCCGTGAGCGTATGGCACGTCCGGATCGTCGCGGTCGTGACGATCAGAACTGGAGCAACCATCCCACGGGCCAGAGTCGGAATGTGCAACTTTTCCACCGGATCTGAAAACGGTTTTCCAGGTTTCGAAATCGCTTCGGCCCAGCGCGCAGCAATGCCCGGGGCAACCGTGACCATAGTGCGAACGCGATGCGGAGCACCAAAAGGGGATAGCGCCTTTCGATCAGTAGACTCCCTCAGCATTGCTTCCTGGATAGATCCAGGCCCTTCCCCAGAGTATGTCGGCAGAGGGACCGGTGCCAAGGGCTGGTGACGAACATCACCCGGCGCGGCAACCTGAGCCCTTACAATGAACCTAGTTCTCTCGCGATAATTTCGACAAAGGAGGTCTTGATGTCAGATCCGAACGCCTTCGACCGCGTCTCACCCGCGGAAGAGCCTGCCTGGCAGGCTGCGTGGGAAACCGAGGACAACTACTGGGCCGAGAACTTCTCCAGCCGGCCTTACGCGCTGGGCCCGGACTTTTATGACAGATTCCGCCCGGCCTATCGCTACGGTTTCGAGTCGGCTCAGCACCACGTGGGCCGGCCGTGGGAAGACGCGGAGCCGGACCTCGAGAAAGGCTGGGAGCGTTACGAGCAGCGCAGCGAGACCTCTTCCACCTGGGATGAGATCAAGGAAGCTGTGCGGGACGCCTGGGATCGGGTGACTGGCGGCACGACGGCCAAAGCAGAGGAGCGAAACCCACAGGTACGCGAATAGGCCAGGAAACCGAAGGGCGGACGGGCGGGGGGTTTCCATGCCACGGAAGCCGACTTCTCCAGAGTTCAGCGAGGCCCGAACCACCGGGGAATCGATCCGTGAGTACGGCCGGGGGGTCGCTGGAGGGCTCATCTTCAGCCTCCCCCTGCTTTACACCGCCGAGGTTTGGTGGGCAGGATATACCATGGAAGCCCCCCGCCAGCTCAGCTATGTTGTCATCACTTTCCTACTGCTGCTCGGCTATAACCGCTATGTCGGGCTGCATCCGGACACGAGCTGGGCCGAGGTGGGAATCGATTCCGTCGAGGAGCTGGGGCTCGGCCTGCTGCTCTCGGCAATGATCCTCTATACCTTGGGCCGCATCGGTCCGGAACAGCAGGTCGACGAAATCGTCGGGCTCATCGTGGTAGAAGCGATGACGATTGCGATCGGCGTCTCAGTCGGCACAGCTCAGCTCGGCGGAGAGCCAGGTCCCGGGAAGAGCGGCGGTGACAAAGCCACCTTCGGCGGGCAGCTCGTGCTTGGTTGCTGCGGCGCGGTGCTTTTCGCGGCCAACATCGCGCCCACGGAGGAGGTGGTTGTGCTTGGCTCCGAGCTCTCACCGTACCGCCTGATAGCGCTCATTCTGATATCCATGTCCCTTGGCGCCCTCATTCTCCACTACAGCGACTTCCGGGGTGCCGACCGCCTGGTCGGCGACGGCACGGTGGGCGCCGTGCTGCACGGAACGGTTGTGACCTATGCCGTCGCAGTTGCCGTGTCTGCGACGATCCTCTGGGTGTTCGGGCGGTTTGAGGGCGTTGGACTCACCCCGGTCGTCGGGCAAACCATAGTGCTCGGTCTGCCCGCGACCCTGGGCGCTTCTGCCGGGAGACTACTGCTCAATGAATAGGTCTCTCGACAAGAACGCGCTCGAATGGACGGTGTTCGGCATAGGGCTGGCTCTGGTTCTCGGAACGCTGGGATATCTCGTACGCGAAGCCGCCACGACCGGCTCCAAGCCGCCCGATCTCGTGGTTCAGCTGGGGTCTCCCCAACGGATGACGCAGGGTTTCCAGGTCCCGGTGACGGTGTACAACCGGGGGGATGACGTCGCGGAAGATGCGAGCGTAACGATCACTGTGGTCTCCAGGGCACAGCGGGAAGAGGCGATTCTCAACATCGCCTTCCTGCCGAATCAGGCCCGGCACCAGGGGTGGGTGATGTTCCGGAGTAACCCGAGGGACGGGAAGCTTCAGGTGGGACCCGTGGTGTACGCATCGCCTTGAGCCCCAGGGCATATTAAGTCCATGGCTGATTCAATCCGCGATCTTCTCTTCGGTGGTGCATCGAGTGGCCGTGATCTGGTCGACGCCGTAGAGCCGCGCCGCTCATTCGATGATGTGGTTCTTCCCGCCACCACTCTGAGGGCCCTCAACAACGCCCTCGCCCTGGTGCGCAAGCACGACCTCATCTTTCAGCAGTGGGGCCTGGCGGAACGGCATTCGAGCGGTCTGGGGCTCGCCTTTCATTTCGCCGGACCTCCGGGCACCGGGAAGACGATATGCGCGGAGGCCCTGGCGTACGCACTGGACAAGAAGCTGCTCGTGGTTCGCTACGCCGAGTTGGAGTCTCGATGGGTAGGGCAAACCTCCAAGCACGTTGCCGCCGTATTTCGGGCGGCCGCGCGCCAGGATGCGGTTCTCTTCTTCGACGAAGCCGATGCCATCGCAGGCCGGCGCTTTGCCTCCATCAGCGTAGCGTACGAGCGGGAGGCAAATGCCATCGTCAACGTGCTGCTCCACGAGCTCGAGAGCTTTCCTGGCGTGGTCATCTTTGCCACCAACCTGGCAGCCAACATCGACCCCGCCTTTGAGCGCCGGATCCGCACTCACATTCTCTTCGAGATGCCCGACATCGAAGAGCGGGAACGCATCTGGGGGGTGCAGCTCCACGCCCGCAAGACCCCACTGGCCGATGATGTAGACTTCCGCGCGCTGGCCGAGGCATATCCCCGAAGCGGCGGTGACATCAAGAACGCGGTACTCAAGGCGGCTCAGGTCGCTACGGTAGAGCCCGGCCCTGACTCGGAGAAGCAGATCCATCAGCGGCACTTTATCCAGGGCATGACGGAGGTCATGGCTGCTGAAAACGTTATGTCGCAGTCGCTGTTCGATGACCCGGCTGCTGGAGGTTCGCTCGGTGGGGTTATGGATCGGTTGGCGGAAGGGCAGGAAGAGCTACGAGGAGAGCTTGGGGTTCTGGCGGAGCGGGTCGATGCCCTGGACCACAAGGTGCGAGGATTCTCAGACCACCACTCCGCGGCCAGGGCTGAGCTGGAGCGCAGTCAGAGTCATCTGTTGGAGTCCTTCGCTTCCGGCCGGCGCGGAGAAGAACGGGTGCTGAGATATTCGGTCGCTGCGGCGGTGCTGCTTGCGGCCGCGGCTTTGGCGGTAGCGCTACTATAATGGATCTCGAGCTGCCGGCTCACCGTCTCCGAAGACGAACATCCTCGCTGCGGCTAGGTCCTACCACCACCACCAGCAGGCGGGATTCATACCCCGCAGCCGTAACTCTGACATACTGTGTTCGGCAGTTATCCACCAGCGTCAGGTCGAATCGGAACCGATACTCACCGGTCCCATCGGTGAACGCCACGTACGGGGTGCCAATCATCTGAAGATGCGCCCCGGCCAGCGGCCGCCCGTTATCCTGCCTGTAGATTCGGCCTACGACCGTTCCGTGTTGCGTCGAATCGGCAGAACTAACCGGCGCCAGCTCGCGTGGAGTGCACCGCTCCGAGTTATCCGGTAACCAGGCCTGCATCGGCCGGGTTGCCTGTGGTCCGGCGCCAGCTCTGGTGGCCAGCCGGGGCCGTCCGAAAATACGGCGGGCTTCGGATTCCATGGTAACCGGGATAGTCGCCTCTTCCATCGGGGCAGCTTTAACCGCGGATGGAGGATTCGATGGAAGAGCGTCGGCGTCGGCTCCTCTCGACGGGGTCGCCTCCGGAGGAGCATTGGGCTCGGGTTCCGGTAAGGTCTGACTCACGATCGGTGGCGCTAGCGGCCTGGGACGGAGATCCTGCGGTGGAGACGGCTCTGGCTCCGGTGGCGGCAGGTAAATCATTTCAGCCCGGCGCGCGTCCTCCACCGGGCCGTCCCGGCGTTCAGCGGGTTCAGTCTCGGTCGTTTGCCGGGACAGTACCGCTCCTCCCAGCAGCACCAGGAGATGTACTGCTGCACTGACGGCGAGCGGACTCCAGGCGCGCTTGGGGGAGGGTGAGGCGGGTGGCTTCAATCGAGCATGCTTCCTTGGAAGATGAACAGGACTGATTCAAGATAACCGGAGAATCCACCCCCTCGACCTCGAGTCACCATGGACCTGAACACCTGGAAGCCCCATGCTGCGGCGATGGAGGATTACCACCGCGGAAAGCACGATGCGACACTCGTGGTCTACGACGACTTCGAGCGGGACGAGGTTCCGGTCTCCTACTTCTTCCGGGGGCCCGAAGAGTTTCCCCCGCTCGAGCAGCTCGCTCTGGAGCTCTGCCGCGGCAGCGTGCTCGACGTGGGCGCCGGCTCCGGCTGCCACTCCCTGGCACTTCAGGAACGCGGACTCGAGGTCACCGCTATCGAGATCCTTCCATCACTGGTTCGCATTCTCCAGGAGCGCGGGGTTCTTGATGCCCGGCTGGCCACCTGGATGGACCTCCAGTCGGAGCCTTTCGACACTGTCTTCATGATGATGAATGGCCTGGGCCTCACCGAGACGCTGGCCGGGCTGCGCCAGTTCTTCTCAGGAGCTCGGCGGCTGGTGGGTCGTGGTGGGCAGGTACTGGCTGACTCGACCGACGTGCGAACCCGCCTGGACGCCGAGGCTGGCCGGACTGGAACGCTCGAGCGCGCCGATGGACGCTATGTAGGTGAGTTGCATTTCCAGATCGAGTACGAGGGCCGGAAAGGCGAGCCCTTTCCTCAGCTGTACGTGGATGCCAACACCCTCATTCGCTATGCGCGTGA
>JACCRS010000227.1 GCA_013813435.1 Gemmatimonadales bacterium
GGCCTGGTCACGGCCTGCAAGGATTCCGGCTCCAACAGGATCGAGCCGGAGAACGAGGCTCCCAACGCGAAGTTCTCACTCAGGTGCGCCGCGCTCCGGTGCGACTTTACTGACTCGAGCACCGACGACCTTCGGGTAGCCGGCTGGAGCTGGTCGTTTGGCGACCAGGGCTCGTCTTCCGAGCGGCACCCGGTCCATACCTACAGCGGCGCGGGCTCCTACAGTGTGAGCCTGACCGTCACTGATGAGGAAGGCGATACGTCTATTGTTTCTCACCAGGCTGTGGCCACATTGCCGGCGGTCACTTCGCTCTCCTGCGTGGATGGCTCGGCTCCGGGCGGTTTTGTCGCCTGCACGCTGAGGCTCGAGCAGGAAGCGGGCTTCAAAGTCGTTCTGAACAGCAGCAGCTGCGAAGCACACGGCAATCTCTTCCGCATTACGGCTCCGGTGAACGGAACGCTGACCAATGACGGCTGTTTCGAACAGGCCGGCAAGCAGCTGGTGTTCGCCGCCGCCTTTCCCGCGGGCACCGAAATCAGCGCTGAGGTAGCCGCCCCGCTGCTGAACAATCCGCCGCAGCTGCGGGTGAGCGGGAACTACCCTGAATGGGTTCTTACCTATGAGGATGGCGTAGACCAGGACTTCGACGACCTCGTGTTGACGCTGACGGCGCTTCCGACCGGCAACTAGAAAACGCAGACCAGCACCCCGCCTCGGCACAGCCAGGTTACCTACTGGTTGTCCCGAGGCGGCTTCACATTGGAACTCTATCGGAGGGGATTGTGGCTCGCGCCTGGCTGATGCTTTGTCTTCTGCTCGGAATTGGATGCTCGGCAGGCCCGCTACCATCCGGCTCCCTGGATAACGAAAACCAGCCGATGATTCTGCTTCGTTGCCAGGAGGGTCGGGTTGCCGCATACATAACTATGGACCGGCCTGATGAGTTGAATGCGGGCTCACTACCTGACGGGTCCGTTCCAGTCCAGCTCGACTCCCCGCCGTCCTGTTGACCAAGCATGCAATAATTCGGTCGACGGCCCTCTGCATCGCGTGGTGTGGCAGCGACTTGCCTGTACGCACTCCTGAATGAGCGTCAATGAGGTTAAGTTTCTTCCTGCTTAAGCTGCTCCATAATAGGTAGTCCCCTCTCTGGCAGGACCTCATGCCCAAAAAGACCCCCGCCCAGTCAGGTTCGACGTCGTCCAACGGCTTACACCCATTGGCCGAGCGCGTCCAGGCACGCGTGGCTGAAGTCGGCCTTGCTCTGGATCAGAGGGCGCGCGCGTCGCGCCCACGGGGTAAGCGCCCCCGGCAGCCAAGAACCGATCAAGCTCAAGGTTCGGCGTCGCAAACACCGCTTCACGCACGGGAGGCAAGCTCCCTGCGCCGGGTGTTCAACGAGCTGGCTATCACTCATCGTCAATTTCGTCTCCGGAGTGGACAGCATGCCTCGCCCGCTTTGCGAGACGCTGCGCGAGCCTTCAAGGAAGCACCGAGCTTCCCATCGCTGGTCGTGGTTGCCGCCTTTCTGGAGGAAGACGGTCTCCTCGAGTGGTAGCGTTCTAGCCAGAGTCGATCGCCCAGCCACGCGGTAATCCTCAGCTTCCGGGCGTCTCACCGGCCGGATGGCTTCACCTGGAGCATTCTTGCCAAAGCGAAATTACGGATTCGAGAAGCGTCAAAAGGAACTCACCAAGCAGCGCCAGAAGGAAGAGAAGGCACAGCGGAAGCTCGAGCGGACGAAGGCCACGGCCGAAGACACCTCGGTGGAAAGTCCGGCCGACGAAATCGCGCTCGAGGAGTAACACCCACCAGAGAGAAAGCAGGCGCGCATGCAATCCGTAAAGGCAACCATCGAGCGGTCGAATCGGCAGGCACTGGCGGAAGTTGACGTACGGGTCACGGTCACCGACTCGAGCTCCGGCCGCCAGTCCTGGCATGGAGAGTTCATGTCCCGTACTGCCGACGGCTTCCTGCCGAGCGAGCGGATCTGGTTGACGCTCGACAACGGGCAGCGCGGCATGGCCAACATCAGTGAGACTCACTTCAACAGTCGAACACCAGACGCCACCCTCATCCAGTTCCTGGGCAAGGGTCCGCTGGCCTGATCCTTTTTAGGGGTCGTGCGTTCCTGGAAGCCTGCTCGCCCGTTGTCTGTGCCATTCTGCCGGTGTCCATCTCCCCGTCGAGACCTGCTGAATGGCACCCCGCCCGCTGATCCGCCTGCGCAAGCTCTGCCTCGCATTACCCGAGGCGCACGAAGTCGAAGCCTGGGGCGAGCCAACATTCCGGGTGCGCAACAAACTATTCGCCATGTACGCTTCTTCGGGAAACCACCATGGTGCCGGCCGGTCCGCGGTGTGGTGCAAGGCTACGCGCATGAACCAGGCAATGATGGTCGAGGCCGAGCCGAAGCGTTTCTTCGTCCCGCCGTATGTGGGTCCGAGCGGTTGGGTTGGAGTGTGGCTGGATGGAGCGGCCTGGGATCACCTGGGCGACTTGCTGCGCGACGCCTATCTGCTGGTAGCACCTAAGCGCCTGGGCGCCAAGCTTTCCCAGATCTAACTCTGGTCGTGTTGCCACCCCTCGAAATCCCAGTTTCGAGGCCAGTAACCTGTGCTCTTTAATGAAGGGCTGGAGCCCACGACAGTGCTGGTGCCGGTCGCCACAGTTGTGGATCTGTCGCACCGGTATAATGCTTCCCCGGTCGGTGGGCTAGGTTCATATAGCATCAATCGTTGCGCGGCCGACACGGGGGGTGTGCGAAACGCCGCCAGCGATTGGCACGGCTCTGGCGCATGCGCCGGGCAAGGCGTGGTGCGAGGTCACGCGCATCGTTCCCGACGGCTCCCCTAGGCACTCTGTCGCTCTCAGCTGGGATGAACCTATGCGATCAATCGGTATGCTGGCTGTGGTAACCGGAACGCTGGTGCTGGCCTCGGCGTGTAGTGACGGCGGCGGCACCCCCCCGCCCGATAACACAGCTCCGGTGGCGAACTTCGCTGTGCCGGCATGCAAAATCAACGTGGCCTGTAACTTTTCCAGTACCAGCACTGATGACCAAGAGGTAACGGAGCATAGCTGGGATTTCGACGGCGACAGCAACGCTGACGGGAACACGGCGAATGCATCGTTCACCTATGAGACTGCCGCCGACTTCAACGTAAGCCTGACTGTACATGATGCTGAGGGATTGAGCCACACGAAGACCAGCACCATAACCATCGCTCCTGCCCCTGTGATTCCCCCGGTCAACACGCCACCAACGGCGGGCTTCACCCACGCCTGTAATGCGGTGGACTGCACCTTCACCAGCACCAGCACTGACGAGGCCCCGGGCACCATCGCCACCTATGAATGGAGCTTCGGCGATGGCGCTACTTCCGATGTGAATCATCCGTCGCACAGTTACACCGTTACCGCCCCCACTGACTTCACTGTCACGCTAACCGTGACGGACAACGAGGGCGCCACCGCAGTCGTGACGCAGACGGTC